>CAYWBK010000377.1:0-6420 GCA_964455745.1 uncultured Armatimonadia bacterium
GAAAGCAGCTCCTCATTGGATAAGAACAGCCCCCGAAGGGGGCGGCACAAATGGCACGATGTTGTCGGTTCTGTGTCGCCCCTTCGGGGCTTGCGGGCTATGTGGGGCCGAGAATCCGGGGGCTTACGCCGGGCTGGCGCGAGCGCCAGCATGGCTAAACTCCGACGACCCCTCCGGGGTCTGACGGCAACGGCACGAACCAGATCATTGCGTCCCACGCGCGGAAATGTGGGTAAAGCATAGCCACGCGTGGAGAGGGGAGAACGGCAACGGTTTGTTGCTGCGCGAGATCGCCGTTTGTCTCTCCCCTCCCGGAACGGGAGGGGTGGCCCCGCGAAGCGGGGACGGGGTAGGGCCGTCGCCTTTTCATCGTTTCAGAGTGCCAAAGCCCGCATGGCAACTGTCTGGGAGACATCACACTGATGATCCTGCCTGAACTCACCGAAGTCGAGATCGAGCGTTACAAGCGACAGATGATGCAGGTCGGCTTTGGGGGGGAGGGCCAGCGCCGATTGAAGGGTGCCTCCGCCCTGGTCACCCGCGTCGGCGGGCTTGGCGGGCCGGTGGCGATGTACCTGGCCATCGCCGGGATCGGGAGGCTCATCATCGCCCACGGGGGCACGCTGACGCACTCGAACCTCAACCGTCAGATACTGATGCGCGCCGACGGTGTCGGGCTTCCGCGCATTCCGCAGGCCGTGGAGACGCTTCGGCGGATCGCGCCCGATTGTGATGTTACGGGTCTCGCCGCGAATGCCGACGACACGAACGCCGAGGAGTGGGTCTCGCAGGTGGACATCGTCTGCGACACCACGCCGACCTTCGAGGAGCGCTTCGCCCTCAACCGCGCCTGCTGGAAGCTGGGCAGGCCCCTGCTGGATGCCGGGATGAACGGCATGGAGTGTCAACTCAGCGTGCTGGTTCCCGGCGAGACGGCCTGCCTGGAGTGCTACTGCCCCCAGGCCCCGGACTGGTGGGAGCCGCTGGGCTTTCCGGTCATCGGCGCCGTGTCGGGGATGCTGGGGTGCATCACGGCGATGGAGGCGATCAAGCTGCTGAGCGGCTGCGGGGAGCCGTTGAAGGGGAAGCTATTGACCATCGACATGGACGATCTGACGATGACGAAATACAACCTCGTTCGCCGCCCCGACTGCCCGGTGTGCGGAGGGTAATGCTCCCCCCACATTGACGGTGGCCGCGGTGCGGCTACCGCGCACGGGTTCACCCCGTCTACCCCCGGATGGCTCCCTCCTTGGCACGCTGGCTTCCCTGCAGGAACTCCCATTGCAGTACCGAATAACCTTCGGTAAGGTCTGTCTATCTGGACGAAGACGCCTACACTCCAGAGGCGCTCCCGCCTCGGCTGTGGCGAGGATGTGACTCGCGAGGGGGAATCACCTATGCGGCGTATAGCCCCGGTCATCGCATTGCTCGTCTGCATCGGATCTGTTGGCGCGTTGCTGATGGCCTACAAGGCCAACGTGGCCCGGCGAGGTCCGTGGGACGCCTGGCAGCCACCAGCCATAGCGCTCCCCAGTCCCAACGGCTTCGACACATACCTGAAGGCCTTCGCGCTCAAGGACGAGATTGACCATGCCCACTCCCTTCCCGAACCAGTCCCTGACTATGTCACCGCAGCGGACATCGCACGATGGCGGAAGGACCCGTGGGGTGCGGGGCCGCGAGACCTGCCGCTCGCCCAGCGCGTGGGCCTGTACGCCGATGTTCTCAAGCTTGCGCGGGAGGCCTTCAGGCAGGAGTGCCGCGTGCCTCCGCCCGGGACGGCGGAGGCGGCCCACTACTTGTCCTGTTTCAGGGCGGTAGCGATATTGCTTGAGATGGAGTCGGCTTGCTATCGGGAACGGGGCGACTTCGCGGACGCTGCCGACAGCGCTATCGACTGTATGCGGATGGCGCAAGACGTGGCTACGGAGCGTTCGACGATCTCTGTCGTCTCTACCAACGCGGCCGAAGCTCGAGGACGCCGCAGTTTGGACGAAGCGCTGCCGCACCTCGATGCCGCCCGGTGCAAAGCTGCCGTGGCGCGCCTGGAGGCCATCGAGCAGCGCCGCGTTCCCATGACGGAGGTCATCGACGGCGAGGAGAGACTCACGCGTGTTCTGTTCAAGGATGTGGTGGCCGGGCCGGACACGCTCACGCTCGATATGGTCTCCGATGCCCTGAAGGACCTGAATGGCGGCAAGCCGGTAGACATTCGCAGGATCGATTACCGCAAGTCCTGGCAGACCCTTGGCGACAACTATGCGCAACTCCGCGAAACAGCAGCCCGGCCCTATGCCGAACAGCAGAAACTGGCGCGGTCCCCTGATCCGCTGGTCGCCTACCTGACAGCAGGCTTTCGCATAGGTGCCTGGTTCTATGATGCCGATTCCAAGGCGCAATCCCGACTGCGGATCGTCCAACTCGGCGCACGCGCGTACCTGCTGGAGCGCGGGCACCTTCCCAGCGGCCTCGCTTACCTCGTGCCCGGCTATGTCCCCGCCGCGCCGTCTGATCCCTTCGGCACCGGCCCGCTGAAGTCGAAGCTCCAAGGCGATACGTTGCTCATCTACAGCATCGGGCCGGACGGCGTTGACGACGGCGGGAAGGCGATTGAGGGCGTGATCCGCGAGGAGTCCAAAGGCGACATCGTCGTCGAAGTCAACGCGAAAGGCTAGGGCGCCTCCTCCACTGCATCAGGTCGCGTCCACCGCCGATTAGCCCCCCCCTGCAACTCGCCGAGCAGGCCCCCTGGTACTGAAGTCCTCCTGACGCGCACCCCAAGTGAGCACAGGCAGCGGATGCCACGCCGCGTCCTCGCAACGTTTCCCCCTTGACATTCATATAGCATTATGCTTATATATCTATAGTGTTATATATGTACAAGCCTGTAATCGGCGCGGGTTGTCAGGCTGACACACGGAAGGAGCGACCCCGATGAAGATCGTGGTGTTGGGCGGAAGCCCCAAGGGCGACAATAGTGTCACGCTGCAGTCGGTCAATTTCATCGCCAAGAAGCACCCCGAGCACGAGTTCGTTACTTTCCACGTGGCGCAGCGCATTGGCGCATTGGAGAAGGACGAGGCGCGGTTCGCCGAGGTGATCGAGCAGGTTCGCGAGGCCGATGCCGTTCTGTGGGCCTTTCCCCTCTACGTGTGTCTGGTGTGCTCGCAGTACAAGCGTTTCATCGAGCTGATCTTCGAGCGACACGCCGAGGATGCGTTTCGCGGCAAGTACACGGCGGCGATCAGTACCTCAATCCACTTCTTCGACCACACGGCGCACAGCTACATTCGCGCGATCTGCGAGGACCTGGGGATGAGCTACGCTGGGGGCTTCCCGGCGCACATGCAGGACCTGCTGGATCCCGTGGAGCGCGCGAAGCTGCTGCAGTTCGCCGAAGGGTTCTTCGAGGCCGCCGAGAAACACGCCCCGACAACTCGCTGGTACGCGCCACTGCGCCACGAGCCGATCTCCTATGTGCCGAGCGGGGACGCCGCCCCTGTCGATCCCGGCGGGCGGCGCGTTCTGATCCTGACGGATGCGCGGGAGGGGCAGAGCAATCTCCAGCGGATGATCGAGCAAATGCGCGCGGCCTTCGGGGGGAAGGCGGAGGTCGTCAATCTGTGTGACATCGATATCAAAGGCGGCTGCCAGGGTTGCTGCAAGTGCGGCCTGGACAACGTCTGCGCTTACAGCGGCAAGGACGGGTACATTGATTTCTACAACACGACCCTGCGCCCCGCCGACATCATCGTCATCGCCGGCGCGGTGGCGGACAGGCATCTCTCGGCCAAGTGGCGTCAGTTCTTCGACCGCGCTTTCTTCAACACCCATAAGCCGACGCTCATCGGGAAGCAGATTGCCTTTCTCATCTCGGGGCCGCTCGGACAGCTTCCCGATATGAGGCAGGTTCTCGAGACTTACTTCGAGATCCAGCGGGCGAACGTGGTCGACTTCGTCTCCGACGAGTGTGCGGATTCCGGCGAACTCGACGCCCAAATCGACAGGCTCGCGTCGCATCTGGTCGGTTGTGCGGAGAAGGGTTACATCAGGCCGCCGACGTTCCTGGGCGTCGGGGGGATGAAGCTCCTCCGGGATGACGTCTGGGGCCGCCTGCGGATGGCGTTCCAGGCCGATCACAAGGCCTATCGGAGCCTTGGCGTGTATGACTTTCCGCAGCGCGATTGGCGGACGCGGCTGCGCAACGCGATTGTCATTCCTCTCACTCACATCCCGCGCGTGAGAGAGGAGTTCCGCAACCGCATGGTCGAGGGCATGGTGCAGGCCCATCGGAAGGTGGTTGATGAGGCGTGACGCCGGCGCGGTTGCACAGCCGATGCCCGGCAGGTTGCAGGAGGCAAGTGACATGTCGCTCGAACACGCGATTCTGGGGTTCCTTTCGTATCATCCCTTCTCCGGGTACGACCTGAAGAAGTGCTTCGACGAGTCCGTGCGACACTTTTGGCCTGCGACACAGAGCCAGATATACCGCACGCTCAAGCGCATGGCTGATGACGGCTGGGTGGACATGGAGGTATTCGACCAGGAGGACCGCCCCGACCGCAAGGTCTACCACCTGACCGCGGACGGTGCGTCGGAGCTGCTGCATTGGCTGAGCGCTCCGACGGAGCCTGCCTCGGGGAGAAGTGAGTGGCTCATTCGGGTGTTCTTCGCGAACCAGTTGGCGAACGAGCAGATCGTGTCGATGTTCGCGGCTCGGGCTACGCTGATACGGCAGAGGCTGAAGGTCTTGCAGACGGATACTCCGCGCATCATCGACCAGCGCTTCGGCGAGGTGAAGTCCGAGCGGGCGCGAACGCTGTGGGACCTCACACGAGAGAACGGTGTCACGCACATGGAGTGCGAACTGGAATGGATCGAGAGCGCCATCGAGAGGCTGAGGGGGATGCCCGTGGAGTGATCAGACGCCGGGATGTTCGGCGGCGAGGGAAGCGATGAGTTTCCGGTGCGCCGTCGGCAGCGCGTACTCGCCGATGGCGGACGGCTCGACCCAGGCGATGTGGTCACCGATGGGTTCGCCGTGGACCTCGCATGAGTACGCCCGCAGCGTGATCCGGTGATGGGTGACGCCGCATTTCACCTCGGCAATTTGCCCACCGACCGTGGCCGGTGCCCCGAAGCGTTCGGCGAACATTTCGCTCAGCGCGGCGGCCTGTTCGTCGCCCGCCTCCATGTAGGGCAGCGTCCAAAGCTGCTTCCAGAAGCGCCGTCCCGGCTCACGCTCGATCAGCAGCCGCCCCTGGCGTACGACGACCGCGCACAGCAGTGCCACGTCCACCGCCTGCTTGCGGACCCTCGGCCTCGGGTAGGCCTCCTGCCGGCCCTGTTCCCGCGCTACGCACTCGCGCTCCCACGGGCATTCGCCGCAATGCGGCCCCTTTGGTGTGCAGACAGTCGCGCCCAGTTCCATGAGGGCCTGCGCGGTCTCGCTGGCTCGCCCGGCGGGGACGAGCGCCAGCGCCATCGCCCGCAGCTCGCCCCGCAGCGGCTCTCGCTTCACGTCGCCATCCGCGCCGATCAGCCGGCACAGCACGCGCTCCACGTTCCCATCGACCGCCGCAGCAGGGATGTGGAACGCGATGCTCAGGAGCGCGCCGGCGGTGTACTCTCCGATGCCGGGGCACTTGCGCAGGGCCGCCTCGTCGCGGGGGAATGCGCCGCCATGCTCCCTGACGATGTGCCGCGCCCCGGCGAGCAGGTTTCGCGCGCGCGAGTAGTACCCCAGGCCTTGCCAGACCTGCAGCGTCTCGTCGGGGTCGGCCTGCGCCAGTGCCTGAAGCGTGGGGAAGCGCGCAAGGAACCGTTCGTAGTAGGGGATGACGGTCGCGACCTGTGTCTGCTGGAGCATGACCTCCGAGACCCAGATGCGGTATGGGTCCGCTGTCTGCCGCCATGGCAGGTCGCGCTTGTTGCGCTCGTACCAGTCGAGAAGACGGGCGCTCAGCCGGCGCAGGTGTACCCGGCTGGGGCGATGGGGGAGAGTCGCGATGCCGTGGGAGGTGCTCACGCCATCTTCGCGAACGCATCCATGAGCTTGTTAAGCTCCTTGTCCGCGTCCTTGCCGCCGTTTTCCGCCTTCAGGACCGCCTGCCTCATGCTGCAGGCGACCATGATCGCGGCGATCCGCTTCATGGCCCCCATCGCCGCCGAGACCTGGGTGACGATGTCGGCGCAGGGCCGCTGCTCCTCGACCATCTTCTGCAGGCCGCGCATTTGCCCCTCGACCCGGCGCAGGCGGACCATGATGTTGTCCATGTGTTCCTGAACGATCTCGTCTTCGGCCATGTAGGTCCTCCGTTGATTTCGCGTGCAACACCGAACATACCCCGTATAGTAACGGACTATCGCAGCATAGTCCGATGTTCCGCCTCTGTCAACGCCCGCCTACCCCGCCCC
>CAYWBK010000378.1:0-6407 GCA_964455745.1 uncultured Armatimonadia bacterium
GGCCTTTTGGGGCAACGGCCCGTGATTCGCACGCAAGATGTGGGTAAAGCATAGCTACGAGGGAGGGGCAGGGGGTAGGAAGCCGTTCCCTTCAGGGGAATAGGAAGCCGTTTAAGAGAGGACTGTACTACGCATGTACGAACTGACAGTTACACGGCATTTCTCGGCGGCGCACTGCCTGCGCGACTACGACGGCGCGTGTGCTCGCCTGCATGGGCATAACTATCGCGTCGCAGTGACCGTATGCGCTGAGACGCTTCCCCTCAGCGGGATGCTGATGGACTTCAAGACCCTCAAGGCGGCCTGTGACGCCGTCGTGGATCAACTGGATCACCGTTATCTCAATGACTTGCCTGCATTCGCCGAGCTGAACCCGACCAGCGAGAATCTCGCCCGGTTCCTCTTCGAGCAGGTACGTCAGCAGCTTGAGCCACTTCCGGTGCGCGTCGTCTCCGCCTCGGTCTGGGAATCGGAAGGGTCTTGCGCGACATATAGGGAGGATTGACGATGCGAGCGATATCGTTGCTGTCGGGCGGACTTGATTCCCTGGTGGCGACCTGGGCCACCGCGCGCGAGCATGAAGTCGTGCTGGCGCTCACATTCGACTACGGCCAACGGGCGGCAGGCAAGGAGCTGCGTGCCGCCGCAAAGCAAGCGGAGGCCCTTGGCGCGAAGCACCGGGCCATCAAGCTCCCCTGGCTGGGTGAACTCGGCGGGAATGCCCTGACCGACAGGTCGCAGCCCCTGCCGAGGCTGGATGCCGGCCGGCTGGACGATCTGGCGGCGGCCACGGAATCGGCGGCGGGGGTCTGGGTGCCGAATCGCAACGGGGTGTTCCTCGGCGTCGCCGGCGCGTTTGCCGACGCTCTCGGATGCGAACTCATCGTGTGCGGGTTCAATGCGGAGGAGGGGGCGACGTTCCCCGACAACACGCCCGAGTTCATGCGCGCCACAGACGCGGCGCTGGCGCTCTCGACCCAGGTCCACGCGCGCGTCCATTCGCCTACGGTCGAGCTTACAAAGTCGGAGATTGTCGAGTTGGGGCGCCGCATCCAGACGCCGATGGGCCTGGTGTGGAGTTGCTATGAGGGCGGGGTCGGACACTGCGGCGAATGTGAATCATGCAAGAGGCTGGCGCGGGCATTGGGGAGCCTGCCGCCCGCCTGGTAGCGGGTCGGCGGCCTGGCAAGCCGAGGCAACGTGGTTTATACATACGCAAAGGGGCGCCTCGCGAGGAGGCGCCCCTTGTGCTTTTAGTACAGCATCTTCGTAGGTCGAGCCTAGAAGTTCACACCTACGGTCACTGCATTGACTTTGACGCTCGTGTCGGTCACCAAGCTGAGCAGCTTGGGGGTGGTCCCGTGCGCATAGTCGATGAACCAGTTGCTGCCCTTGTAGCCGACACCAAGAGTCAGACCGCCGTCCAGATCGCCGGCGCGGAAGGCCCACTCGTCGCACTTGTACTCGACGCCGGTGCTCCAGGTGCGGCCTGCATTGCCGAACCCGCGCATGTCAGCGGCGAACAGGAGGCGGGGGCTGATCTCGAAGGATGTGCCCATGCTCCAGGTGCGACCGATGAGAGAGCTGTAGACGTCCTCGCCCTCGACCAGGTCGCCGAGCTTGTCGGTGACATCGTTCACGACGAGACCGAGCTTGATCGGCTTGCGGTCGGGGATCGGAACGTCGTACATCAGGCCAATGTTGAAGATGGTGTCGTCGGACAGGTCAGCCCCGGAGGGCCAGTTGATGCGCTGAACGCTGACGCCCCAACTCAGTTGGTTCCAGCCCTCGGCCTTGACTCTCATGCCGAAGCCGGCGCCGTAGAGATTCATCTTCTCGTCTGAGATCTTGGGCTGCGCCCAGCCGGCGCCAAAGCCCATCCCGTCGGCGGGGTCACATGCGCTGAGGCTGACGTCCCAAGCCTTCAGGCGGTCGCCGCTGATCTCATTGCTCTGAGCGTAGGATGCCGCTGCATCCCAGGCCCACTTGCCGTCTTCCTTCGGCTTGTTAGCGAGGCTGGCGACGCCTGCGGGGTTCTGCGCCCACGCGAATGCGTCGTCGGCGACTGCAATGGCCGCTCCGCCCATGCCGAGCTGGCGGGCAGACAACGGGATGATGCCGAGGCTCTCGCAGTAGGCCGACGCTGCGATCAGTAACGCGGCAACGACTGTCATGATCTTGACTGGTTTCATTTCGTCCTCCCTAAGACGGATATGCAGATAGTCTGTGTCTCGTCTCTACTGCTTACGACGGTGTCCCTGACTGGTGTCACCTCCTGGACTTGTATCTCGTGGGGGGAGGAACCCGCCGAAGTCCAGACCGTTGTATCCAAGGTTGCCAACGGAGGTCTTCGGTACGGCCCGTCCCAATCTGCCACGGTTCGCCGATGATTTACAATATCACATTATAACTGATTGCGTCAATATCGTGAAGGCTTCAACTGTTCGCAGATCAGTGTGCACAACGCCGCTGCCAATGGCTCTTAGACCGGTCACTTCGCCCTTAGTTTCTGGCTTGCCGGGAACACCACGCAATCTTACAGACCTGCGAACGGCAAGCGATACAATTGCGCAGGATTGCGAAACAGCAGTCCTGCGGCAAGATCGACCGCCCGTTCCTCCGTCAATCGCCCGTCCTGCACGCGCCGGGCCAGCACGGTGGCGATGTCCTCGCGAGCCATGGTCAGGTGTCCGAACACCTTCTCGACCGGCGTGCCATAATCGCCACCGAATCCTGCGATCTTGTTACATGGAACGAGGTCAAGCCACTCGTCCAGCGCACTGATCGACATCTGCTGTGACATGATGTGACACCAGCACATGTTCAAGTACGCGTTCGGAAAAGCCTTCGCAATGACCGCGATGTCACGGGCCCACGGGAATCCGGCATGGTAGAGGTCGAACCGCGTGTCGCGATGCGCCATCATTGTGGGGATCATGTGTTTCGGGTGAACCGTGTAGACGTCGTTCCAGTTGTCCCAGATCACCCCGCAATGCACCGCAACCACGAGGTCCTCCCGAGCCGCAATGCGCAGCGCCTCGTGGACCAGATACGACCAGGCGGCCGAGTTGTCTCCCCCGTGGCCGGACAGAAATCGGCGAAACGCCGCTGCCGCATCGGCTCTGTTCGCTTCGGGCAACACCGTGGACATCATCTTCAGACCGACGACTCCCGCCGCCTTCCACTCGTGGACCGTCTCGGCCATCGCAACGCAGTAGTCGTCAAGACCGCGGACTGCAATGCCCACCTTCCCGCCGAACTCCAACGCCGCCTGCGGCCAGGAGAGATCGACGAGGCTCCACACCGGCAACAAGGGCGCCAGCAGGTCGCGGTTCTCTTCCGGGATCCTGCCGATCTGCGTCAGGCAGACGCTGATGTTGCACGCGTCTCTGAGCACGCGGTCGTAAATGCCGGGCGTGTTCGCAGCGGCCATGCGCTCGGATAGCTGAGTATAGGTTTCTCGCGAAATATCTGTACAATCATAGAACTTGTCCGCCGCAATCAGTGCCGCCCGCGCGTAGGAGCCGTAACGAATGCACTGCCAGTACGGCTCGAACAGGTCCCAGCGTTCACCCAATGGTATCGAGGCGTCCTGGGTGCGCAGGTAGTCCTCAGGCGGCATACCAGCCGATCTCAGGTCCGTCTGCGTGTAGTGGGAGAAGAGGGTGAAGACATCCACCGGGGCCGAAGTGCGGTGCTTTTCCGCAGGCAGGTGCTCGTGAGCGTCCACGACCGGCAACGCACTAATGCGCGCCAACAATGTATCGTAAAGTATGCCTGACATCGCAGCCGCCTCCATAGCTCGATTCTGAGATGCGGTTTCGTTCGCCGCTGCAGGTGCGCGAACCTGCAAGCGGGAATGCACGTCCAATCATCCTGAGTCGCCTGTGCCGGCATCTCAAGGATGCGCGCGGTCGGCGACGGTTGGGGCGATGAGGACAACTCCGTGGTGATCGGGTGGCTTCAAGGCCGATGACCAAGTACATCGAACACAAGCGTCACTTGAATAAGCCTGATGAGGATTTTATATGTGATCTTGTACAACGATCCTCAGATGCGCTCATTCTCCGCTACGACTGTGAGACTGACTTCCACGTCCGCGATGTACCGATCCCACGCGGGTCGCACACCATCGCTCACTACCGAGAGGGCGGGGGCTTCGTTCTGTGGGAGATGTACGGGCCGGACGGGAGCCTCATCGGCCGGTTGTACCACATCGTAGAGAACCAGCATATCGCCGACAACAGCGTTGCCTACACCGACCTGCTCCTCGACCTGTGGATCGACCCGGACGGCGCAATCCGGGAGTTCGATCGCGACGAACTCGAGCAGGCGCTGGCGGAGGGGAAGCTTACGGCTGAGCAGATTGGTAAGATCGAGGCCACAGCCCGGCGTATCCGAGCAGAACAGGAGCACACACAAATGACTGCAGATTCCACTGCCGCTCAGGCCCATGCGGCGAACATCGAACGCTTCAGCGGCTTTGCCGACACGTATGACGACTATCGGCCCCAGCCGCCGGAGGCCTTCGTCGACCTGCTGGTGCAGCTTGTCCTTGCCAACCCGCCTGCTCTCGTGGTAGACATCGGCTCCGGGACGGGGCTTTCGACGCGCATCTGGTCGGCCCGGGCCGAGCAGGTGATCGGCATCGAGCCGAACGCCGACATGCGCCGGGAAGCCGAAGAACGCACGGCGTCTCTCCCCCACGCCAGGAACGTGACCTACCGCGAGGGCCTCTCCACGGCAACCGGCTTGCCCGACGCCTGCGCCGACATCGTCACCTGTTCGCAGTGCCTGCACTGGCTGGAACCGGAGCCGACCTTCGCCGAAATCGCCCGCATCCTACGGCCCGGCGGAATCTTCGCCGCCATCGACTGCGACTGGCCGCCGACGATGCACGTGGAGGCCGAGGAGGCCTGGCACAGGTTCATGCGCCGGGCGCGCGAGTTGGAGACATCGCTGGGCATCGACCGGATCGTCAAGCACGCGGCGAAAGACCAGCACCTCAGCCGGATGCGGGATAGCGGCCGGTTCCGGTATACGCGAGAAGTCCTGCTGCACAATGTGGAAGAGGGCAACGCCGAGCGGCTTGTCGGCCTGGCCCGCAGCTTCGGCGGGGTCGCGACGGTCCTGAGCCGCGGGGTCAGCGAGACCGAGATCGGCCTGGATGTGTTGGCCCAGGAAGCCCGGCAGCACCTTGGCGATGAACCGCTGCCGTGGTACTTCAGCTACCGGGTGCGCCTGGGAGTGAGATGAACTCGGCCACAGAGACCTCGGCAGGCGAGACGCCGCCCCATGCGGAACCGTGCCACGCGGACGCGTTCCGCACAACCCACATTCGACGTCACTCAGTACAATCCACAAGGGGTGATCGCCATGACGGATGAGGAAATTCGCAAGGAAGCGCCGGACGAACCTGTCATCAAGGTGGACAAGCGCAAAACGCGGCGAGAGAAGCGAGAAGAGGAGGCGGCACCGGCCGAGACGCCGGAGGATACTCAGGCCGCCTCGGTCGAGCCGGAAGCTAACTTTGAGCCGGAGCCCGAGCCGGCTGCGCCTTGGCCGGACGAGGAAGCGTCAGCGGAGGAGCCGGCCGCTGAAACGCAACCGCCGGTCGATCCCTTCGCAGCCGTGAACGTGTATGACAACCTCCGGTTTCTCATCAGCCTTTTCGCCAGCCAAGCGTGGGTGCACCTGGGGATTCAAGCGCCTCCGGGGGCCGGTGAGACGCGGACCGATCTGGCGCAGGCGCGACTCGCCATCGACATGATCGCAGCCATCAAGGAGAAGTTGGGCGACGATCTCACCACGCCGGAGAAGAACGAAGTCGAGCTGCTCCTGAGCAACCTACGGGTGAACTACCTGCAGAGACAAACCGCGGGGTGAGAGGCAGGGCTCTTCCTCAATGTGTATGGGTAGCTTGACAGTGGCTGAATAGACCACTTCAGACGCGTGGTCACTATCCGTGCCGTCGCGTCCGCAGGACGCCCGGCCCCGCCGCAGGCGGGGACCCTCAGCCGGATGCTTCAGCGTCCGGGATCAGTCGCGCCCCATCTCATCCCGTCCGCAGGACGGGTGGCCGAAGGCCCGACCAGCCCGCGTGCCCAACGATTCCGGGCGGCTTACGCCGCCGGGCGTCCTGCGGACGCAACGGCAACGGCCCGCCCAACGCACGGGCTGATTGCCCTGACCAGGACCAGTTGACGGCCACTACCCACACACATTGACGAAGAGCCGAGAGGCAGGGAGGCGACAAGGCAGGCGACCGGCAACCTCACCCCCGACCCCTCTCCGCAAGCGGCTATGCTTTACCCACATTTCCGCGCGTGGGACGCAATGATCTGGTTCGTGTCGTTGCCGTCAGACCCCGGAGGGGTCGTCGGAGTTTAGCCATGCTGGCGCTCGCG
>CAYWBK010000379.1:0-6404 GCA_964455745.1 uncultured Armatimonadia bacterium
CAGGAGGCACCCCATGCCACTCACCGCTCTGCCGCTCGTCCTCTCGCTGCTGTGGCCGCAGCCGCGTCAGGCTGAGCTTGTCCCCGACACGCACCTGCGCCTTCCCGTGCAGGTATTGGCGTCCGCGGAGCTGGCCGCGCCTGCCGCCCTGCTGCGCCGGGAACTCACCGCGCTGTTCGGCCCGAATGCCGTCGGCGACAAGGGCGGGACCGCGATCCGCCTCGCTCTCGCCCCGGCGGAGTTGCCTCATCCCGAGGAGTACGCGGTGGAGCCCTCCGCCGGCGAGCTGCTTCTGCGCGCGCACGGTGCCCAGGGGGCGTTCTGGGCGGTCCATACCCTCGCCACGCTGCTGGGGCAAGCCCAGCGGGCCCCGGGCGAGTACCGGGTCACGATCCCGAAACTGCGCGACTGGCCCGACACCCCCTTCCGGGCGTTCATGATCCAGGGCGCATGGACCCCGAGCGCCGACGAGTTCAAGCGCAACCTGGAGCTTCTCGCCCGCCAGCACATCACTTACTTCGCCCTCGAGTTCGGCCCGCAAGTGGTGCTGGACTTCGACCCGTCTATCGCCGAGGGCGGCAGGCTCACCAAGGCTCAGGCGCGCGAGGTCATCGAGTACGGTCGCAGCCTCGGCCTCAAGCCCATCGGCTACTTGAACATGCTCGGCCACCTCGACCGCGCCTACAAAAAAGACCCCTACACCCAGCACGGGGGCATCGACATCCGCAACGACGAAACCTACGACAAGTTTGTCTACCCGATCCTCTCGGAGATGCTGGAGGTTTACGGGCCAATCGAGTATTTCCACTGCGGCATGGATGAGGCCTGGGAGCTGTTCACGTGGCTCTCGAAGGACGGCTATGACGTCACCAGCCTCATCGCCCGGCACATCGAGCGAGTGAACACATTCCTCAAGGCGCGCGGCGTGAAGACGGTCATCTGGCACGACATGCTGCTCGCCCCCGACCTGGAGAAGCAGCTTGGCGCGCCCGTCGGTCCTGCGAACGGCGGCCCGCCTCAGAATACCGCAGCGGCGCTGGCCAAAGTCCCGAAGGACGTCATCCTCGACTACTGGTTCTACGACCCCCTCGCCGCCTACCCAGCCCTCGACTACCTGCGCAAGCAAGGCTTCGAGATGTGGGCCAGCCCGTGGCAAAGCCCCTTCTCGCTGGTTCGATATGCCAAAGCGCGCAGCATCCCGACGCTGGGCACGCTCTGGGCCGGGCCTCCGGGGTGCTTTGCCTCGCCGATTTACAGCCCGGTACAAGCCTTCTACGCGCAGGCCGCCTGGAATGCCGCAGCAGCGCCCAACGTCGTCGTCCCGGAACCCGCTCTATCGTCCGCCGCCCAGCGGGCCACAAACGCAGTCCTCTGGCGGCGCAAGAGCCTCGATTTCCCCGGCGCGGCGGCCCTCCTGCTCTCGCCGAAGGGAGCCCGGCGTGTGGCCTGGCCGAGCGCCGGCATCGAACAGCACTTCGGTGTGCCGCTGGTCACCACCAGCCCCGTGCGCCTGGAGCCTTTGCCCGGCGTAAGCAAACCCCTCGCCGACAGCGCCGCAAGCGCGACGAGTGTGCTGCTCCCCGGCGGCGTGCGGCTCGCGCTCGACGGCGTGAACGCCGGGCGGGGCGAGGACCAGCTCATCCTGTACTGCGCGCCGCGCACGAGCACGGGCACGAACATCTACGGGGCCGAGGTGAGCGTCTCCGCCGGCGGGCTGGTGTTGGAGGGCAGCGGCTACGGCTCTGGAGATCGTGCGATACCGGCAGGGGGATTCGTGCTCTCGGCCCACCTGGGGCCATCGAGCGCGAAGGGCAATCAGTTGCAGGCCCTGCGGCCCGGAGATCGCATCGCGGTGATGGACGCCAGGGGCGACTGGATCGGGGGCTATGCGCCGGCGCTGCTCCTGGCGCAACTGCCCGGCGGGCAGGCCCTGCGCATCGACGGCGAGGACTGCGGGCGCGGGGCCGACCAGCTTGTGCTCTACCATCCGGGCTATGGCAACGGGCACACGGGGACGAACCAGTACGGGGTGGAAATCGCCGTCCGCGACGGGAAGGTCGCTGACGTCCGCGACCAAGTCGGCGACATGCCGATTCCCGCCGACGGCTACGTTCTCTCCGCCCACGGAGGCGGCGCCGGCTCGAAAGCCGACGCGCTGCGCGCGCTGAAGCCGGGGGATACCGTGCGCCTGCTGCTGGAGAAGGGCGGCCAGCGCCACGATCTCACGGAAGCCCTCGCCGAGCGGCGGCAAGTCTACCCGGTCGGGGGCAAGTGCCACGCTTTGTACCTGGCGATGAACACCGAGGCCTCAAGCTCACCGGGAACGCCCCTCGGCGAGTGGGTCGTGGACTATGCCGACGGCACACAGGCGCGCATCCCGGTTCGTTACGGGCTGGAAGCCCTCCCGCAAAGCGCCGACGCTCTCCCGCAGGAGACCGGCGGCCCGGCGTGGCTCATCGACCGGCCGCCACTGCGGTGCTTGGTGCGCGAGTGGCAGAATCCGCGACCGGAGCAACCCATCCGCCAGATTCGTTTCGAGCCGGCTCCGGCGCTGCTCGACATGCGCGCAAACCTCGTGGCCGCGACAGCCGCCGTCGCGCCGTGACGCGGAGCCCTGTAGGAGCACTCTCCAGAGTGCGATCTGGCCGTGTCGTGGGAGCGGCCGCAGATCGACGGCAATCGCGGTCTGGAGACCGCTCCTACAGGCCGCTCAGGAACCCGCGCGACTGCCCTGGCGGCCGCAATCGTCCGAAATCAGCGGACGACGGCCCTCACCGCACCGGGCGGACACGGCGCTCGCTCGAGGCCGCCGAAGTACCGGGCGCTGACGTAGTCGAGGGCCGTCCCGGACCAGAAAAGCTGACACTTGCGGCTTCCGCCGAAGTCGGCATCGTCTATCGCCACGTCCACCCCCATTCCGGGCCAGTCCCCGCCTCGGGCGGCCTTGAGCGCCTCCAGCGGCACGGCCAATTGCACCTCGTAGCCGCCTGGCACGCGCTTGCCTGTGACGGTCGCGCGGCTCAGCGGGCCTGTCTGGCCGTCCAGGAGCCGCCACTTGCAGCCCCCGCCGTCCGCCGGGGGCATGATGAGATAGCCCACCACATCCGGTCCGTACACCGGCTTGCCCTGATCCGCCGCCTTGCGCGCATCGAGGTAGACCTCGACAGCATCCCCCTGCGCGGGGTCCTTCAGGTCCGCGAGAGTGATGTCGTCGTCATCGACGTGGATGTCGAACTGAAGCGCCTCGCGCGTTTCCTGGATGGAGAATAGCGCGCTGGAATCCGCCGGGCCCCGCCACAGCTCACGACCGGAAACCACGCACGAGCCCCCGATGGCGGTGCGCTCCGCGCGCCCTGTCTGAGTCGCCGTCTGCACGGGGGCGATGGGCGCAAGGGTGAGCCACTTCACATCGAACGAAGACTGCTCCGGGGTGCTCGCAGTCGCCCGTATCTCCTGGCTGTAGGCGCGGCCGAGAGGCAGTTCGCGAGGCAACGCAACCTCGACGCTCACCTCTGCGGTCGCCCCGGCATCAAGCTTCACGTCCTGCACGGTGAGCTTCCCGCTGACATCGACCTTCACATGCGCGACCACCGGGCGCTGATCCGGGTTGATGACCCGCAGCGGGATGCTGAGGCTCTGCCCGAGCTGCGCCGTGCGCGCGCCTCCCACCAGTTCCACCGTGACGCCTGCCGGGACGCCGGTCAGGCGATCGAACGCCGCCATGACTTCGCGGGCGAGGATCGCATGGGTGAAATCGTCGGGGTGCTCCGTGTAGGGGAAGGGGCCGCGGAAGTCGTGGTCGCCGCTGCGGATCGCGGCGTCGAAGTCCGCGATGGCGACATCCGCCTCCGCCGCAACTTGGCGGGCCGTGTCGGCGAACGGGTTGTGGAGATTGGGGTCGACGATCGGCGGCACGCAGCAGATCACCGCCGCACGGGTCTGCTCGGCGATCGCCTGCAGCACCCGCCTCAGATCGGCCCGGTACTGCCCGACCGTGCGCCCCCAGCCCTTGTCATTGCCGCCGAATTGCACGATGACCAGGTCGGGGTTGCGGTCCACCACCTCGGCCCTCATAACCCGCAGAGCATCGCCGCTGGTCTTCCCCGGCATCCCGATGCTGACCAGTTCGATCGGCGCTTTACTAAAGCGCTCTTGCAGCGCCCAGGCAAACACGTCCTGATAGGTGTCGCGAGCCGGGTCGGCAACGCCCCAGCCTGCCGTGATCGAGTCACCGAACGCCACAATCCGCGTCGCCTGCCCTTGCGAGAGTCTTTGCAGCAGAGCCTTCCCCCGGTCCGCGCCATCGGCCGCTCCCGCCGGAATCGCCGCAAGCAAGGCGAGCCACACTGCCGCGAAGGAGGCCGCGCCGAAGCGCGCTTCGGCACGGAAACGACCAATCGGCGACGGAATTGGTTTCACGCCGATGCCACCTCCTGCGAGGCCCACGTGCGCCCACCCCTGTGCGCCGTCGTGCGAAGCCTTCGACACCGCCAGAGCAACACCTGCCTTACACTTACAATGTACGCCTCGACACGCACGATCTCGCGAAACGTCCCTTCAAAACAGAAGAGGGAGGCCTTCCGACCTCCCTCCAGCGCTTCATTTCGGATTTCCCACGCCTGAGTGCTTTTGGGGTGCGACAGGCTGAGGCCTAGTTAGGGAGGAGCGACTGCGATTTGAAGCCGCTGAGAATCGAGCTCCCGGTATACCACTTCACATGGCCGTCGGCGAATGCCAGGTTCGCGCCGTCGTTGTGACGCGGGTCCATCTGCGCATACTCTGTGGCACACGCCTGCGACGCTCCAAAGCTTGTGAACCCGATGCACGGGTTCATCGGAGCCATCCAGCCGATGCCGTCGCCGTCGGCCACGACTGGGACCTGAGCGACTGCAGTGATCTTGGCGAGGGGTTTCAGGTCGCAGTTAAGGTTCCAACAGTACCCCCGAGGCAACGGCGGGCTGAATGGGTTCATCGTCCCGTTGGCGGAGTTACGCCAGATGCCAAATGTCCCAAGGGAAGGATCGCTGGGACAGGCCCAAACTTGTGCGTTCTTAACGTAGGGATAGATCGATACCGCCCAGCAATTCCCAGTAGACTGTCCACAGTGGTCGGGGAACAGCTCGTCGTAGTCCTGCACGTACATCATAAGAGCCGTGCCTATCTGCTTGAGGTTGGATTCGCAACTCGCCTGCCGCGCCTTCTCACGCGCGCGGGCGAAAACCGGGAACAGGATCGCCGCAAGGATCGCGATGATCGCAATGACGACCAGCAGTTCGATCAGGGTGAAACCGCGTCGTCGCAACATGGGCATCGCCTCCGTCTACGACAGGTGATGTTGGGACCTGGACGGTAACGCGGTGGAGTTGCTATGATGTGGTGCCAGTGTCGCCCCCGCCCAGAGCCCTCCTACTGACCGTCACTATAACAGATTCAGCATTTTCGCACAATATACACGACTTATTCCGCAATACATCATCAATGCGCACGGGCAGCGGCCTCGAACGGGCCCTTGACGCCGCTTGCCGACACCGGCGGCTGGTTGGAGGTCTGGGACGAGCACGTGGCAGTGGAGTGCTGCTGTCCCTTTTTAACGGCGGCAGGAGGGAGATACTGTGTGAAAAAGGGGCACGGCCACCATCAAGGCCGTGCCCCTTATAGAACGATTGCCAGCATGGACATCTACAAGCATGTCCGCCTCGCCGGACGGCCACTTGTGTTACGGGTCAGGCGGTGTGGGAGTTACGGGCTGATGACCCATTTCGTGCTGTCGATGTCATCCGTGCCGCCCTTAGCCCATTTGGCGTGTCCGTCCACCATGCAGGCGTTGTACCCGCCATTGTGGAAGGAGACGTCCTGGCCGTTACCAAGGAGGCCTGCGGGCCGACCCTCGCAGGTGATCCCGTTAGCCACAACATAGTTGGCATCCATGCAGTAGTCGGCCGCGTGATAGGCATCACAGAGCAACGTGCACTCCGCAGGCCGGGCTACCTTCGCGAGGGCGACCGGGGCGAAAGCGCCGCGCTCGCCGGGCATCAGGTTCACGTTGGTTCCATAGCTGATCGGGCCGACGGCGTCAGTGCCGTTGTCCTGAGCCGGTTGGTCGGACGGGCAGACGAAGATCTGGGTGTTCTTGACGTAGGGGAGGATGGTCGGAGCCCACTTGCGCAGCGGCCAGTTGTTGCCGGGGGACACCCACTGATAGGTGGGTGGGAAACTCTCGTCGTAGTCCTGAGTGTACATCATAATGCCAAGTCCGAGCTGTTTGACGTTGGAGAGACAACTCGTCTGACGAGCCTTCTCTCTGGCTCTGGCGAAGACCGGGAACAGGATCGCCGCGAGAATGGCAATAATCGCGATGACAACCAGCAGTTCAATCAGTGTAAATCCACGTCGTCGCAACATGG
>CAYWBK010000380.1:0-6403 GCA_964455745.1 uncultured Armatimonadia bacterium
GACGGGTGGCGGCGCAGCCGCCCAAATCGTCGGGGACGCAGGCAGGCTGGGCCTTCTGTCGGGCGCTTCGCGCCGCCCGTCCTGCGGACGGGGAGGCTTTTGTGCGGCGGGAATCCCGGACGCTGAAGCATCCGGCTGAGGGTCCCCGCCTGCGGCGGGGCCGGGCGTCCTGCGGACGCGACGGCACGGATAACAACCATGCCTGATGTGGTCTGTTCAGCCACTGTCAAGCTACCCACACACATTGAGAGAAGAGCCCCGGGAAGGTGGGTACGATGTCGCAGAGGAATTGTACCTTCTGAGCGGGGCTTAAGACCCTTCAGCCGAGGAAGTCGTCTGTCATGTTCGAGCCGGCGTCCGATCCATCCATTGATGAAAAGATTCGCGAGCTGCAGTCCTTCGAGACGTGCAGCGCCTTCAGCAAGGCCTTCTACCCCTACGTCGCCGGCATGTTGGATACCGGCTCGAGCGATGGCGTCCTCCGCGCGCTTCTCGGCGACCTTCTCGATGCGACGGTGCGGTATCATCGCCGGATGGGCAGCCTCCACGCGAGGGACGAGGTGTCCCTGGCCGACATGCAGTCGGTGACAGACAAACGTCGGATCGCCCTGGAAAGCATCCTCGAGCAGGCCGGGCGCGTCAAGCCGGAGACGGACGGCCAACGAGCCGCACTGAATCTCATCCAGGCTGAGTGCGCTTTCCACATGCGCGGCATCGACCGTGTCGTCGCTCACCTCGGGCGGGCGATTTCCGCCGGCGCGACCGACCCCCTCGTCTACTTCGCCCTCGGCTACAACCGATACGCGCTGGCGGTCGAAGCCTTCCTGGAGCCGGGGGAGACTCCGGGCGAGTGGACGACCAGCAATGTCGACGCCTTCCGCGCCGCCTGCCTCGATGCCGTGTCCGCGTTCGAGCAGGGGATCACCGGCGGCGACATGGACCGGCAGCTTTTCTGGTGGATCGCCCATGTGCTCGACAGCGCCGGCCTGGAGGAGGCCGCCGAGCATACTCGCGCGCAGGCCGTTCAGATGGCCGGCGACTCCCGCCGGACCGGGAACCCGGGCCTCGATGAGGCCGAAGAGGAGCGCGACCACCTGCTTCCGCCCATCACCGAGGAAGAGGTGCGGGCTGTGGCCGACCTGCTCAAGGGCACCTTCACCGCCGAGGACATCATGGGGGGCCGTTGACGTCCGGGCGCCGCGCTCATCTCTACTTCGCGTTGACTTGGCCAGGCACTGGAGGCGGCCCCGTGAGGCGCACATTGGAGATGTTCTTCTCAGTCGGGTCCTCGTCGCAGGACAACTCGACCCTCTGCGCCCCCCGGGTCATCACGAGGGCGCCGTGCGCGAGGTCGTTCACAACCTTTACACGACACTCCTGGGCCGCGTACCCCTTCTTCTCGTAAGCGATACGGAACTCCATCATCATTGCGCCGATGCCCTCGGGGTCGCGGATCCTCAGCGTCCAGCCGTTGCCGGTAGGCTTGGCATCGAGAACATCCGCGATCATCAGGTGTGGGTACTGCTCGATGAGCCGAACCAGTATCTCATCGGGAATCTTGTGTGGTGTCGACGGGGACGGTGGCGCCGGACGAGTCGCAGGCTTGGCTGAGGCGGTTTTGGGCACGCTGGACAGCGGGCTTGCCGCCTCAGGGGCAGCCTTGGCCTGGCCGGGCGCGGCGGCTGGCGGCGGCCCCGTCTCGGCTGGGCCGTTCTTCACGGCGGGTGACGTCGGCTCGGGCACGGCGAAGCCGCCTTCTGCGGCAGGCGACGGCGGAGCGGGCGGCGCGGCATGATGTCGGCCGCAACCGGCGGCGATGGCGACCGCCAGCAGGAGGATGGAGGCAGCGGGTAGGCGTGTCATGTTACAGGGCGTCCCTCAGCTTCGCTAGATTGTAACGAATCATCTTGACGTAGGTGTCCCGTTCGGGCACGTTCTCCCCCCCGGTGTCGTCCATGATCTCCACGCGGCCGTCGATCTCCTGGGCGATGACGCGAGCCGCCTTGTCTGAAAGTTGCGGCTCGGCGAAGATGATGTGCTGGTTGATCTTGCGCATCGTCTTGACGAGATCTTCCAGGTATGCCGCCGAGGGCTCCTTGCCGGGGAACTCCTCGATGACCGCGGCTTGCGTCAATCCGCAGCGCTTCAGCATGTAGGTGTACGCGTTGTGGAAGGTGACGACGCCTTTGCCTTTCTTATCCGGGAACGCCGCCTCGCACTCCTTGCCCAGCGCTTGAAGCTGCGCCTCATAAGCGGCGATACGGCTCGCGGAGGCGCTTCCCAGGCCGGGGCGGGCCTGCTCCAGGTCGCGCGCGATCTGCCGACACATGAGGATCGCGAGAACCGGGTCCATCCACACGTGCGGGTTGTCGCCGATCAGCATGTCGTGCGACCCCTGTCCGCCGGGGGCGAAAGTCTCTTCGCCGATAGCGTGGCTCTGCACGTGGCCGCTCCCGGCGGCCTGGGCGATCTTCTCGATCCACTCCTCGAGTCCCAGACCGACGGACAGGAACACATCGGCTTGCGAGACGGTGACCATGTCCTCGGGCGTCGGCTCGTAGGTGTGCGGGCTCATCCCGGGCTTGAGCAGGCAGGTAACGTCGACGGCGTCGCCGTACATCTGGCGGACCCAGTCGGCGAGAGGGTAGATCGTCGTGACGACTTTGAGCTTGCTGTTCGCCTGCGTCTGAGCGGGCTGGCGGTTGCAGCCGCAGGCGATGAGGGCGAGGAGGAGGCAGCACAGGACTGCCCACGGCGCCTCGCCCCCTGCCCCCTCTCCACGGCGTGGAGAGGGGGAGGACGGCGCAGTGCCACTGTCAGTCGCGCCTCTCCGCTGTGCCGCAGTGCGCGTGTTTCGGAAAGGGAAGGGAGATGTTGACGTCCTGCCGTTCCTATGACTTATCACCTGTAACCTGCCTTTCACGCGACCATGTTGCCGCGGTGGATGATCTGCTTGTGGCCAACCGCGCAGATGGCAATCCCCCCGTATAGCCGCTTTTTGCGGCGCGCCAGTGTGACTGGATCGACCATGTGATACTCACTCCTTGGCCAGGGTGTCGGCCACCGGCAGCCGGTAGGCGATTGCGGCCGGCAGCAAGCCGGCGAGGGTCCCCAGCGCCGCGGCCTCCACGGTGATCTGGCGGAAGACATCGGCCCGCGTCGCCCCCAGCGCCCGCGTGATCGCGATGTCCCGCCGCCCCTGGTGGATCGTCAGTGCGGGTACGATGATAACACATTGGCACAATCTATTATGTGGTTTTCCTGTCCTGCCCAAAGCTGAGCCTGCAAGGCCGTCCCCGGCTGAATGTCGCTGGCATTCCGGGTACTCCGCGCACTCACGGAGGCCGAAAGTGCGCCGAACCGGGCGGCTCGTTGGCGTCGCCGGCGGCGAGGGCGTCAGCATCTGCGACCCCGCCACCGGCTTTGTGTCCAATGTATCACGGTGTTCATTTCGCCTCCAGCCGGGCCTGCTGTAGACCCGACTGGAGACGTATGGCACTTCTTCGTTCTTGTTGCCCTCTTCGTCCCGCGGAGAAGGAGTTAGGGACCCCCTGTCCCCCTGCCTTCTCGCGGCGAGTCGACCGTTATCGTGCCAGCCCACAGGCCTGCTAGAATGGGTACTGCAGGCCCGGGTTCCATATCTGGGCGAATTGCGCCCACTTGACATGTCCATCGGCGAACAGGTAGTTGGCTCCGCCGCTGTGGATGTTGTAATCGAGGTACCCAACCCCAGCGCCCTCGGCTGGATCGAAGATGTTGGCGATGTTTGGCACCTGATTGGGATTGGAGCTTATTTCCCAGGGATGGAAACAGTCATCGATCCGGTTCGAGGGCCGCTCGGCCAAATAGACGATGTCAGCCGGGCTTTGTACGGCCCCCATGGTGGTTGCATACTCGAAGTAGCCGTTCTGTTCGTAGCTGACCCGAATCGGGATCGTGATCCCGCAGTCGGAGTCGTATGTAGGCGTGTTGGCGGAAGTGTCATCGGGGCACCGCCATACCTGCCAGTTCTTGACATACGGCGCCAGGCAGTTGGACTCGACCGCTATATCCGGTGGCTCAGTGCCGGCGGCGAGGTTCGCCGCCAGCGTCCCGGCATGGATCGTCGGGTAAGTCTCATCGTAGTCCTGAGCGTACATCATCAGCGCCAGGCCGATCTGCTTCATGTTGGACAGACAGCTTATCGCTCGCGCCTTCTCTCTGGCCCGGGCGAAAACCGGGAACAGGATGGCGGCCAGGATCGCGATGATCGCGATCACGACTAACAATTCGATCAACGTAAAGGCGCTCTTGCGCCCGAAGGCGCGCCTGCGCCCAGAAGTGCACACGTGCATACAACTCCACCTCCTTGGTGGGTCGTGTGATGTTGGCTAATGCGTTGGCGCGTTGACGCGGGATCGGGTTGGCGCGATTCCATGCACGCATGGATCTGCGTTGGCGCGATTCTGCGATGGCGCAACCAAACGTGAGCGCGGTTCCGCGCCCATGCAGCATTGCAGCCCAGTGCCGAGGCAATCGGCTCGGGCCGTTGGTGGGGCTTACACGACCGAGGTGGTTGAGGGAGGCGCTCGCGAGAGGTTATCTTCGGGTAGAAGACGCTGGATTGCCGGGGGAGCCGGCGGGCAGGCGATGGGTTCCACCAGCACGGCAGGCACGTATGGTCGCACCGGCGGGGGAGTCTGAACGCCCGCATACAAGAGGAAACAGGTGGCGCAGTCGTCGTCATCTTCCGTGGGGGAATGGTGGTGCGTCATCCCCTCGGTCAGACTCAAGGGGCCTATGACCATGAACAGCCATAGGAAGAGTAGCCCCCGCCCCAATAGCCTGGAAGAGTTCGGAGTTCTCATGCCCCATTAACGCTTGCGACGCCCGGCGCTCATGTTCCTTGAACGCCGCTGCGAGCCTCCGAGTTCCACGCCAAGGAAAGCCGACCTCGGGGGCGGCCGCTTCATGGGGCCGCCGGACCGGCCACGCTCCACGCCCACATGTCATCGAATTGCATCCACTTCACGTGACCGTCGCAGAAGAGGTAGTTCGCGCCCCCGTCGTGGCGACCAGACGCGATCTGCGAGCGCACCGCCTCGATGCCGTCCCACGGGTAGAAGTAGGCGTCCGCGCGATCGTCCGGTCGCTCTGCCAGCCACACCCACTGCGCCGGGTATTCGCTCTGCACATCCCCGATGCACAGGTCGAAGTAGGCGTTGAGTTCGTAGCTCGGGCGTGTGCTGCCGTTGGCCTGGATCGCCGGCGAGTCGTCAGTGGGGCATCGCCACACCTGGGCGTTCCTCACATAGGGGTTCAGGTCGGCCATCAGGATTCCGAGGGGATCGGCTGCGGGGATCGGGTTGGCGTCAGTGCCGCCGCTGGTGCGGGGGTAGGAGTCGTCCCAGTCCTGGCTATACATGGCCACAGCATCCCAAAGCTGGCCCATGTTCGCCAGGCATCCGGTCTGCCGCGCCTTCTCCATCGCGTGGCCGAACACCGGGAACAGCATGGCGGCCAGAATCGCGATGATCGCGATGACTACCAGCAACTCAACAAGGGTAAACCCATCACTTTCTCTCCGGAGCGTAATGTACACGTTGACTCACCTTGTACTGACTGCAGGCCTTCGGGGTACGGGTTCCGAAGGCTGGCCTCACCGCCGAAATTGTCCGGCGGGAGACTTGCGAGCCAGGGGACGACCACCAGCCCTCGCCGCCACCGATGCGGTGGCATGCTCGAGAGCCGGTACTGGGAACGCCCCCCGACGGGCTTCACCATGCTTATAGGAACGAATGCGCCTGGGTTTGTGTTCACTACCGTCGGTAGTTGTGCGCCGGTTATGCCGAACGCGGAACCTCGAGGCTGTGCCGACCCGTTGATGCAATGGACGGCCCCTCAGCTATCAGGGAAGGATGTGCCACGCTATGGAAGGGCTCACTCGCTTTGGGGTGTCGCTCCCCGCGCAGTTGGTCGAAGCGTTCGATGCCAGCATCCACAGGAAAGGCTACCGCACACGCTCCGAGGCGATCGGGGACATGATGCGCGGGCATTTGGTCGAGGAGGAGTGGGATGAGGGCCGGGAGGTCATCGGCACCGTCACCATCGTCTACGAGCACGAGAGCCGCGAACTCAGCGGAGTGCTCAACGAACTGCAACATCACGAGAGCGACATCGTGGTATGCGCCACGCATGTGCACGTCGATGCGCACAACTGCCTGGAGGTCATTGTGATGAAGGGCCAGTGCGGGGAGGTGCGGGCGCTGGCGGACCGTCTGATAAGCACAAGGGGCGTCAAGCACGGCCGGCTGGTCTGCACCACGACCGGAGCGGGTCTCGCGTAGGGGGCGCGACCACCGCCTGTTTCGGGAATCGCCGTTTGCCTCTCCCCTCCCGGCACGGGAGGGGTGGCCCGCCGCAG
>CAYWBK010000381.1:0-6398 GCA_964455745.1 uncultured Armatimonadia bacterium
ATTCTCAGACGACTGCACTTCGCTGATCCTATGCGCTACGTAACGTGACCCGACGAGACCAACCTAAACGAAACAGCAACTGTCAATGTGCGGAAAATGAGTCTTGGTTTCCGTCTTCCTCTCTCATGCGCGTGATCTCAGGCACAGCAGGCTCCATCCCACTTGAGTACCCGCGCGGGGCGGACATCCGCCCGACAACCGATGCCATTCGCGAGTTCCTGTTCTCCAGCCTTGCAGACCGAGTTGTCGATGCGGTATTCTGTGATGTCTACGCGGGCGCGGGAACGGTGGGCATCGAGGCGCTCAGCCGCGGCGCGGCCCGCTGTGCGTTCATCGAGAAAGACCGCCGCTGCTTGCAGGCGCTTGAGCGCAACCTGGAGAAAACTCGCTTGGCCGACCGCGCCCGGGTACTGGCGGGCGACGCCGCGAGGGTCTATCCGGTTGCTGCCGAGGCCGAGGGCCCGTTCGACATCGTGTTCATCGACCCGCCCTACAATCTGGCGGCCGCCGGCGCGCTGGCGCGGCGGATCGTCTGTGACGGCCTCGGGGTGGCGTCCGGGGGCCTGGTCATCCTGCAGCACGGTCGGGACCCGTTCCTGGCGGAGCCCGCGCCCATACGTGAGAAACGCTTCGGAGAAACGGGCATCAGCTTCTACGAGCTTCCTTGAAAGCCCCGCGTGGGGCAGGCGCCCTCTCCCCCCACCTTACCATGTGGACGCGCGGTTCACCGCGCGATCCGCGCCATGAAGCTCTTTGAAAACTCAGATCGGTGATCGCGAGCCCTCGCTTCCCGTATGAAGGACGCTATCTCGCCCGCAGGGCGGTCGGCCGAAGGCCCCTCAGCCGGACGCTTCAGCGTCCGGTTCGAGTCGGCAAACAATGCCGTCCCCGTCCGCAGGACGGGTGGCGGCACAGCCGCCCAAGCCGTTGGAGATGCGGGGGGAGTAGGGCCTTCGGCCACCCGTCCTGCGGACGGGATAGCGTGGGGCGCGACCGATCCCGGACGCTGAAGCGTCCGGCTGAGGGGCGCTTCGCGCCGAGCGTCCTGCGGACGCGACGGAACGCCGCAACGTCACGCTATCTCACTCGGCATCACCGATTTGGGTTGTCAAAGAGCATAGTGGCGCGCCCACTTAATGCAGGGGGATGCCGAGGGGCGAAGGGGGCTGGATTCCAACCATGTCAGACTGCTCAACAAAGCCGTCTCGAATCGCCATCTGTCCGGGGAGCTTCGACCCGTTCACCCTGGGCCATCTCGACATCGCCACTCGCGCGAGTCGCATGTTCGAGCGCGTCATTGTTGCCGTCGCCGCCGTGACCGGCAAGCAGCCGCTCTTCACGATTGACGAACGCGTCGCGATGATCCGCGAGGCCGTCGAGGGCTTGCCAAACGTGGATGTCGACTTTTTCAGCGGTCTGGTCGTCGATTTCGCGGCGGCTCGCGGAGCAAGCGCGATTGTCAAGGGTCTGCGCGTAGTCTCGGATTTCGAGCACGAACGCCAGATGGCCCTGATGAACACCGCACTGGCGCCCGGCATCGAGACCGTTTTCCTGCTGACATCGGTCCAGAACTTGTTTCTCAGTTCGAGTCTCGTCCGTCAGGTTGCGAGCCTGGGCGGAGACATCGAGCCATTCGTGCCGCCCGGCGTATTGCGGCGTCTACAAGACAGGTTCAGCAAAGATGACTGACAACGCCGATTCCGCTACCTCGTCGATAAGACCGTTGGGAGGGTCCGCGATGGAGATCAAGCGACTGCTGGAGGAGTTCGAGGCGCTAGGCGAGCAGGGCACCCACCTGAAGTGGAACCTTCTCCCTGGGCTGAAGTACAAGACCATTGTAGACGCGGACGATTTCTTCAAGCTCCTTCACCAGATCGACGCCGCCCTGCCCGCCGAGGTCACTACGGCGGGCCAGCTCGTGCGGGACAGCGAGCGGATCGTGCGCGAGGCCCACGAGGAGCGGGCGAAGATCATCGACGCCGCCAGGGACCAGGCCCGCCTGATGATCTCGAACGATGAACTCGTGAAAGCCGCCGAGAGAGAGGCCGAGGAGACGCGCAAGCGCGCGAACATCGAGGCCGACGCCATCAAGGCCGAGGCCGAGGCCTGGGCCAAGGGTATGGTCGAGCGCCTGGAGAGCTACGTCGCGCGCATCGCCTCCACCCTCGACAAGGCCAAGCGAGCGATGGAGAGCGGCGCTCCCACCCGCGTTGAAGTCACGTCGCAGGCATCCGGCCCGGCCAACATTGACAGCTAGTGCTCCGTCAGTCGTGAATCTTTAGGCAGAGACCTGTTAAGGCACGCACATCAACGGCCTATACGTCCTGGGGGATTGCATCCCCCAGCCCCCCGCATTCTGGACGCCTTTGACCCTGAAAATCGCGGGGGATTGGGGGATGCAATCCCCCAAGGTGTCAGAGCCGTTCAGCGATCTTGCCGTTTTGCCATTCGACCAAAGATTCTCGTCTGATAAGGCACTAGGCGGCCCTCGCGCCGCACATCATTACTGGCAGACACAGGAGAACCGTCGTGATTGTCCTCGTCATCAACTGCGGGAGTTCCTCACTGAAGTACCGCGTTTTCAGCATGGCCAATCAGCAGGTGTTGGCTTCCGGACTGGTGGAGCGCGTAGGCATTGCCGGTGGCAAAGAGGCGAGTCTGAAGCACCGTCCGGCGGGCGACGACGAGTTCTTTGAGCAGGCCGAGATGCCCAACCACGAGGTTGCGATGCGATACGTTCTCGCCGCGCTGACCGACCCGAACCACGGCGTCATCGGCTCCCTCAACGAGATCAAGGCGGTCGGGCACCGCGTGCTACACGGCGGAGATCGTTTCCAGGCCTCGGTAGTCATCGACGACAACGTCATCGCCGCGATCGAGGACTACGTGGAACTGGGGCCCCTCCACAACCCGGCAAATCTCATGGGTATCCGCGCCTGCCAGGCGGCGCTGCCATCGGTCCCGCAGATCGCCGTCTTCGATACCGCGTTCCACGCCACGATGCCCCGGCGCGCCTTCCTCTACGGTCTGCCCTACGAATTCTACGAGAAGGACCGCATCCGTCGCTACGGTTTCCACGGCACCTCGCATCGCTATGTCACCCTGCGCGCGACGAAGCTGCTCGAGGCCCGCGGCGTCCCGGCGGCCGAGCAGAAGTTCATCACGGTCCATATCGGCAACGGCTGTAGCATGGCCGCCGTCAAGGGGGGTAAGTGCATCGACACTTCGATGGGCCTCACCCCGCTCGAGGGCCTGCTCATGGGGACCCGCACCGGAGACATCGACCCGGCGGCAGTAACGGCGATACAGGATAAGCACCGTCTGTCTCGCACGGAGATCGATGACCTGCTCAACAAGCAAAGCGGGCTTCTCGGCGTGTCCGGCGTCTCCTCGGACATGCGAGATGTCAAGGCTGCAGCCCTCGACGGCAATGCACGCGCCCAGGCGGCCGTCGAGATCTTCTGCTACCGCATCCAAAAGTATATCGGGGCATACGCAGCGGCTCTTGGGGGCATTGACGCTGTTGTCTTCACCGCTGGCATCGGCGAGAACGACCCAACGATCCGGGAGCGGTCGATCAACGAGCTTTGCTTCCTTGGCATCCAGCTCGACCACTCCAAGAACGAGGACAACTCCCTCCGAGGCAAGGAAATCGACATCGCAATGCCTGAATCGCGCGTCCGCGTCTTCGTGATCCCTACCGACGAGGAACTGATGATCGCGCAAGACACCGCGGTGCTGGTGGCGGGCGCGGAGGGCTGAGGCAGGCTCATGCGACGACGCTCGCCGGCTCTCCTGTGCCTCATCGCGGCATCTCTGGCCGTCTTCGCCGTCAGCGGCTCCGCCGCCGGCAAGGCCTTCTACGTGGACAGCCAGGCCGGCCGCGACGATGACGATGGCACGTCTCCGACCCATGCCTTCAAGTCCCTCGCGCCGGTGAACGCGCGAACCTTCGTCAGCGGCGACCGCATCCTCTTCCGGTCGGGCACAGCCTACGCGGGCCAGATCGCGCTCCACGGTTCCGGCAAGCCCGACGCGCCGATCGTTGTTGGCCGATACGGGACGGGACCGAGGCCGAAGATCATCGCCCAGCCCAACCAACCCGTGCTGTCCCTATGCAACGGTGAACACTGGGAGATCGGCGATCTCGACCTCAGTGGCGGCAATATCGGGGTATTCGCCTACGCAAAGGACTTCGGCGTCGCCCACCACCTGCACTTCAAGGGCCTGGTAATCCACGACATCAAAGGCTCCAGCACCGGAGACGACGGCGGGTTCCTGTGCAAGCGCGAGGGCCTTGACACCTGGTTCGATGACCTGCTCATCGAGGACTGCATCATCGAGCACGCCGACCGTAACGGCATCCTGCTCACCGATTACCCCACCGCCTCCGACAAGCACCACAGCCGGCGGGTCATCATCCGAGGCAACCGTCTCAGGGACATCGGCGGCGACGGCATCTTCATCCTGGGGTGCGACGGCGCGGTCATCGAGCGCAATGTCCTGCGATACGCCCACCAACGCGTCGGACGACGCCCCGGCGAGCGTGCCTGCGCCGGAATCTGGCCGCATCGGTGCAACGACACCCTCATCCAGTACAATGAGGTCAGCCATACGGCAGTCGGCGGCCTCACCGTCTGGGACAGCGAAGGGTTCGATGACGACATGAGTTGCACCGGCACCATCTTCCAGTACAACTACAGCCATGACAACGCCGGCGGCTTTCTGCTCATCTGCGGCGGCGCGAACACGACGGTTCGATATAACATCAGCCAAAACGACGCCACAGCGACGCTCACCCTTGAGACCGACGGTTCGCACGGTGCATCCATCTACAACAATGTCTTCTACATCGGGTGCGGAATCACGGTGAACTTCGCCCGTAACACATTCGGAACCCCGCGCGACATCCGGTTCGCCAACAACATCATCTACGCCGACGGCGCCGTGACCTACGGCTTCGGCAACATGAAGGACGTGGTCTTCGACCATAATGCCTTCTACGGCGGGGGCGAGGCTCGGCCGAGCGACCCGCACGCCCTCACCGGCGACCCCATGCTGACCAAGCCGGGCAGCGGAGGTAGCGGGATGTCGAGCCTCGGCGGCTATCGCCTACAGCCGGGCTCGCCCTGTCGGCAGGCGGGCGTCCCCATCTCGCACAACGGCGGGCGCGACTTCTGGGGCGACGCGGTTCCAAGCGGCAGCCGACCGGCCATCGGGGCAGACGAAGGTTAGTATCTGGGAACTGGATTCGCATTCAGTACGCGCCGGATCGCGGGGGAGACCGACAGTTCGAACCACGAAGACACGAGGGCACGAAACGACAGTGTAGATTCCGGCAAAGTGGTTTCGCCGTCTAGTGCCCTTGTGTTCTTGTGGTCAATCCTTCTTCCAGTTACGGCTGCGCCGGGCCGGGTTCGGTGCGTGCGCTACGACGACTGAGGTGACCACCATGGACTTCGCCACGATCGGCAGGTATGGGAAGCAACTGGAGCATGTCACGGAGGCCTCGATCAGTTGGCTGACCGACAAGGCCATCCAGGCGCTGCTCGACAATAAGGACTATGACCTGATCGGGGCCCTGCTGCTGGTCTGCTCCGAAATCTCCGCTCGCCAGCTCGTCAAGGCGCTGCTGAGCGCCGAGGTCTACGAGCCGCTGGCCCTCGCCGCCTGCCTGCGCCGACAGCAGCGCAAGTTCGCGGACACCGGCGGCGGCGGTGGCGGCACGGCCAAGCGCATCTTCCGCGACTTCGAGGCCGAGGACAATGTCGAGGGCATTCCCGATCACATCCGCGCTGAGGCGGAGGACATCACGCGAGCGGCGGACGCGACCCGGATGATGGCGGTCCGCCGCGACGCCGAGTTCGACCGCGACCCCATGCGCGACTACATTGTCGCCCAGGTCGCAGAGAAGCTCCCCACCGCCACCGGCGCTCTGGAGGCCCTGGTGGTGACTGCGAAGTGCTCGGTGTGGGAGGAGACCCGTCGCAGCGCCGCGATGAAGGTCGCCACGCACGACTTGTCGGTGAGGCGTCTGGCTGCGGCGCTACGCACCGAGGACCTGATCGCCGTCGCCGACGCTGCGACATTGTCGGCAATAGCGAATAAGGTCGCGGTGTCTTTCACCTATCACTGGGACCAGATCGTGGAGAAGGGCGACTGGACCGCCGCCACGTACATCGCCGAGCATCACCCCGACGAGGGCTGGCGTAAGGCCGCGCAGGCTGCGATCCCGCAAGCGTAGCCTCACTGCCCTCCTCCTTCCATCGGCGCAGAGCGCCAACGCGAGACCGCAGGAGCATCGTTTTTAGCCGGGGTGTTTTCAACGGGTCAAGGCGCGGGTCGTTCAAGGAGGGGCTAACATGAAACGGCCCGCCGTTTGGCGAATGATATTGCGT
>CAYWBK010000382.1:0-6371 GCA_964455745.1 uncultured Armatimonadia bacterium
GAAGGGAACGCCGGCGACGCGCGCATACAACAGGCCGTCACCCGGAGGCCGGACGAGCCGCGCGCGATTGCCGTTCAGATTCGCAAGATATGTCAGGGCGTTTTCGAGAAGGCGCTTCAGATTCGCGCGGTAAGAACCACGCAGCCGGTCCGGGGCGGGAACGGGCCAACCCATGAGAATGACCCTGCCTTTGCCAATCGTGTATTCCATGATTACAGGCTCAGGCGAAACGTCGCCGGTCGGAGAGGAAACGCCGGGGAGGGGCGAGCCGGGAATCCCCAGGCGCATCAAGTCGTTCGGGGCCACTGAACTGCCGATGGGGATCGGTCGACCGGGGTCGAGACCTGCGAACAACGGGTGCGAACGCTGGCTTGCCGATGCCTCGATCACCGTCAATGTCGACGACTCGGGCGGCCCGACAGCCCCGGCGCGGGGCGGGTCGATGTTGAGATCGCTCAGGAACCGGCTCGCGCCGCCGGACAGGAGCATAACGCCGCCCCCGTTGAGATATGCGAGCAGATCGGCGTTCTGCTCCGGCCCGAAAGGCATACCGAACCCCTCCGCCTGATGGCACCAGAGCACATCGAACTCCTCGGGCGCGTGGACACGGCCGCCAACGGCCTTCAGGCCGCCGCCCGGCAAAGCCTCGAGGCGCGTGACGCTGCCTACATCACCAGCGAAGGCAAGAGGGGAGGGACTGCTCTTGGCAGGGGAGGAAGGGGCCGTCAGGTCAAGGACGCCGATATTCGGGACTGCCCCAACGGGGCCGATGCCCAGTCCCAGGAGAACGGCTGCAACCAACAACAGGACGAGATAGTTGAGGGGTCTGGTGACTTCCCGCATCTCGGTACTCTGTATCCACGCGCTACCCCACGCGAGTGAGTATGGAGTACAGTTCGCGGCCATGTCAAGATAAGCTTAAGATTACCTCCAGTTTAATCTATGAAATGTTGCACGAAATCTGATTATTCAGTAATATTTATATGATTAATGGCATTATATCCTGTATGATGCCCTATTAAAGTCAGATTTTATGCCGTCAGTCTCATTCCCGCCACGGACCTCTTCAGTCGTTACAAGGTGCTGCCGGGGGCAGCCTCACTGCCCTTGCGCCGCCAGCGCCGTCATCCCCGCGAGCCCGATCACCGCCTCGCTGCAGGTCGCGCGCAACTCGACCGAGGCGAGCGTCCTGGCGCCGTCACAGGGGATCTGAAGCGCGTCCGCATGGGCGAAGGACATGCTGCTCTCGACGAAGCTTCCGGGGCCGATGTTGCCGAGGGGCACGGGCACCCCTTGGCGGCTGAAGTGCTGGAAGTAGCAGTCGAGGTTGAAGGGCGGGATGAGCGAGACGATGTCCGTGCCGCCGTCCGCGTAGTGCAGCACGACCTCACCGTTCGGCACGTAGTTGCGCACCGGGTGCACGTAGGATTGCAGCAGCAGCCACAGGCGTTCGCACTTGCTGCCCACCGGGATGACCGCTCCGCCGGGCAGCGGATACGGCTTCCAGCTTGCCAACGCCAACAAGTTCTTCGGCGCCGGCCCGGTGGTGAACTCCGGTCGGCCGGAGACGATGAAAGTCACGCCGTTTTTCGCCTCCAGAACCCGCGGTGTCGGCGGCATCGTGAGGCCGGGATTGCCCCACCAGCCGGCCACGGACTGCGGGCTGTCGCCGGAATCGAAGATGAATGCGGTGGCGCTGAACTCCTCCGCGGTCTTGTTGCAGGCCGCAGACAGATCAAACAGGATTTGCCGCGCTCGATCTTCGGCCTTAAGGGCCGGCCCGGTGTCGGCCTCGGTCGGCGGCTGCTGCTCCGCGAGGATCGGCGGGTGTTCGGGCAGCTTCGGGGGCGCAACGGCAGGGCCGATGGGTATTGTGACGACCGACAGGGTCTCCGCCTTCGTCATGACTTCAGGTCCCGTCAGATTCGCTCGCACCCGCTTCACGGTCGGACGGGGCGTCTGGATGCGGAAGGTGGCCCGGTTGCCCACGCGCCGGTAAGTGTAGCTCACATCCGGCGTCTTAATCGCCGCTTCGCGCCAGGTATCCGGGAACGCCGGGCAGATGTCGATGCGCCCCTCCTGCAGAGCCGGCTCGATGCCGAAGACGCCTCGGACGGCCACATGGCAGTGCGGATCGACCGAATCGACATCCTCGCGGTCGCCCCCGCCCGCGCCCATGTTCGAGATGCCCATGTTGATGCCCGGAAAATCGCTGTGGAATGAGGAGCCGACGACCGTCTTCAGATACGGCCACCACAGTTCGGTATCGCCGGACTTCATCCCCGCGAGCGCCGCGAGGCAGGTGTCTCCCGTCGGCACCCACTGGTCGCTCCAGCGGATCGGGAACCAGTCGCTGGAGGCGAGCAGCTTCACCCCTCGCTGCGGCTCGAAGCCGTAGTGCGCCGCCAGCCAGCGCATCGCCCGTCGGCCCTGATCGGGCGACAGCAGGCCCGCATTGATCGCCAGATACTCCTCCCAGGTCTGCGGATGCCCGCGCCAGATGTCGTCGGAGCCGATGGAGCCGAGCCGCCTGGCGTCCTCGCGCCAAAGCTGCCGGAAGACCTGCGTCCGCGTCCGGTCGGCGAGGGCTTGGTACTCGCGCTGGGCGGTGGTATCGCCCAGGACCGCCGCAATCCGCGCCGCGCGGTCGAGCATCGCCCAGGCCATCGCGCTCGGGGCTGCGGCCTTGGGGCCCTTGCCGTTCGAGTCGCAGTTCCAGTACTCGTAGAAGTCCCGGAACAGGCCGTCATCAGCGGGGTCGTTCTGCTTGCGCATCCAGGCGACGGCCTTGCGCACGACGGGCCATAGATCGCGCAGGAACTGCTTATCTCCCGTCCAGGTGTAGTGCCGCCAGACCTGATCGACCCAGTACGGCGTGTTGTCCTCGGCGTCGAAGCCGACCAGTGAAGGTGACACCCAGCGGATGAAGCCGTTGTCGCCCTGCATGGCCCCGTAGAGCCGCAGGCATTCCTCCATTGCGGCATGGTCGCCGCCCCACTCCTTGCCATACCAGCCGGTGGAGATGTGGCTGTACATGATCCAGAACTGCACCCCGAGCACCAGCCCCGGCCCCTGGCGATGATACTCGGTCGTGCAGCGGGTCCAGTTCATCAAGGCATTGAACTGCGGGTCGGGGGTGCGGACCTGGAACTCCGCCCGCCGCCGATCCCACCAGTCGCGGGTCGCCTGCAGGGCCTTCGCCGGATTGGCCGCAAGCGTCGCGAAGTGCTGCTCGGGGTTGAGCGCGCGGCCGATGTAGCAATCGAACCAGGATTGCTTCAGCTTGTCGCGCACGGCGGCCCACGCGGCGGTATTCGGGGTGTCGAGACGCGCCATCGTGGATTTGGCGCGGGCCTCGTCATAGGCGGTCACCCCCCACGCGCCGACGATGTTGTACGTGCGCTGCGGGGCGGTGGCGGCGAACTCCGCCTGCTCGCCGTAGGCCGCCTTCACCGCCCTCCCGGCGCCCTGGCCGTCCCAGCCGACGACCACGAGCGCGTTCGGGAGGTTGCCCTCAGTGAGCCGGGCTTCATTGCCCCGGATGACGACCCGGTTGGCATTGGCCTCGGCCTCCTGCCACCACAGCCCGCCATATTGCCAGATCAGCGCGGCCGGGCGGTCGAACTCGACACGGCAGACGAAGCCGTGGAAGTCGAGCGCCGGGGCGATTGCGATACTACCCTTGATACCGGACTTCGGGTCGTCGATTCGGTATTCGGTGTAACCGGGCCGGAAGGTGGTCGTCGCCGGGGTCTCGTCCAGCCACAATGTCTTGCCGTCCGGGGTCTGCACACCCAGGCGCAGCGTCCCCAGGCAGGGGTATACGTTCCCTGCCGAAGCGTCGGGGCGGGGGAAGATGGGGTAGATGCGGTCGGCGCTGTAGCAGCCGTTCCCGGCGGTGGTGTCGATGCGGAAGAGGGGCGCGTCGCCGGTCCAGACGCGGTTCTGACCGTGAACGATAGGCCGGTTCAACTTGCGCGAACTGCCGGAAATGCGGAAGCCGCCGTCCTCGATCGGCTCATAGACCGGCGTGATGTCGCCCTTGCCGTCACCGGGGGCCATGAACGGCGACCGCCCCAGCAGCACGCTTTGATCCACATCGGGGTTGCGCAGGGGCTTGAACGGGGCCGGCAGCAGCTTCACCTCGGGCTTGACGACCTTCAGGCTGCCGATCATCTCGCGTTCCTGCCGGTCCGCCGCTTCCTGTTCGGCGCGCCGAGCGGCGACGAACAGTGCGGCGGGGTTCTCGCGGGCCGCCAGCGTCAGCCCGAGGGCCTCGGTGCGGACGCTGCCCTCGCCGGCGGGACGCTCGCTGACATACAGCCCCTCGCCCGCCGCAAGCGCGCCCTCGGCGGCCTGCGGCAGCGCGGTCACGGCAGACTTCATCCCGGCAGTCGGCGACTCGAGGACAACCGGCTTCGCTGCCTTCAGGAAAGGCACGCCCAGCAGGCGCGCGTAGGCGCTGTCGCCCGGTGGCGGGATCATCCGGGCGCGGTTTGTATTCCGCTGCGCGAGATAGCCCAGCAGGTTCGCGAAAAAGCGCTCCAGGTTCGGGCGGTACGCGTCTGTCGCGGTCGTGAAGTCGGGCAGACGCCAGCCGACCATGATGACACGCCCCTCGCCCACGGTGTATTCCACGAGCGGGCGCTCGCCGAGGCCCGCGTTGCCCTCGGCGAGAAGCGTGCCGTGCGGGCCGGCGGTGCCGTAGAAGTCCGCCAGCGCGTTGCCGCCGAAGCCGGTCAGGAGGATCGGGCGCGAGGCGTCCAGTCCCGCGAACGCGGGATGCGAGCGCTGCGCCTCGGGCACGACGAGGCCGCTCACGAATGCCGTGTCCGACGGGCTGAGCAGCCGCAGCGGCGTGGCCTCGATCCCCAGGTCGTTAAGCAAGTGCCCCGCCACGCCGGACAGAAGCAGCACGCCGCCGGACCTCAGATACCACAACAGGTCGGAGTCTGCGGCAGGGCTGAACTGGATGGAGGGGTTCTCGCCCTCGTGGTACCAGATGACATCGAACTCCTCGGGGGCGTAGACGCGGTCGCCGACGGCCCGGAAGCCTCCCGCAGGCAGTGGCTGCAGGCGCAACGCGGCCCCCTGGGTCTTGGCGAAATCGTACGCCGCGGCGTTTCGGCGGGGCATGTCACCCGGCGCGGTCGGGTCGACGAACCCGATGCGCAGTTCCGCCCCGGCCCTGAAGGCGGGTGCGAGAATGGCGAGTACAGTCGCTGCAACGACGAGGAGGCGTCGGGCATCGCAAGGGCGAATCATGGTCGGACCTCGGCAAGGGGTATCGAGACCGTTGTGCGGATGACCGTTCGCAGCCGGTGGCGCCGAATCCTGCGGACCGACCGTGGCCCCGGCAATCCTGCCGGGGACGGCGCCAGCCGCGACAGGATTGTCGCGGCCACTGCGGTTACTGCGGCCAATGCGGCCACGTTGTCTCGTGGCCCCGGCAATCCTGCCGGGGAACGCCGGCAAATAGGACCATCAAGGAGCTTCATCATGGGTTCGCTCACAGACAAAGTCGCAGTCATCACCGGCGCGGGCAAGGGCATCGGCAAGGCCTGCGCGAAGCTGTTCGCGGCGGAGGGCGCGGCGGTGGCGCTCGCCGCTCGCACACCCGCCGATGTCGAAGCCGTCGCGGCGGACATCGAGGCTGCCGGCGGGCAGGCGCTGCCCGTGCCGACCGACGTCAGCGACGAGGCCTCGGTCGAGAACCTCTTCGCCCGCACCGTCGAGGCCTTCGGGCAGGTGGACATCCTCGTCAACAACGCCGGCGTGTACCACGGCTGGGCCCCGATCACCGAGATGAAGACCGAGGATTGGGACACGATCCTCGCGATCAACCTGCGGGGCGTCTTCCTGTGCACGCGAGCGGCGCTGCGGCTGATGAAGGAGCGCGAACAGGGCAAGGTCATCAACATCTCGTCGGTGGCGGGGAAATGGGCCTGTCCCGGCGGGACGGCCTACACGACCTCGAAGTTCGGCGTCTACGGGCTGAGTGAGGTATCGGCTCGCGAGGCCCGGCAGTTCGGCGTGAGCGTGACCGTCATCAACCCCGGGGTCGTCGCCACCGACGGCCAGGGCGGCGCAACGCCGGACAAGGACTGGTGGCTGCGATCCGAGGAGGTCGCGCAGGCGGCCTTGCTGGCAGCCTCGGCGCGCCTGCAGACGACCATCTACGAGATCACGCTCTTCCCGCGCGAGCAAGCGCCGTGGTAAGATGGAGTCCACCCTTTTCTACTGCCTCGAAAATGGAGTGGGCGCGACAATCTTGTCGCGCGTGGGGTGGGCGTCTCGCCCGCCATCGCCGTCATTCTCATCGTTTCAGAGTGCCGGAACCCGGCATGACGACTGCCTCGAAAATCCCGTTT
>CAYWBK010000383.1:0-2929 GCA_964455745.1 uncultured Armatimonadia bacterium
CACCGGCTGCCGCCGGTGGCAATTGGCGGACGCCCCTTCGGGGCTGACGGCAACGACTCGTCTTGTGCAACGCCCGAATATCGCCTGGCGACGATCTCCAGGACCAGTTTGCGGCATCTACCCACACACATTGAGGAAGCGCCTTTCAGAAGGACTATCGCCACTTCGGTACGAACTTTGTTTCAGCCAATCCGTGCGCCAAGGGAGGCCACTCATGCGCCCGATGCTTCGCGCCCGTCCAGTTGCAGTCGCACTCGTTGCCTTGTTGGCGATCCCGCTGTGGGCCGCCGCGTTCCCCGTGCCCCTCGATGGCACGTGGGCGACCTGGGAGGCGGAATCCGCCACCGCGAGCGGCCCCTGGCAGGCCGTCGCCGATCCGGCGGCAAATGGCGGCAAGTACATGGCGCTGACGGACGCCGCCGGCTCTCTGCAATTCGCCTTCACCCTCGACCGCCCGACTACCGTGCTGCTCAAGCCCATCTGGTGGCGCGACGGAGAGCGCAAGTCGGCGCGGCGCTTCCCATATCCGCTGGAGCGCCTGCCCGGGCCGGACGCGCTGGCCGCGTGCGGGAACACGATCCTGTTCACCGCCCCCGCCGCCGGGCGCGTCGGGTTCATGGATGACTGGAATGAGACCGCTCTCGGGTATCTCGATCTGGGCGGGTACATCACCGATTGCGTCGCCGACCCGGAGGCCGGCGTCTTCTATGTCGCGGATGCCGCCGCCGGGCGCATCTGGATCGTCGGGGCCTCCAGACACCGCGTTCTCGGGCAAATCGACACCCCCGCCGAGCCGTGGTCGCTCGCCCTGCAAGGCGGAAAGCTGTATGTCGCCTGCCGCGCCGCCCGCTGCATCGCGATCATCGACACCGCGCAGCGCCAGGTCATCGCCAAGATCGCCACCGAGGCGATGCCCATCGGCCTCGAGACCGACCCGAAAGAGCCGTTCCATCTCATCATGCGCTTCCAGCAAAGCGTGATCGACGCCCGCGACCTGAGCCTGTCGCAACCCGACCGCCAGCAGTTCGGGGTCGGCGGCCCGCGCCGGCTGGTCAGGCGCGAGGACGGCAAGACCTGGGTCATTGCAAGGCCGGGGACCGTCCAGGTTTCGGCGAAAGGCAAGTCCGGCGTCATCGACGTGACCCCGGTTACAGGCCCCGCCTCCGACTCCGGCCCTGCCGCCGGACCGGAGACCATCGTCCTCGCTGGCGACAAGCTGCTATTCACCGCGCCGGCGGCCTGGAAGGTCGGCGTCATCAGCGCGAATGATGACAAGCTGGTGAAGACGATCGCGCTTCGCGGGCGTCCCGGCGACATCGTGACCGACGGCGCGAAAGCCTACGTGACGTGCCGCTCGAGCAACCGGGTGTTCGTGATCGACCTGGTAAAGCTGGCCGTAACCGCCACCATCGAGATGCCCGCCCGCCCCGATGCCCTCGAACTCGTCGGCGGGGTCGCCCTGCAGCGCGACTACATCGTCCCGCCGATGCCTATCGACAAGCTGTTCGTCAGCTTGCCAGAGGCCAAATCCGTCGCGGTCGTCGATACGAAGACCGGCAAGTGCGTGAAGACGGTCGCGCTCGGCATCACCCCCCGGCGGGCGAAACTCGCCCCCACCGCCGACAGCGGCTGGTGGCCGCTGCTCGCCGACGACCGCATCCACTTCGCCCTGACACCGCGCCTCGCCGTCGAGCCGATGCCGGCCGCGCTCGACCTGGCGAGCGGCGCGCTCTCCCCGGCTCCGAACGCAGCCGAGGCCGCCCTCCGCCACAGTGCTGCCGAGACCACGATTGCCGCCGCGAGGAAGACCTTCGCCGCCAGCGATGAACTGCTCGTGCGCGTGGACGACAAGCGCGACGTCGATGTCAGCGCGATCTGCGACCCGCAACTCGCCGCCGACCGACCTCTCACGGCGGGAGAGCGCGGCAGCCTCACCGTGTCCTGCGACGGCGGATCGGAGTACAACTGGCGGCGAGACATCTGGCAGCGACCGGACAACGGCGTCTTCCTCGTCAACGATACCGACGAGTTCTGGCGCTGGAACGCCCCGCGCCTGCGCCTCGGCCCCGGCCGCCACACGCTCACCGTCCGCGCTGCCGGGGGCTGCGTGAACCTCGACGCCATCGCAGTCACCGCCTCTCCCGAGAGCGCGATCTCAGCCGAGGTGCGCCCTGAGCCGTGGAAGCTGCACTCACAAGTGCCGCTGACCTCGTACCAGGGCGTCTTCTACAACCGCGAGCCGGTGCGGTTCAGCCTGCGCCTCGCCAACCAGGCCGCCGAAGGCCGGCACGTGCGCGTCACCGGCGTCCTGCGCAACTACATGGACGAGCCGGTCGCGAGCATCACGCCGGTGGAGGTTGATCTCGCTCCCGGACGGCACTCCGAGGCCCCCATAGCCCTCTCGCCGACAGACACCGGCCGCTTCCAACTCGTGCTGACGGTAGCCTCGGAGGACGGCACGATGACCAAGGACATCCGCTTCGTCCGCCTGCCGAAACTGGAGCACCCGCGCATGTTCTTCCGCGAAGAGGACATCCCCGCGATCCGCGCGCGCATCGCCCAGCATCCCCAGTTATTCCGCCGCTATGCCGACTGGCTCGCCCGCATGAGCGACAAAGAGGGCCGCTTCCCCGACCGCTTCCTGCCGCCGGAGATCACCAAAGCGGGACTGGCGAAGTTCGCTCCGCCGGACAGCCAGTACCCCGGCGACGAGTGGGGCTGGCGGATGTACGAACTCGCCTTCCGGGCGCTGGCCTGCGAGTTCGCCGCGGAATTCATCCCCGGCCCGAACCAGGAGAAGCTCGCCGCGAAAGTCAAACCGCTGCTGGAGAAGCCGAACACGGATTACTGGTGCCAATTCCACCACCACGGGCCGTTCTTCCCCGGCGCGGTCGAGACCCTCATGGACATGGCCCCGCCCGAGGCCCGG
>CAYWBK010000383.1:3029-6357 GCA_964455745.1 uncultured Armatimonadia bacterium
CAGGGCATCTTCCTCAGCTTCCTGTACGAGCGCAACCTGTTCGGCGAGAGCCGCATCTTCGACAAGAGCTTCTTCCGCGGTTACCTCACCTTCATGGAGTACGCCGATCCGATCACCGACCGGGACAAGCTCCTCCCCGCGCTGCGCCGGCCGAGCGGCGAACCGTGGCGGTGGATCCTGACGGCGGTCACGAAGCATCCGCTGGAGAAGATGGAGTACAGGTGGGACGACTGGGTAGGGAAGCTCGACGGCGCTCTCCCGCAGCCGGAGCAGAAAGCCGTCGATGAGCTAATGGCGCTGAAGGGGATGCCTTTCACCGGGCCGCTTTGCGCCGCGCCGCACCACTTCACCACCGGCGTCGCGGTGCCGATGGCGCTCGCGCTGGGCTGGTACGACCCGCAGGCTCCGACGGTCAAGTGGGATGAAATGCCGCCTACGACGGTGCTCAACGTCGAGGGCTGGGTGCCGATGCGCTCCGGATGGGACTCACACGCGACCGAGGTGCAGTTCATGTCCGGTACGCGCGATCACACCGCGCGCCACCAGCAGAACCACTTCACCATCGTCAAGTCCGGCCACTTCCTGATCGGCACGCCGGCCCTGTGGGAGGACGACGGCAACTGCACTCCGGCCTGGGGGAACACGGTGGTGGCGGGCGACAAGTGGCTGGAGCGCTGGCAGCTCAACCTCGAGCCCCCGCGGCAGGACGAGAACGCGCTGATCGACCGATTCTCGCCGATGACGTGGACGTATATCACCCGCGACCGGCGGATGTTCGACTGGCGGCCGGCGGAAAGTGGCTGGGGCGGGGGGATGGACCTACATGGGCATTCAGAAACGCTGTTTGCGAACGAGGGGCGGCTAATCGCCTACGAGACGCACCCGCAATACGACTACGTGGCCGGCGACGCCGGCAATGCCTGGCCCACCGACGAGATGCGCCAGCATTTCCGGCAGATCGTGTTCTTCAAGCCCGACACGGTGCTCATCTACGACCGCGTGAAGCTGGGGCCGAAATGCTCCGACAGCCGCTGGCTGGCCTGCACCGGCCCGGGGCTGAGCGTGGACGGCCAGCAGTTCCTGATTCGCACGTGGCCGACCGCCCTCGCCGGGCGGGTGCTGCTCCCGCGCGATGCCGCGCTCGCCACGCCGAAGCCGCCCCCGTACTTCAAGTGGAAGGGCCAGCGCTTGCTGGAGGTCCGCGCCCCCGGCAGCGGCCCGTGGGTCGAATACCTGGTGGTGATGAAGACCGGGGATGGCGACGCCGATCCCCCCGCTGCGACGGTCGAGGACACGGGGAGCACGCTGACCGTCAAGCTGATCGTGAACGGAAGCCCGGTGCAGTTGAGGCTGGACCGTCAGGGCCCCGTGGGCGGACATATCAGCCTGATCGAGGACGGTCGAACGCAGGGCCGAAGCCTCGTGGACAAAGTCGAGGACACCTACGCCAACTGGAGCGCGGACCCGCGCTTCAACAAGTGGACGACGGAGAGCCGGTTCGATTTCGTGATCCCGCCGGGGGATAGGAAGAGGTAGGGGCCGGGCAGGAGGGCCTGTGTGGAGGCACGGTGATGCTCTTCGCTGCCCCGAATCCGCAACGGGACGCGGCCGAGGCCAATTCTTCAGAACCAAGGTGGCCGCGCGATTCATCGCGCCCAGCCCGTTCGTAGTCTGCACTGCTTCCGAACAGAGCGACCGAATCGGGCGCGATGAATCGCGCGGCCACCTTGATTTATGGGACGGCGTGATTAGCGATTCCGATTGGAGAAGAGCATCCCTGTGCCCCTACATAGTAGGGTCGGGGATGCCCTCCTACCCCGCCCTGTACCTCAGCGTCCACGCGTGCTCACATGGCAGCGCATCGGCCGGCAGCGCCACGGTTGCGCGCCCGTCGGTGGCGCTCCACGGCAGCGGCGCGGCCCTCCCAAGTAGCATGACCTCGCTCCCCGGCGTGGGCGGCAGGCCCGCCAGGACCACTTCGGCCGCCGGGCGATCCTGGCCCTCATCCGCCTGCACGATGGCGTACACATCCCCGCCCTTGGTCGTGTACCGCACGTTCCCCTCGCCATAAGGCGCGATGGGCTGAGTGCCGTGGATCGCCTCGGAGTTCACCTGCATCCAGTCACCGATCTCCCGCAGGCGAGACAGCGCCTCGGCGGGCAGCAGTCCGTCCGGCTGCGGGCCGATGTTGAGCAGCAGGTTGCCGCCTTTCGACACAACGTCAATAAGAAGGTATATCAGGCTGCGCGTCGTCTTATATGTATCGTTCGGTTTAAATGACCAGCTCGTGCCCATCGTCAGGCATGACTCCCACGTGAACCCCAGCGGCTCGTCCGGCACCTCCTGCTCCGGCGTGAGGATGTTCTCGTACGCCCCGCCCACGGTTCGATCGGCGATGATGAGGCCCGGCTGCAGCTCCCGCGCCCGGGCGGCGATTTCGGCCATGCGAATGTCCTGATCCGGCGGCCGCACCTGCCCGCCATCGAGCCACAGCACATCCATGTGGCCGTAGTCGGACATCAACTCGCCGATCTGCGCGTGGACGAACCTGACGAACTTCTCCCAGCGCTCGGGGTTCGCGTGGGTGTCGTAATTCGGGTTGCGGTCGTGCGCAGGGAAGCCGGGGCGCCAGTAGTACGACGTATGCCAGTCGGACTTGCTAAAGTAGCACGAGATGCCGAAGTCCCGTTGCCGGAAGGCGTCGAAGACCCTCCGGGCCACATTCGCCCGTGGGTCGGAGTGGAACGGACAGTCGGGATGGGTGATCCGGTAGTCGGTGGTTGCGGTGTCGAACATGCAGAAGCCGTCGTGGTGCTTGGTGGTGAAGGCCACGTACTTCATCCCCGCATACTCGGCGGCTTGGGCCCACGCGTCCGGGTCGAAGAGCGTCGGGTTGAAGGTCCGGTTGAGGGCGAAGTAGTCTTTGCGGAAGCGCGCGAGGTCCTTGCCACGTTCGGCCCAGCAGGCGAGGTCATCAGGCCTCGCCCACGTGTCCTCCTCGACGAGCGGCCAAGACTCGATGCACCCCCATTGTGAGTATACGCCCCAGTGTAGGAACAGCCCGAACCGCAGGCTCTCAAACCACTTGAGGCGCTCGGCCAGCCACTCGGACTGCGCGTCGGAGGCGGCTGTGGGGCTGGTGCTCTGGATGATGTCGGGGCGTGTGTTGGTCATGGTGAGTCTCCTTCGCTCTGCAGGGTTAGCCTGCGGCGGGCATCTACTTCATCCTCTTGCCCTGTCTGTGGACGCGCGGTTTACCGCGCGCAGCGCCATGAATGGCGCTGCCACATGGTGCAAGGGGGCGTGGGCAGGCCGTTGCCGTCGCTGC
>CAYWBK010000384.1:0-6356 GCA_964455745.1 uncultured Armatimonadia bacterium
AGTTCCACCTTCCGCCCCGTCCCCGCGCTCTCGTAGGCTGCGAAGATGATCTCCAGCACTGCTTTGCCGTCCTCGCCGGTTTCCAGCGGCTGCTCGTCGTTCGCCACGCAATTGGCGAAATGCTGCATCTCCTGCGGGAAGCCGTAGTTCCAGGCCTCCTCGTACATCGTGAACGACCAGCCCTTTGTCGAGCCGGCTTTCTCTACCGCGTAGCCGTAGCCTGTCTCGCTGTAGGTGCTGAAGGCGCTGCCTCGGAGGAGATCGCACTGGATCACGCCGCCGCTGCCGTATAGCTCGATCCGGTCGTCCATGCCGCCCTTCTTCGCCCACGACTCCTCGGCGATCCCGCGTACGCCGCCCTCGAATTCAACCACGATGATCGCGTCGTCATCGCCGCGCGTCTTGTCCTGGTGCACGTAGGTGCCCATGCTGGCGAGCACCGACGTGGCGCGGGGTTTCGTGCCATCTGCTCCCGCTAACATCCAGCGGAAGAACTCGAACGCGTGGCAGCCCATGTCCAGCGTCACGCCGCCGCCGGACTTCTCGACATCCCAAAACCACGCCGCGTGCGGGCCGTCGTGCTTCTCGGCCTGCTTCAGAAGATACAGCTTCCCCAGCGCGCCCTCCTGGCAAAGCTCCCTCGCGCGCACGTACTTGGGCGTGAAGCATAGTTCCTCGGCGTACATGAGCTTGACGCCCCCGGCCCGGCAGGTGTCGATCATCAAGTCCGCATCGTCGAGCGTCATGCACAGCGGCTTCTCGCACACGATGTGCTTTTTCGCTCGCGCGGCATCGCAACACGCCTGCGCATGCAGATAGTTGGGCAGCGCGAGGATCACCATGTCCACCTCAGGCAAGGCCAGCAGGTCGCGATAGTCGGTGAAGTGCTTCGGGATGCCATGCTTTGCGGCGAAGGCCGATACGTGTTCAAGATTGGGTGAGGCCACGGCCACCGCCCGCGCGTTCGGGATGCGTTTGAACGACTCCGCGTGGATTTCCGCGACGAAGCCTGAGCCGATGAGTCCGATACCGACGGTTTGCATGGGGGACACCTCCGGAGAGCAGAAGATAGGAGCCAGGAGCCAGGAGCCAGGAGCCAGAAACCAGAAACCAGAAACCAGAAACCCTCCGCCTAGCGGCCGCCGTAGGCTGTTGCGTTGTATTGGTAGGGCTGCTCACGCAAGGGCTCGCCCGACTGCCAGATCACCTTGCCGAAGAGGTCGGCGGCGGTGAGGCAGGTGATGACGTCGAGATTGTAGTGGTCAATGAGGCGCTCGACCTGGCGGTCGCCCTCGGTCTGAACCGTTAAGTATCTCTTAACGGTTGCCTCAGGGCTCAGCTCACCGTCTCTGAGGATGTTTCGTATGTGCATCGAGATGTTGGGCTTCGAAGTCTGGAACAGGTTCGCCACTGCAGTCAGGCTCAACCACACTGTGCCGCCCTGCAGCCGTACCTGCACGCGCGTGACGCCATCCTCGCTTTGGTAGAGCAGGAACTCAGGAGCGGCGTCTGCGTCTCGTAGCATGAGGGATTCGTTCATCGCGTTGCCTCGGTTGGTGACAGAGACGAACATGGAAGGCTTCCAGGTGATACGGGGGGGCACTTTCAGCCGGCGGCAGGACGCTGCCTGTACCTGAGCAGGTCCTCCGGGGACACTTCATCGGGGGCGACGAGCCGGTAGTGACGCTCGTCACTGATTGCGAAGCCATCATCCGTCAGCTCGAATGCGAACAGGGCGATGAGGTCGGCTGCCACGAATTGTGCGCCGATGGGGATGCAGACGAGATCAGGGAACCGTGCCGCGCACAGTTCGTATCCTTGCTCGATCTGGAGGACTTGCAGCGTTTCTCCAGCCCCCTTAGCCTCAACAGGGAACGCGTAGTGGGCCCCGACTTTGCTCACTCCCACGTACAACTCGTCGGCCTCGACTTGCCCCATACCGACAACCGTCGTGCGCAGGTGGTTCTGGAGTGAGTAGCAGGCGACGCCGGTGAAGATGTCGAGGAGGCGGTTGTACCGGATCTTGGCCAGCAATGCCTGCTCGTCCTCGAAGGCGTACATGCTGATAATCCCCGGCGTGGCATCGGGTATCTTCGTGTCGGCCAGCGCCTCGTTCGGGGCGATCCTGCCGGGCCGCGACAACACGAACTGATACCGGCTGCGCCCGGCGAGGCGGATCGTCCATTCGAGACCGGTAGAGGCAGTTGCGGTTACGGCGTCGGGCGGTGAGGTGCGGAACCGGAAGCTGTAGAGGATGTCGGCGGGGTTCTTGGGCAGGCACACTCCGAGCCGCTCAGCCGCGGCGACGATGTCATCGCTGGTGAAGGGAACGCGATCGTGCCCGCGTTCTCGGCGAGAGAGAAACACGTCCTCGATGATGCGCTCATAGCGGTTCGCGGCCCGGCGAGTTGAGCTCTTTCGTTCCATGAGGTCCTATCCTCGCGATGTGGGAGGGCGTCAACCGGGCCACCTTAGCAGGAGGGCCTCCTCGCGCAGGTCTTCCCCGGTGGCCGTCGCACGGCGCGTGCGAAACAGGTCGATGTCGATGACCTCGTAACCGAGGCTCTTAGCCACCTCAGCCAGCAGTTGGCCGGTGCGTATCATCACGCGCAGATAGGAGGCCTGGTCGCCCACCACGTAGGCGAGTCGGGCCCCTGGGCGCAGAACACGGCGAAGATCGGCGAAGTGCCGGTGCATCCCCCCAAAGTACAACCTGACCACGCGAGGATACATGCGCTCAAAGCCCGATGTCTTGCCCAGTTCACAGCGCCGCGTTTCGATTTGGTCTGCCACCCGCTCGATGGCGTCGTTCCCTGAGACGAACTGGTCATCGGTGTTGTTGCGATACGCGGTGCGGGTGTTGGAGCAAAGCAGCGTCCGCTTGAGTTGCTGAAGTTCGGCGGGGCTGTTGATGAGACCCAGCACCGCCATTTCCAGCCGCATGATCCGCGTGTAGTCTTTCTCGTTCGGGTAGGGCGGCGAGGTGATCACTGCGTCGACCGATGCGGGGGGGAGAAACGCTGACGGTTCACGCGCGTCGCCGTGGTACACACACGCCGGGGCTGAGTTGCTGGGCTGCACATCGCACAGGTCGCGGGCGATGTCGTGTACCTCGTCGAGCCACGCCTCGAAGACAGGCGCGTCCTCGCGGATGGCACCGACGCCGACCTCCGGCCCAAAGCGCAAATTGCTGATCTTGGTCTGCAGGGTCTTCGCCAGCGCGAGACGCTCATGGTCGTAGAAGTGATCGTCGCGGTGATGGTCAATCGCATCCAGGAGCGCCAAGGTCTTGTGAAGAGGGAGCGGGCTGATCGAGTCTCGCAGCAGCGTGCGTGTGGCTTCTGCCGACAGTGACCGCAGGCCCACTTCAGTATCGGACGCCAACCGTGCCGCTTCACCTGCGACCATGCGGGCGTGGGTGAGCAGGCCGAACGGTTCCGGCGACCAGTCCACTTTCGTGCGACTGGCGAACCAGCCCATCGGCGTGCCCTCGATGCCCAGGCTCGAGATCCCCCGGCGCTTGCATTCGACGACAGTCGTGCCCGTCCCGCAGAACGGATCGAGGACGCACTGCCCCTCACCGACGCTGAAGCGATTCAGGTAGTCGCGCACGAGATGGGGTGGATACGATAGGACGAACCGGTACCAGCAATGGACCGCTTCGTCCTGGGGGTAGAGCCTGTTCTGCTCCCGCTTCGTGCGGTCGCCATTCACGAGGGCGTAGGTCATGGGATATGTTCCAGTGCCGCCATTATAGCACGGGCCACGGCGATGTGCGGGCCACAGATCGCTCCGGAACGTTCTAACCTTCCGTTTCCCCGTTTTGCCCCCTCGACTTTCTGGCCCGCCGTGCGCGCACCATCACATCGACGTTCCAGAACGCGAGGCAGTACGCCGCTATCGGGTAGATCGGGATGCTCACCCACCACATCGGCAGCGCACAGCCATAGCATTCCTTGGTCTACCGGATGGACCTTCACAGCTCAGGGAGCGCGCGAGGATACGGTGGGGTAAAGGGCGAAGTAAGCAGCATAGCGCCGCAGCCTATGCCAAGGACAACAGCATGCCCTACATCACTGACTACCTCAACGATCTCATCCAGGCACAGACCCAGCTCAGCGAAGTGCACATGTGCACACGGTTTGCTGAGCGGATTCTTGGCGGACTGCTAGGCTATTGCGCGACCGACTGGGTCATCAACCCTCGCGCCGACCGCGATGACACGGGTAGCGGTATCCCAGACGTCACGATTCGGGCGCGTCTCGGCGAGGAGGTCGTCCCGTGGGTCGTCGTGGAAGCCAAACTAGACGATGACGTGATACGCGACGCCAAGCGCCGAGAGGCACTGTGGGCAGATAAGCGCAAGTACGTGCAGGCGGACACAGCTTACTTCGTGTGGCTTGCCAGCCGCACTGTCGTCGTATGCAACCCACAGGGAAGCGTCATCGGCGAGGTGTACTTCGAGAACGACCGCCTGATTTCGCCAGAGGAGAACGTCGTAGTTTGTTCGCAAGATGATGCAGAGGTCAGCGAGGCACTATCGTGCATCTCTGCGGCGCAAGCTGGAAGCCTTGCCTTCCTGGAGAGGTTTCGCGAAGGCGAGTTCCCCTCCCGCTATCTCGCAGTTACCCACGAGGAAGTCGACAAGCTGACCCAGGCGTTGACGGGCGTCATCGCGTCCCTGCGCTCATACCTTACACGGCGCTGGAATGCACTGGCTGAGGATTTCCGCGCGTACGAGGCTGAAATAGGCGAATTGGAGGAGTACATCGCGCTGCAGGGAGGCAACCTCCCGGTGCACCAACGCGAACTCCGTCGGAACCGCGTGGCTCGGCGACACCGGCAGGCGCTCACACTGTTCCAGGACGCCTTCCCGGAGTTCCAGAACCAGCAGGCGTATACGGACTGGGAACCGTACCACGAGCATCGCAGCACTCGCGAGGACTTGGAGGACATCTTCCGGACGAACGCCGCCTACGTCATCCTCGGTCGTCTGCTTTTCGTGCGCCTCGCCGAGGACATGGTAGACAGCCAGGGCAACTCGCTCATCAGCCGGAAGATATCCAACGGCGGATTGGAGCTGTGGCGGAAGCTGGTGGGGGCTGGTGAGTCGTACATCGGCAAGCTCGTGGGCCTGGCGTTCGCACAGGCGGGCTCGGTTTTCCAGCAGCTCTTCACGCCGGCTCACTTTGACGCGCTGATTGACCTCGACGACCGTGAGTTCGATCGCGTCCTTCTGCTCGTCCTGTTCCGGCTGAACGCCTTCAACTTCCAGGGTCTCGGGCGCGATGTATTGGGCGACCTTTACCAGAAGCTGCTCCCCCGTGACCTGCGCAAGAAGATGGGCGAGTTCTACACCGACATAGAGGTCGTTGAATACATCCTTCACCGCACCGGTTTCGTCGAGGCCGCGCGGCACGGCGCGCCCTCGCTGCTGGACCCGGCCTGCGGGTCAGGCACCTTCCTCGTCCGCGCCGCTTACTACCTGATTGAAGGCGCTGAGGAGCGCGGCATCTCGGATGAGCAGAAGCTGGCCTTGGTCGAGCGCTGCATCCACGGCCTGGACATCAACGACTTCGCCGTGTTCCTCGCACGGGTGAACCTGTTGTTCCTGGTCTTCGATCTTGTCGTGAAAACTAAGCGGGACGTTAGCTTTGGGATCGAGGAAGCCAACTCCCTCACGCGTCATGAGGAGCCGATCCAGTTCACCACCTCTCACGGAATGCAGGAACCCGCGCTCACAGAGGCCACGAGGGGGGACCGGCTCATCGAGCGCCGATACCAGTTTGTGGTCGGCAACCCGCCGTACGTCCGCGCGGAGCGCATCCCTGACGGGGACAGGGCCGTTATCCAGCGGTCGTATCCCGCCATCAGTCAGGGCAACACCGACCTCGCAAGCTACTTCGTCTATCGCGGGGCGGACTGGCTCGAGGATGACGGTGTCTTCGGCATGATTCTGCCGCGAGCCATGGCCGACGCCGGGTTCGCGAAGGCTCTCAGGGAGGAGATCGGGAAGCGCGAGATCGCCATCACGGAGTTGACCCCTTTGGACTGGGCCTGCCATGAGCTATTCGACAGCGATGTGGTCCCTTTCATCTTGCAGTACCAGCGCAAGAGTCCTCATGCCGGCCACACCGTGCAGCTGGTTCAGCGAGTGCGGTCAAAGGCGCAGTTGCTGGCCGGGTTGGACGAGAAGGGCGGTCCGGTCGTCTCCGAGGTAGACTGGAGGATGTTCAGTGAGGCCGCAGGCGGAGTGTCGTGGCCGATGGAGGTGGACCATCGCGACCTTGAGATTGCAGATCGGCTAGCGCATCTTTGACAGTTTGCGCCCTTGTTGCGCGGGGCACCCCTCGTAG
>CAYWBK010000385.1:0-6339 GCA_964455745.1 uncultured Armatimonadia bacterium
CGAGGAACGGCGAGATCGAAGCGGCAGCCTCGGCCCCAGTCGTTTCGTGCTTTCGAGTCTTCGTGGTAAGAATCGCCTTCTTCGCAATGCTCCGGCAAATATGGTAGCACGAATTGAAGATATGTGTTACGATATTGAGCCATAGTCCCCACACACCGGGCGCGCTGTTTCTCAACAGCCGACCTGGGTTCGCGAGGAGAAGACCCGATTATATGCACATCCCCGACGGCTACCTGGGGCCGCAGACGTACATCGCCGGGTATGCGGCGATGGTCCCGGCGTGGGTCACTGCCTCGCGATATCTCGGCAAGCACTTGCGAGCGCGGCAGGTCCCTTTATTGGCGCAGGGAGCGGCCTTCAGCTTCATCATCATGATGTTCAACGTGCCGATTCCCGGCGGCACGACCGGCCATGCGGTCGGCGCAGCGCTTGTGGCGGTGCTTCTGGGGCCGTGGGCGGCGTGTGTGGCGGTGTCGGTGGCCTTGGTCGTGCAAGCCCTCCTCTTCGGCGACGGAGGGATCACCTGCCTCGGCGCGAACTGCTTCAACATGGCGCTGATCATGCCGTTCGTCGGGTACGGGGTCTACCGCCTGATCGCGGGCAGGTCCGACGCGAAGTCGCCGCGCCGGTGGATTGGAGCGGGGATCGGCGGATACGTCGGCCTGAACGTGGCGGCGGTTGCCACAGGCGTCGAATTCGGCATCCAGCCCCTCATCGCCCACGATGCGGCAGGCCATGCCCTGTATGCGCCTTACCCGCTGCAGGTGGCTGTGCCGGCGATGGCGGCAGGGCACCTGCTGTTCGGTTTGGTTGAGGCCGTCGTGACCGCTCTGGTTGTCGCTTACCTGCAACGCACCGAGCCGCGCCTGCTGGGCGCGACCGCGGAAATGGAGGCGGCTCGATGAGAACCTCCCGTAAGATATGGATTGGCATTACGATCCTCATCCTGCTGTCCCCGCTGGGCCTGATCCTGCCTGCGAAATTCGGCGCGGGATCGGCCTGGGGCGAGTGGAGCGCCGGGGAATTGCAGCATCTGGTGGGGTATCTCCCGCCCGGCGTCGGAACTGTGGGCGATTTGTGGAAGGCCCCTCTCCCGGATTACGCCCCGGCGGGGCAGCCGGAGGGGCATCTCGCGAGGGCGAGCCTCTGGTACATCGTCTCCGGGGTGATCGGCGTCGCCGTCGTGACTGCGCTCGCCTTTGGTCTCGGGCGACTGCTCGCCCGGCGCGAGGGGCGCTCGGATGATACCTGAGTGGATGCGCCCGGACATCGCCGAGAGGGCGACAGTCGGAGCGGAGCCCGCATTGGTGTCCGGAAGGCGCGGACACGGCCGTTATTTCGTCCGTAAAGCGCTATCCGGTTTCGCCCGCGCCATCGCCCAGGATGTCGTGGCCGACCGCGCCGCCTCCGCGCCCGGTCTCTTGCAGCGTATCGACGCCCGCGCGAAGCTCCTGGGCATGGCTATCCTGCTCGTTGCGTCCACGCTCGCCGCAAAGCCCCTGTCTCTCGTCACCATCACAGGCCTATGTGTCGCGCTGGCAGTGGCCTCACGCATCCCTCTCCGGTCACTCTTGCGGGTCTGGCTCTCGGTGCCCCTGTTCTCGCTGGTCATCATCCTGCCTTCGGCGCTGAACGTCGTGACGCCCGGCGAGGCGGTGGCGCATGTCTGGCACTTCGGCCCTGGGGCGCATCTTGGGCCGTGGCCGCTTCCCGTGGACATGACCGTCACAAGCGAAGGCCTGTTCATCGCCGCGCGCTTCGTCCTGCGCACCCTCGCCTGCGTGTCGCTGGTCCTCATCACAACCGCCACCACGCGGCCCACGGTCCTTCTATCGTCCCTGCGCAGCCTCGGCGTCCCGAAGGTCTTCGTGATGGTCGTGGCGATGATGTACCGGTACCTGACGCTGTTGATACGGACCGCCGAGGACCTGCACTTCGCCAAGATGAGCCGCACGATCGAGCCTGGCTCAACCCGGGCGGAACAGCGCTGGGTGGCCTCGGGCATGGGCTTCATCTTCCACCGCTGCCGGCAGTTGGGGGATGAGGTCTATCAGGCGATGGTCTCGCGGGGATACGAGGGTGAGGCGCGGTTCCTGCACCACGCCGGCCTGCGGTCGGGCGACATCGCATACGTCGGCTTCTGCGCGCTGGTGTCAGCGGCAGTCTTGGCCGCGAGCGGGGTCTGGCGATGATGGAAGCATCCGGGGCCATCTTTGAGGTCAGGAACGCCGGCTTCAGCTATCCCGGCGGGGTGGTCGGGCTGGTCGACGCCTCGCTCACCGTCGCCGTTGGCGAGCGCATCGCTCTCCTCGGCGCGAACGCCAGCGGCAAATCAACGCTACTGCAGCTTCTCGACGGCCTGCAGTTCGCGCAAACCGGCTCGGTCCTCGCGTTCGGGACGAAACTGACCGAAGCCGCCGCCGAGACTCCGCCATTCTCGCGCTTCTTTCGCCGGCAGGTGGGCTTCCTGTTCCAGAACTCCGACGTACAGCTCTTCTCCCCCACCGTCGAGGACGAGATTGCCTTCGGCCCGCTGCAGCTTCGCCTGCCGCAGGACGAGGTGCGACAACGCGTCGAGGATATGCTGCAGATCCTCGGCCTACAGGCCCTGCGCGACCGCGCGCCCCACACCCTCAGCGGCGGGGAGAAGAAGCGCGTGGCCTTGGCGTCGCTGCTGTCCGTCGGCCCCTCGGTGCTGCTCCTCGACGAGCCCACCACCGGCCTCGACCCGCGCAGTCAGCAGGCTCTGCTGGAACTGGTCGCCGAACTCCACCACGCGGGGCTTACGACGATCACGGCGACGCACGACCTCGGCTTCGCGGCGGAGATCGCCAGCCAGGCGGTGGTGCTCAGCGAGGAGCATCGCATCGTCCGCGACGCCCCGATGCGCGAGGTGCTGGGCGATCTCGACCTGCTGCTGCAGGTGAACCTGATCCACTCTCACGCCCACGAGCACGGCTCCTACACCCACGTCCACCCCCACGCCCACACGCTTCCGCATGAGCACGGCGGCGAGCCGGGAGGGCCGCCGCCGGGGGCGTGAGTGCTCGCCCTCCGCCGTTACTGCGCCTGCCGAATGTCGAAGTTGAAGTCCGGCCCCCGAACCGGCGAATGCGCGCCGTGGCTGAGTTGTGTCATGGCGACTCATCTCGGCAGAGTCTTGCCGTCCTCAGCGCAGTCGTCAGGCACGGTCACCGGAGCGCAGAGCGGGCCCTTGTTGCCTTCGCCTGCGCCCGTGTATGTCGCGCGCACCGTGTAGAAACCCGCAGGCGGGGCCGCACCGATCGTGTAGTCATAGACGCCGTCGGCTCCGACCTGGTTGACGGCACCACTCATAATGACCTGACTGCCCTTCAGCAACTCGACCCTCACGTTGCTTGCGGAGGCGACGTGGGAGAGCCTGATCCGGCCGGTGATCGCGTGGTGATCACTCACGGCGAGATTCACCGTCGTCTCGCGCCCCATGACGGCCGGGAACGGCCCACACTCATAGCGGCACCCGTTTGTTAGCGCAAGCTCGACGATGTAGCCGTCAGGGTCCGGACGTGGCACGATCGGGCGGAACGTGACCGTTCCCTCTCCCAATCCTGTTGTCACGGGGTCCGTCCACCGGCCGGATTGCGAGGAGCTCTTCGCCCGGATCCTGACATCGACGTTTCCCTTTCTGGCCCCGGCCGGATCGGTCACGATGACTGTCAGGGCTGTGTGATTCGCGGCGCGCCCCTCGGTGTACGTCGCCAGGAGGTCGAGGCGCGAGTCCGCCCCGCACGAGCCCGCCGGGCCCAGCCCCAGGGCGAGTCTGTGTAGCGGCAGGTACGCCTCCCAGACCGTCGTGGCGTCAGGGGGCGATGGCGGCGGCTCGCGAAAAGCGCCCCGGACGGTCAGCGAGTGGGGTGACGGCCCCGGCGTGGTGTCGTCGAGCAGCTTCCCGTCCGATCCGTAGAGGCGCACCTCCGATGCCTGAGCGTGCTCGCCCCCCGACACGGTGGCCGTCATTGCATATCTCTCGCCCGGAACCAGGAGGAGTGCCGGCGGGGGAAGCTGGAGCATATCGACGGCCTGATAGCAGATCTGGCCGGTGTCGGCATCCAGGAAGTTGCCTTCCACCGTTGCCGCAAAGGAACGGTTGGGAACCAACGCGGACGCGTGGTGCGATCCCGGTCGCTGAGCGCCGTCGGAGCACAGCAGCGCCAGCGGCACACGAACCTGCCGGGGCGTGCCGTCGCCCCCGTCGCCGTGGGTGGTATCACCCTCCCCGGACGCTTGCCGCACGACCTGCACAGTGATGCAGCCTGCTTCGCGCCTGGCCGTGCAGTGGTCGGCCTGGATCATCAGCTCTTTCGATAGGATCTCGATGCTCTCCCCATCGCGGCGTATCTGGACAGGCGCATCGAGGTCGTCCAGGGCGGTCCGGAGTTCCGCGACCAGTTGGCGGCCGTCCTGGTACTGCCGGATGCGGCACGGCTTCGGAGTGTCGAACAGGCAGCCCTCCCTGTCCAGCCTCACGCCATTGAGGACCTGGGCCGGTTGGGCGCCGCGCCCCAGCGGGCCGGTCTCATCGGGCCCGAGCGGGCACAGCAGCCGCAGCACCAGCGCTTTGCCCGCCCTCGCCGCTAACTCCAGACGCTGAAGCTCACCCAAGCTGGCCTGCTCCTCCTTGTCGATCTCTGCAGCCCTCTGGTCCACCTGCCATTTCTCGAGAGCCCCTCGCCGCAAGACTTCTTTCTGCGCGGCGGAAAGTGCCGAGTAACCGCACGCAGAAGATATCACGTCCCTCAGAGACAAGCTCTCCTTCCATGCCCGCCGGAAGAGATCAGGCCAGAACCGGTCGAGCAGTTGCGCTTGAGCATAGCCCCAAAGCGAGGGGCGTATCTTGCTGAATGTCCAGCCGGAGGGGTACCGCTCGGCATCGGCCAGCCTCGCCAATTGATCCGTCTTGTCGTAGGTGCGGACGCCGTCGAAGAAGGGGTCAACCCTCAGTCCGGGGTCCTTTGCCATTGCCCCAAGCGGGGCCATGCCACTGCAACCGAGCCAGTAGGCGAAGCCCTCGGTGGTCGCGACGCCGTCCTCGGACAACTGGCCCGCCTTGGCGTGCCTGCAGGCCGTCCGCCACATCTCACCCAGTGCGAAGAAGTCTTGCAGGAGCGGCGACACGGCTCCCTGCGTGTCCTGCCGTAGCGCCTCCAGCAACGCCTCCCATTCCGCAGCCTGCAGGGCGCGGTCCCTGAGGTCCGGGACAACGTCTGCGCATTCCGGGCAGAAGTTGTCGGAGCGGATTCCGGTGCGCGCAAACCAGCAGGCATGACAAGCCTCATGCACGATGACGGGGACAGTCCAGGCCGCATCGCTGGCGCGCTCGTCTGTCGACTCTCCGCCGATTGGCAGGCAGCTCCACCAGGGGAAGGTCGGCAAACACGCCGTCGGCCGAGCCCCGATCATCACCGTCCACCCGCCTGCGTTCGCGGGCCATTGCCTGGCGTATCGCCCGACCCAGACGGTGTCCCTGGTCGGCAGCGGGCCCCGGTACCGACCAAACCCGCCTGGTGGGTGAGGGGTATTGAAGATGGCCACCTGATGATCCTCACCCATGAGCGCATAGGCCCATGCGTCTTTGCCCATCTCCGGCAGGATCGCGTCTCCCTTCTCACGCAGAGCGCGCCGCGCGGCGTCGATGCGGAGGAAGTTTAGCCAGTCAACCTTCAGTTCCGGCATCGGCAATAGCCTTGCGCCGGTGACTCGCACGGCGACCTCCGACTTGCGGCCCCGGCCATCCGTTAGCTCAACTCGCCACGCCATCCCGTGTCTGCTGTGAGCGCCAATGAACGATCCGTCCTGGACCGGCAGTCTCACCGTGTCAGATGGAGCGGGCGTTTCGACGTCATAGAGCACCGCGCCATCGTCTGCAGCGACGACGCGCATGTGCCGGACGGGCCCTGGGGATGCCACCGTAGCGGAAAGATAGTAAGGGGACCAAACCGGATGCAAGCCTTCTGAGGCCGCCGGCGCCGCCGCGCTGCCAATCGCGACGGTCCGCACCTGCAGTTGCCCGGCCTGGGTGAGGAAGTAGCCCTGGATGGAGCCGGTGATCTCAGCGCCGGAGGCGAGGGCGGGCAGGGCCGCCATGGCGAAGAGAATGCCGGAACAGAGCGCGCGGTAAGCCACCAGCCTGGCAGATACTGGAGAGAGCACGTTCGATCACACCTCACGCGCCGGGTAGAGATACCCGAGAGTATTGCACCGGTGGCGAGCCGAGAGAAGCGCCGCCGGGGGCGTGATGGCAGATCGCGCTGCCGAAGAAGCTGGGCCCCTCGGCAGCGCGATCGGTTGCCGCCCGGCCAT
>CAYWBK010000386.1:0-6330 GCA_964455745.1 uncultured Armatimonadia bacterium
GGCCGTATTCAACGGCCAAACGACAGGCCGTCGGGGCTATGCTGCTACGGAGCTACCCGTCATGCCGTAATCTTCAAAATCCTATCAATCCTGTTCCTCTCGCCGTTCCCCGCCGCCACGCTTGCGGCAGTTCAACCTACGATCGGCGGGCGGACCCATCGAGGAAGAGCCGAAACAGCAGAGGTCCGCGTCGGCTTAGCGACGAAGTGAAGACCCGGCTATCAGCAGGCGAGTCGCCCGCGATAACCCTAAGACCGCGAGGCATGGGCCCAAACATGGCACTATCCCGACGATTGGCATTTGCGCTTCTATGCGGCTGCTTGTGCGCCAGGGCCTTCGCGGCCCCGCGCGTGGTTGTGACGATGTTCACCGGCGACGTGGGGGATCAGAAGTTCACCGCCATGACGGGCGAGTTGACGCGCGTCTCCTCGCGCGGCGCGACCACCCAATGGGTGTGTCATCCGTCGGCGGCCGACGGTAGCTCGCCGGCCATCACCTTTCGTGCCACCAGCACCCTGGATGGCGGGTGCGAGCGATGGTCGTATCGGGTCGCCAACGACCAGCCGAATGCCACGGTGTGTGACGTAACTTTCCCCATCATCGAGGGCGTTCGATTCGGCGGGTCATGGCAGGACAATCGCGTCCTGTGGCCGAGCATGTACACCGGGGCGCTCGTCGATGCGCTCGACTCGCAGCCGGCCTTCGAGGCTCAGGCGAGGACCGCGTGCAAAGGTGTCCCATACCTGTATGGCATGTACACCGGCGACCTGTGCCTGCCGCTGTTCGTGCATCTGGGACACAGTCAGTCGCTGGCGATGACGGTGCTCGACCCGACGCACGAAGTCCTGACCCTCCGGGGCCTGCGCAATGACGATGGGATGCGCTATGAGGTCATCACTCACCCGAAAGTGAGAAGCGGCAAAAGCTGGTCGTTTGGGGACATCGAGATTCGGCGCAACGACAGCGCCGACTGGCACCCGGTGGCCGACCGCTACCGCGAGTGGCTCATCGCGCAGGGCCTCCGCCCGCCGACGCCGCGCCGGGGCGATGTGGCGGCACTGATGTACGGCCGCTGGGACGGCCTTCTGACGGGGGAAGCGATCCGCTGGGCGAAAGCCCTCGACATCCACGATGTGTGCCTGTGGCTGCCGCTGTATGGACGCGGCGACCAGTATTACCCGTGCTACTTCCCGCCGCCGGACCTCGGTGTGGCCGGCATGACCGCGAAGTTGCGCGAGTTGCGGGAGGCGGGCCTCGCGTCGTATTTCTACACGAACGGATACCTGCTCAGTCCGCTGCAGACCCAGGCCGACGCCCTCGCCTGGAGCGCCAAGTGCCCGAAAGACTACCCCGACTGGATGGCCAAGGGCGATCACGGTTACGCCGAGACGGCCGCGAAGTTCCGTGCCGACGGGAATGACTTCGCGGGCGATTGGTTGCAGAAGCCGGGGGGCGTCGACGCGCTTCGAGTTCGCCGGGTGAGCTTCCAGTGGGGCGAGTTTCCGATCTACTTCTGGCACGAGCGCCCGTTCTGGGCCGCGTGCGTGGCCTCGCCCGACTGGCGCAAGCTCTTCCGCGACACCGCGCGCCTGCACGCGCAGATGGGAGCCGGGGGGATCTACCTCGATCAGACGGCGGCCATCGCCCCCGAGCTATGCTCTGCCACGGGCCACGGTCACGATGACGACAGCTTCGGCCTATGGAACCGGGCCTACCTGCGGCTGCTGCAGGAGGTCCAGCAGGTGGGGGAGAGCATCTCGCCGGGGTTCTTCATGGAGGCCGAGGGCGCGGGCGACCTGTACGCGCGATACATGGATCGTTTCCTGTGCAACTTCGGCCCCACGGTGCATCCGCCGCCGAGCTTCCCGCGCCTGCTGCGCTATGCGGTTCCGTGGGCGCGTTTCGACTGCGGCCAGCAGGGCTACGACGATGCGGCCGCGATGGCTGCGCACGTGCAGAGGACGCTCCTGTTGGGAGGGATCTTCCGCACGACCGGCGGCGCGGCGACCGGTCCTGAAGCCCCGCCTCCGGCGACCGAGGCGGCGAAGCTCCTGCGGGCGGGGATCGTCATGCGCCGGAAGCTTGCGCCCTTCATCGACAGCGGGCGGTACATGGATGATGTGGGGATGCGGGCAGAGGGATGCGCCTGTGCGCGGTGGTTCGATGGTGGAGAGAACGGCGTGCTGGTGGTCGTGGATACGCTTGAGGACGGCGCGCGGGTGTCATTGCGGGTATCGCGCAGGTTGCGGCTGGGAGAGGCCCGGCGGCTGGACTGGCAGACGGGCGCGGCGTCACCGGCGAAGGCGAGGATGGACCAGCAGGGCATCTCGGTGGAGGGGCTGGTTAAGGGGTTCAGCTTGATTGAAATACCGGCGAGGTAGGCGGAGGCTGCCGACGGCATCCGCGACAGGATTGTCGCGGCCACTGGAACAGCGCGGCCACTGGAACGGCGGGGCCACTGTTGGAACAGCGGGGCGGTCACTGCCTTGTCTGTGCTGCGGCAGCAACTGCCTGTCATCTCCAGTGGCCCCGACAATCTTGTCGGGGATCGCCGCTAACCTGCGGCAAAGCCCGCGACAGGATTGTCGCGGCCACTGGTTGTCGCGGCCACTGGATGTCGCGATCACTGGATGTCGCGATCACTGGAACGGCGCACCAGGCCGGTACTCCACAGTATATGTGAATGAGTGAGAAGGGATGCCTCATGTATCGGATAGCCCTATGCCTCGCGGCGATTGTTGCGATCACGGGTGCGGCCGGCGCTCGCCCTATCGACCCTTCGATCGACGACGGCCCCGGACCGTTCTCGTATTTCAGCCGGCCCAGCACGGTCCTCGGCATGGCCGACGGGACCGAGGGGACGCAGGTCACGCCCGAGGGCTGGCTGTGGACCGGATCGGCACAGCTCATGTTCTTCGCCGGGCCGAAGCTGGAGCCCCTGCGCCAGCGCATCCAGACACTGCGCGACGGCTGCATCCCGATTGTCACTGATAGGACCAAGGTCGGCGATGTCGAGTACGAACTGACGATGTTCGGCTGGACGCTCGACAGCAAGCCGCAGTCCCCGCTCGTGAACTTCATCCGTGCTCGCATCACCAACACCGGCAAGCGCGACGCCCCGGCGCGCTTCGCGACGGCGCTTCGAGCCGAAGGCGATCACTGCTGCTCGCGCCTACGGGTGTCGTGGAATCCGATTGCAGCGAAGTACGCGATGGGCGAGACGTATGCGGCTCGCGACGGGCAGCTTGTCTATGCCTTCCCGGCTGCGCCGATGCTCAAGCGCATGATCGTGCCCGACCGCGAGGCGAAGGCAGAGATCGCCGGGCGCGAGGAGTTCGTCGTGCGCGACGCTCCGGTGTGCATGGCGCAGTATGACACGACACTCGCCGCCGGCCAGGACATCACGCTCGATTTCGTCATGCCTTACAAGCCCGCGCCGCTGGCGGACGAGAAGACTGTCACCGCCCTGCAGGCGGCGAGGTTCGACGACTATGAGAAACTCGCCGCCGACTGGTGGCAACGGTACCTGGCGCAGGGGACGCAGATCGACCTGCCGGAGGCGAAGGCCGTCGATACCTGGCAGGCGAGCCTCATGTACGACAGCGTCGCGCGCTCCAAGTGGGGCGACGATTACGTTCCGACGGTCAACTATTTCCAATACCACTACTTCTGGGTGCGCGACGGCGCGTATATCATCAACGCCTTCGACCTCGCCGGGCGGCCCCGGTGGGCGGAGCAGTGCCTCGAGTACTATATGAAGTCGCGCCAGCCGGACGGAATCATCTATCAGCCGCCGCAACTCGATGGCTGGGGGCAGTCGCTTTGGGCATTCGGCTCGCACTGGCGACTGACCGGCGACGACGACTGGGCGCGGCGCGTCTATCCGACGTTGGCCCAGCACGTGCGAGCGGTCTTCGCGCGGACGCCGAAAGACCCCCTCGGCCTCGTGCCTCCGGCCCCGCCGTATGACAATGAGGCGATCAACGGGCACTACACCGGACACAGCTTCTGGCTGCTGATCGGGATGCAGGACATGATCGGGATGGCGCAGGCCCTCGGACACCCCGACGATGCAAAGCAGTTCACGGACTGGTACAACATGTACCGGGCCAACTTCGAGCGCGCTCTCAGCGCCGCCACGGCGAAGACGGGCGGGTATATCCCGCCAGGCCTCGATGCCGAGAACGGCTGCGACTGGGACAACATGATCGGGCTGTATCCGCGAGGGGGCGTTCCGGCGCGCGGGGCGCTGAACCCGCAGGACCCGCGTGTCGCAGCCACCGTCAACACCGTGCGAGCGAAGAAGTACGCCGAGGGCATCATGACCTACGGGGCGGGCCTGAAACCGGGCCTGTTGCACCTATACGATACGATCAAGAACACCGAGGCCGAGGTGGCGATGAACCGGCAGCGCGATGCGCTGGCGGACTTCTATGCGCTGCTGGTGCACACCAGCTCCACCCAGGCGGGGTTCGAGTTTGGGGTCGTGCCGTGGGACAACCGCGACACTGGCGGCAACTTCCCGCCGCACGGGTGGTTCGCGGCCGAGTACATGGGACTGCTGCGCAACATGCTCGTGCGGGAGTGGGACGGCGACTTGCGCGTGTTCAGCGTCGTGTCGCCGGAGTGGATGAAGCCGGGCAAGACGATCTCAATCCGCCGCGCTCCGACGGACTTCGGCGAGGTCTCGGTGACGGCGAGGTTCTCGGACCACAGCATGAGCTTGCGGATGACGCCGCGCTGGCGAACCGAGCCGCGCAGCGTGATCTTGCACCTGCCCTGGTTCGTCGATGCCACCGGCGCGACGGCCGACGGAAAGCAGGTTGCCATCGAGGCAGTGCCGTATGGCGAGGGCAAGCAGATCACGCTGCCCGCAAGTACGCGGCAGGTGAACGTTCAGTGGCAGACGGGGACGCTGCCGGGGATCAGCTACGCCGCCGCCGTCGACGCGTGGAAGGCCGAGAACTGCCGGCGTTTCGCCGAGTTCACGCGCAAGGGCGGCAAGCCCGAGCCGCTGTGGACCGAGGGCCCGCCGCCGATGACCCGCCCCGAGCGGCAGGAGCGTTGGGCGGCGCTGGAGGCGCAGTGCGGCATCGCCGTGGGCTGCAAGGCGACAGCCAGCGCCTCGGAGCCGGGCAATCCGCCGGAGGCGGCCGTAGACGGGAGCGACGCGCGCGAATCGTACTGGGGCGCGACACCGTGGCCGGCCTGGTGGCAGGTGGACCTCGGCGCGAAGCGCAAGATCGAGAAGGTGCGCGTGGTCACGTACTGGGATGACGGCGCGAACGGACGCTCGTATCAGTACCGCCTGCAGGTTTCGCCCGACGGGCAGACGTGGCAGACGGTGGCAGACGAAAGCCGCAACACCGACCGAGCGACCCCGGCGGGGAAGCTGCACGTGTTCCGCCCTGTCTCGGCGCGATACGTGCGGGTCGAGATGCTGCACAACTCGGCGAACACCGGCGTGCATCTGGTGGAGGTGTCCGTTTTCCCCGGCGTCGAGGCTCCAATCGCCGAGGCTCCGGCGCAGTCGCAAGCCGCGTGGACGGCGGAAGCGCAGACAGGGGCGAAAGCGGAAGACTTCCCCGGCTGGGGCTTTGTAGGGGCGCAGCGGATTGTCCTGAGCAAGGCGGCGATCAAGCAAAGCGGCGACCGCGTGCGTCTGGCGTTCCGCGGCGGTGAGAAAGGCGGCATCGCGATCGGCGATGTCAGCATCGCGGCGACCGATCCCGCCGACGCGGCGGATACCGTCGCCCGAACGCGGGTGCCGGTCACCTTCGGCGGGGTGAACTCGTCCGAATTGCCGCCGGGCGGCGAGGCGCTCAGCGACTGGATCAGCTTCCCGTTGCAGGCCGGACGCGACTATACCGTGACCTTCAATGTGCTACGCACCGGGGCGACGACACTTTGGTCGGACGCGAAGACGAAGCGCTTCGAGAGCCAGGCCGACGGGGCGGCGCGGGCGGCAGGGTGGTCGCAACTGGGGGCAGGCGAAACCTACAACGTGTACTTCCTGGCGCGGGTGGAAGTGCCGAGGTAGGGCGCCTCACCCCCCTGCCCCCCTCTCCACGGGGTGGAGAGGGGGAACGGCAACGGCTTCCTACCCCCTCGCCCGGCTTCGCCGGGCACTCCCCCTCCCTCGTAGGGAGGGGGAGAACGGCAACGGCAACGGCGGCGGGAGAGATGCTCGGCGATCCGCGACAAGATTGTCGCGGCCACTAACCGTGAATGTGTCACGGCCACTGACTTTCAGTCCGATGGCCACTCAGTCCAAAACAGAGGACATCGACCTATGCCTACCATCTTCAATCCGGATCAGTTTTGCGGCGT
>CAYWBK010000387.1:0-6301 GCA_964455745.1 uncultured Armatimonadia bacterium
TTTTGGGGCAACGGCCCGTGATTCGCACGCAAGATGTGGGTAAAGCATAGCCACTTGTGGAGAGGGGAGAACGGCAGCAGCTTCCTACTGCGCGAGAATTGCCGTTTGCCTCTCCCCTCCCGGAACGGGAGGGGTGGCCCGCCGCAGGCGGGACGGGGTAGGGCCGTCGCCTTTTCATCGTTTCAGAGCGCCGGAACCCGGCATGACGACTGCTCGGCAGTGAGATGCCATGCCAATGAAGGGACAACGACAAACCACAGAGACCACAGAGGGCACAGAGAACGGCAACATCCCTGAACGCCTATCGTTGGGCAGGTCGTTTCAAAGTCGCTCTCTGTGCTCTCTGCGTCTCTGTGTCAAATATCGTTCACCTCGCGGAGCATCTCCAGCGCCTGCTCGACCATTGCTTCGCCGGTTCCGGGAGCGGACGGGCTGTGCAGCCCCGCCCAAAGCTGGTAGCCGCCCAGTTCGTAGGCCTCGCGGTCCCCGACGTAGCCGATGGTGCCGTTCGCCAGCCCGATGACATAAGTATAGCGGAACGGCGACCGGCGACGGATCTCAAGCCCCAGGCTGGCGAACAGCTCCGCCGGGACGCCGACCAGCGCCACCTCGCCCAAGCGGATGACCTGTAGCCAGGCCTCCCGTTGTTCCCCCGCAAGCGGAACCATCTCCTCCCGCATCGCCCGGAACACGTCTTGCGTCGCCTCCGGATTGCCGGGGGTGTACGTTTCGCTCCAGTACCTGACGGCGGCTTCCTCTCTCGCCTCGTCGAAATCGCGCAACCGATAGACGAATGGGCGCTTGAGGGCCATGAACGGCATTGCGGGCAGGCTCTGCGCCTGCCGCAAGCCGTACTCGACTGCGCCGACCACCCGGTGGACGCACTCCGTCGCCGAGACGGCATGGATGTTCGGCGTCGAACCGAACTCGCCGGTGTTGTGCGTCGAGCCGAAGGCTCCGGGGAGGAATAGCGCGGTGCCGCCGTGCCGACGCTCCAACTCCTGCGCCGCCAGGCCGTAGAAGCCGGGCGAGATCGCGCCCTTGCTCAGCGTGCCGATGTTGTGCACGGAGTGGTTGAAGAGGATGCCCGCCGGCGTGCCATCGAGCCGGCGGACGCTCAGGACGGGCAGGTCGGGGTCATACGGCCCTGTGGGCCTGACGACGGCATCCCAGGGATACGCATACCAGGCGACCGTGCCGTCCTTCAGGAGATAACGGCTGTTGCTGCCGACGGTGGCCTCCTGGCTCTCGGCGAAGAGAAGCTCGACATCGGAACCTATGGGGTCATCCAGGGCGCGGCAGGCTTCAGTGATGGCATCGACGATCGCCGCCTGCAATCGCGCGCAGAAGCCCTCGTCTCGCGTGCAGCCGAGAATGTCGATCGTGCAGGGGGCGTGGTGGGTGTGGGTGGCGCAGATTAGCAAGTTGGGGAACGGAACGAGGCCCTGGGCGACCACCTGATCGACGACCTGTGCCAGCACATCCGCCGGAACGATCATCGAATCGCAGGAGACGAAGCAGACGCGCTCGCCGGCCTCGAGCACCAGTGCAGCGGCGCGCAGTTCGGCCTCCTGGCCGGGGGCCAGGGGTGTGGAGGCGTCGGGCTGGGTGGGGATCGCTACGGCCGCCGCCCCGGCTTTGAGCCGGTTCATGGTCCGTCTCCTCGGTAAGTCGCTACCGCCCCAGGATTTCGCCGACCATCTTCACATTCTCCTCCACCATGCCGTCTTTGTCACCACGGTGCATGCCGACATTGACCACGTCGCCGGGCTTGATGTGGTCGAAGGCGTATTCGAAGGCCATCAGCGGGTCGATGCGCCCGGCGCCCATGATCTTGTAAGCGATGCAGGGCTTCGAGATGCGGGCGATGCACTCGTAGGCCGGGGGCAGGTCGGACAGTTGGAAACGGTGCCCGGCCCCGCTGTGCAGGCTGCCACAATTGAAGATGCAGACGACGTGGAAATCCACCAGGTCGAGGCTGTCGACCCAGTCGTGGACCTGCGGGGCATGGCCCGCGACGCCGATCGGCAAGCCGATGGACCGCGCGTGCGCAACCCATTTCTCCAACTCGGAGGGGTTCTTCTCGGTGTAGAATTGGTCTGCGTATCCCCCGTGGAAATACGCCCCGGCAGCGCCGATGGCCTTCGCATCATCGAGCGCCTCAATCATGCTCGGGTAGGGATTTGCCGACAGTTGCCCGATCCACTGCATCGGCCCGCCCTCGGCCTTGTACTTGCGGGTCGTATCGATGACATGCGGGGTCTCGTTGTTGGTGACGAAGGTGTTGATCCCGGCGTCCCATGCGCGCTGCCAGGTCTCCAGGATACGATCGGAGGTGTTCCAGGTCTTCATCTCGGTGTCGCGGACATCGTTCTGATGGCTGAATCCCCCGAATGGGTTCGCGCCGATGAGCAGGCGAGTGAGTTCGAGGCCGCAGAAGTCAACAGTCGGGAGCATGGTGTGGTCTCCATTGCGCAATGATGCGAAACGTGATTATAGGATACAGCGCAGAGGGCGTCGGGTCAACACCGCCCCGAACCGGAGCAGGAGGGACGGCTCCAATACTCACTTTCGCTACACGGACGGCCGACCCTTCCTGGGGCCGGCTCTTCCTCAATATGTGTGGGTAGCTTGACGATGGCTGAACAGACCACGTGGGTACGTGGTCGTTATCCGTTGCCGTCGCGTCCGCAGGACGCGACGGCAACGGCTTACCCAGAGCAGTCGGCTATCGCCCTCGCCAAGACCAGTTCATGGCATCTACCCACACACATTGACTACCGGCCCTTCTTTGGGTGGAAGGGGCCTCTCCGCCGCCTGGCGAATACCCCGCCATCGTCCGCAATGTTACGCTGGGAGTGCTGAACATGCTGAAGTTCGGAGTCATCGGGTACGGGGGAAGAATTCGGTACATCATCGATGCGATGCGAGCTTTCTCGGTGCCGTTCGAGATCGCCGCGATCGCAGACCCGCGCGGTGAGGAGATCAAGGCCGAGATCGAGACGCTGCGGGCGGCCACGGTCTATTCGGACGCTGACGAAATGCTCGACAGCGAGGAGCTTGACGGTGCGCTCGTCGGCACGCGATGCTCCCTGCATTCCCCGATGGCGTGCAAGGTTGCGCAGCGCAACCTGCCGCTGTTCCTGGAAAAGCCGGTGGCCACCAGCATCGACCAGGTGCGCGCCCTGGCCGCGGCGTATAAGACTGCGACCGCGGAGGTCGTGGTGTCCTTCCCCTTGCGGCTGACGCCCTTGGTGCAGGCGGCCAAGGAGATCGTCGATTCCGGAAGGCTCGGCCCCATCGACCACGTGCAGGCCTGGAATAACGTGCCCTACGGGGGATGCTACTATGGCGCGTGGTATCGCGACTATAACGAAACGGGCGGGCTGTTCCTCCAGAAGGCCACGCACGACTTCGATTACATCTCGTACTTGCTTGGCCAGCAGCCCAAGTGGGTGGCGGCGATGAACTCGCGCCGCGTCTATGGCGGCGACAAGCCCGAGGACCTCAAGTGCGACGACTGCCCCGAGCAGGACGAGTGCCTCGAGAGCCCGTTCAACATGTACTACCGCCGCTGTGAGGCGGACAAGGTGAAGCCGAGCGGGCAGATGTGCATGTTCTCGGAGAGCATCCGCAACGAGGACAGCGGCAACGCCATCGTCGAATTCGAGAACGGCGTGCAGGCTTCGTATTCGCAGAATTTCTTCGCCCGGCGCGCTGCCGGCGCCCGGGGCGCTCGGCTTTTCGGCTATCATGGCACGGTCGAGTTCGACTGGTACACGGACGAGTTGAAGGTGTTCATGCACCACTCGCCGCGTGTGGAGACCATCCGCTTCGACAGCGCGACGCGCTCGCACGGCGGCGGGGATACCGAGCTTGTCTACGACTTCCTGCGCATCGTGCAAGGCACGGGACACTCGCGAAGCCCGATCCAGGCGGGGATCATCAGCGCGTTGACGTGCTTGAAGGCTCGCGAATCCGCGCAGACGCGGCAGTTTTGCGAGGTTGTCCTGTAGGCGAAGGCGGAAATGTATCTCACCCCAAGAATCAAGGTGGCCGCGCGATTTATCGCGCCCGATTGGGCCGCCGCATTGGGATCAGTGCAGACTACGAACGGGCTGGGCGCGATAAATCGCCGGCCACATTGATTCTGAGGAATTGGCCTCAGCCGTGCCCCATTGTCGATTCAAGTCGGCAAAGAGTATAACCGGGCATCCACATGCTCGGAGGAAATCGGCGCCAAATACATACCTCCGCTTGCGGAGAGAGGCCAATCCGCTGTAGGTGGGGCAGGGCGAAGCCCGCCGACGTCGCCGTTAGCCTCTCCCCTCCCGGTACGGGAGGGGTGTCCCGCCGCAGGCGGGACGGGGTAGGGCCGTTTACCGCCCGGTATGATAGTCGTCTTGACATAGCCCGGGGTAATTCGCCGGCCACATCGCTCGCAAACCGGTCAACGTGGAGGAGATGCCATGCGGCTCGTCGTCTTGATGCCCAAGTCCGCCTCCGATCTGTCCCGCGCTCACGCCTGGGCGTACTACGGGGCCGTGAGCGCCCTCCAGATGCTCGGTGTCAGCTTCAGTGTGGTTTCGGAAGTGCCGGACGAGCGCTGCCTGGTGATCGATCCGGATGCGGACGCCATCCAGTCGGCCGATGCGGCTCTCGTCTCGCGAGTCGAAATCGCCGCCGTGGATCTGACGGCGGTCACTCACGAGATGACGCCGCAGCCCGACGATGCCGGACTTCTCACAGGCTGCCCCGAGTGCCTGCCGCTCTTCGGGCCGCCCCACGAACTCACAGGGACCGGAATCGGCAGTGCGCGCACTCTCGCCGGTGACGTTGTCGGGCCGTTTCTCAAGGTCCGCGGTGACGCCGTCGGCCTGTCGGTTCGATTCGGCGGACGCCTGTTTGCCACCATCGGCATGTACCTGTCGCGCTTCTCGTGGCCCGATAACCCGGGCTTCGAGGGGTTCGTGCGCCGGGTCGACCGGCTGTGGGACGATCACTTGCGGGACCGGTACGGTGCGATTCCGGTCGTGGATGAGTACCTGTCGCTCCTCGCGAATGTCCTCGTGTGGTGCCACGCACAGGCCCGCCACCCCTTCGCGACCGTGTGGCAGCACCCCTATCGCGACGGGACCGTCATGCGGCACGGCCTGGTGCTCACCCACGATACGGACGTCGTCTACGAGCAGCCCTCTTATCGCAGCCCCGGAAGAGACCAGACCGGGAATCGATGGTTCAACTTCCAGCGCTGGCGCCAGTTCGAGACGTCTCTGGGTGTGAAGTCCGCGTTTTTCGTGATCTCTCCCCACCCCTCCGAAGTCTACTGGATGAACCCTTCGTATGCTATCGACGATCCACCTGTGCTCCACGCCGTTGGCCAGATCGCCCGCCACGGTTGGGAGGTCTCCATTCAGCAGCTTACCTATGACGGCCCACGTGAGGCCTCGCAGGAAGCGGTGCACTTCAAGATGGTCACAGGAATGGGAGCGACCGGCACGCGGAGCCATTCCCTCAAGCACCACGCTCACTTGCTGACCTACAAGCGCGGAGCCGGCCTCACATACGACTCGACATGGTATGCCGAGCAGGCCAGGCCGGGCTTCCTGTGCGGGACGACGCTCCCCTTCGCCCCCCTGGACACCATCACGGGAATGCCGCTGGACCTGTGGGAATTCGCCGCCGTCGTCGAGGACGGCGTCGTGTTCGGCCTTTACGCCGATGGCGAGATCGGCCGCGACACGGCAGGGGCGGTGGCGCAGGGAACAGTCGCCATCGACCAGATCCTCGCCCACAACGGATACGTGTGCCTTAACTGGCGTCAGGAGTGTTTCGCTCGCATGGACACCCGCGAAGGCCTGCCGGCCAACTGGACGCCGGCGCTGGAGCAGTTGATCCGCTACGTCCAGTCGCGGTCAGCGGCATGGTGGAACCCGCTGCCCAGCGAACTCGCGCAGTGGTGGAGCAGGCGCGCCCTGATCCGAATCAGGCCGACCCCGGATGGCATTGAAGTCCACAACGCGGGCCGCGAGCCGATCGAGGACGCTGTCATCTGCCTGCACAATAGCCAGGCTTCGGGGAGCATCAGTCTTGGACACTCGGGCAGCCGGTCATTGCACGCGGTGCCTCTGGCGTTGGCGGCCGGAGAGACGAAGCACATCCGCACGGAATAATGGCCACCAATTCAAATAATATGTGTACTTTTACCGACTTAATGAACTTTTTTGGTCTATACGCTCGTATTGGCCGGGTCCGAATCTTGATTGTAGGTAGAGGTCCTCAAGAGGCCATCTTGAGGGGC
>CAYWBK010000388.1:0-3074 GCA_964455745.1 uncultured Armatimonadia bacterium
CACGCAAGATGTGGGTAAAGCATAGCCACTCGTGGAGAGGGGCCGGGGGTGAGGTTGCCGTGAAAGTAGGGGGGTGAGGTTGCCGTCACCACACACCGAAAGGACCGCATCAATATGCCTAAGCACGTACTGATGGTTGGCGGTTGTGAAGCCGATTTCCACAACATGTGGGAGGCCGTGCCCACAGTCGCTCTGCTGATGGACCAACTCGGCTACGATGTCACGATCTCCCGCGATCGCGAGCGAATATCGAAGGCCGGCCTGCAGGGCGCAGACGCTCTGCTCGTCTACACGACCGGTGGCAAGCTGGAGCCTGAGCCGGCGGCGGCATTCCTCGAGTTCGTGAAAGCCGGCGGCGGAGTGGTCGGCATCCACTGCGCCGCGGACTCGTTCAAGGAGAACCCGGAGTACATCGAGACCTTGGGCGGAGCTTTCATCACCCACCCGCCGCAGTTGGACGTGCAGGTAGAGTTCGTGGACCGCGAGCACCCGATCACTCAGGGCCTGGAGGACTTCACGCTGCGGGATGAGTTATACATCCTCGACTACGACCCGGCGCGCGTGCACACCCTCGCGGTGACCTACAGCCACGAGGGTAAGCTGCAGCCCGTCGCCTGGACGCGCGAGGAGGGGCAGGGGCGCATCTTCTACCTGTCACTTGGGCACCATGAGGCCAGCTTCGTAGACGAGCGCTTCCGCGCGCTTCTGAAGCGCGGGCTGCAGTGGGTACTGCGAGACTTGTGACCCAAGGCTGCACAGATCGCACAACGCGAGGAGCAAGAGACATGGGCGTAACCCGTGCCGTGCCGGTTGGTGTCATCGGAATCTGTCTCACACTGCTGCTGTCCGCCCTCGCCGCGCAGGCGGACGGCGGCCCCGCCATCACGAGCATCAGGGCGCTGCCGGACAAGCTTGTAATCCGGCTGGCGGGTGACGCCAGGCAGGGGCGTATTGTTGAACTGCGGCCATATCAGACCTACTCGCCGACCGTGCCCGGTGTCACGGCATGGGAGGGACGCCTCCAGGGCGGCGAGGTCACGATCCCGCGCTTCCGGGATGGGCGTGACACGCTGTACAGCAAGTTCCAATTCGTCGATGCCGCCACCAACCGGGCACTGGGGCCGGTTCACTGGGCGGACGATCTGGACGCTCTCCCGGCGTGGCATTTCGCCATGCCGTGGCCGCAGAGCAAGAAGGGCGTCACCTGTCCGGTGGACCTCGATGACCTTAAAGCCCTCGGCGTGAAGTACATGGACACCGGCGTGGTGCTCGCGGGCGTGTTCGACTGGACCGGCGGCGCGCCGAGAGAGACCTGGGAAGTCGATGGCCGGAAGCTCCCGATCAACACGTTCTACATCGCGGACCTCGACCGGCAGATCAAGCGGCTGACCGACATGGGCATCAACGTGACGCTGATCCCGGTCAACGGCGTGCCGGACCACCCCGACCCCGCAAACCCGCTCATCAACCCGCGCACCGATCTCGCTCACGCTCCCAACCACCTCGGGGCCTTCAACCTGACTGACGAGCGCGGCCTGCTGTATTACCGCGCGGCCCTCGAGTACCTGGCCCACCGCTACTCCGACCCGTCCGGCGAGCACGGATGGGTCAGCGGCTACGTGATCGGCAATGAACTGCAGTCGCACTGGGCATGGCACAACATGGGGCGTGTCCGGCCCGAGGAGGTCGCGCGCGAGTATGCCGATCAGCTTCGCGTTGCCTGGCTCGCCGTGCGCAAGTTCCACAGCGGCGTCCGGGTGTATGTCTCGATGGACCACACGTGGGCCACGCACCTCGACCCCGATCCGATGAAGTCCATGCGCGGGGACCAGTTCCTCGAGCGGCTGAACCAGACCATCACCGCGGAGGGCAACTTCCCCTGGAACGTAGCATTTCACCCCTATCCTGAAAACCTGTTCGAGCCGCGCTTCTGGAACGATCAGACCGCCGTGCTGGGCTTCGATTCCCCCAGGATCACCTTCAAGAACCTCGAGGTCCTGCCCGCTTTCCTCGCCCAGAGGCGTTTCCTGTACAAAGGGCAGCCACGCCGAATCATCCTGTCGGAGGAGGGCTTCAACTGCCCTGACGGGCCGGATGGCGAGAAGATACAGGCGGCGGCTTATGCGTATGCCTATTACAAGATCAGCCACATGCCCCAAATCGACGCCTTCATCCTCCATCGCCACGTCGACCACCGCGACGAGGGCGGCCTGCGCCTGGGCCTGTGGAGCCGCAAGCTCGACGGCCTCGACCCGAACGCGCCAGACCGCAAGCGCCTGATATGGGATGTCTTCCGGCTGGCGGACACCGACCAGTGGCAGGCGGCGTTCGAGTTCGCGAAGCCGATCGTCGGCATCACGGACTGGAAGCAGGCGCTGCCGTTCACAGGGCCGATCCCGGCGCTATCGGGTAAGTTCGCGCCGCCGGTGGACGCGGCTTCGCTCGCGTACAGCCTGGGGGACAACATGAACGAGGCGAAGGTCACCAACTGCCTTGACTGGCGACCCTCATGGGCGAAGGGACCGGACGGGCTTCTGTACCCGTCGCTGTTCCATCACCCGCCCGACCCCGCGAAAGGCGTCGGCGAAGCAGAGTTCGACATTGACCTCCCGAAGCTCGCGGCGGGGCGGCGGCTGACGCTGCGATTCGGAACCGTAGTGACCGGCCCCACCCACGACGGGGTGAAGATGTCAATCCTGGTGGACGGCCAGGAGCTTTGGTCGCAGATACAGGCCGAGAAGGATCAACCGAAGATGGACAGCGTTGACTTTTCGGCCTACGCAGGCAAATCGATCCGGCTGGTGCTGCGCGTCGATGCGCGCCAGGATAACACCGGCGACTGGTCCAACTGGCTGCGGCCGGTGATTGTGGTGGAGAAGGAGCGATAGGGGGGAGAACGTAGAGACGCCGCAGCGGGCGTCTCTACGAGAACACGTGTGGTGTAGAGACGGGCCGGTGGCCCGTCTCGTCGTTTGCGCGGGCGGCATCCGCGCCAGGGTTGCCGTGGTCAGGAATGCAAAGACGCCGCAGCGGGCGTCTCTACGAGAACACGTGTGGTGTAGAGACGGGCCGGT
>CAYWBK010000388.1:3174-6260 GCA_964455745.1 uncultured Armatimonadia bacterium
GGCCCGTCTCGTCGTTCGCCCGGCTCTCTTCCCTAGATGATCTCCAGCCCGTTGCGATTCGGCAGCACCGGGAAGGCAGCGGTTGGGAGCGTCTGGTACCAGTATGCCACCGAGCAGATGTCATGCTGGCCGGGGAGGAAGCGCCCCTCGCCCCGCCAGCCGAGAGCCTGGATCGTCACGCGCAGGTCCTTCTGGAACCGGACCGGGTCCATGATGTGCCAGCGGTACATGGCGTGGCGGTGCTGCGACTGGTACATGCCGTCCGGACGCAAGACCTGGTGCATCCCCAGAAACGGGGTCGTGTAGGTAACGTACTGCCCATCGGTCTCCCAGTCGTAAGAGCCGCCGAAGTAGTCCTCGGTGCCGGTGCCGCAGATGGTCGGAAACTCGCCGTCCCCGTCGATGTAGAATTTGACCTCGCCCTCGCCCCACCAGCCGTTGTTGTTGACCCCCCAGCCCATCGAGGTCCCCACGTAGTGCCCCCAGCCTGAGATGTCGTCGACGATGGTGTAGACATTGCCGTATGGCAGCGGATTGGTGCGCCGGAACTGGGCGTGGAAGTAGGCGCAGTCCTCGGGCACCTCATCCAGCGCGTAGTTGATCTGGTAGTAGCTGGCTCCGACGCGCGTGGGGTGCAGGTTCTCCAGCGTCATGCGGCAGTGCTTGCGGAAAGGCATCTCCCAGAAGCAGTTGAGGCCCCGGGTCGGGTTCACCGACACCGGCAGCGAGTTCACCGGCGCGAACGGGCCTGCCGTCGGCCGGTTCGGGTCCTGCAAGGCCCAGGGGGAGGCGAAGAAGTCCGGCAGCGGGCACTCCACCGAGGGCCTTTCCTGGCCGTCCCAGTAGATGCGCAGGATTGTGTCGCGGTTCACGACGGTGCCGCCGAGCCATATACTTTGAATGGCGCCCGGCCCCTCGATGTCGGCGAGAAGGATCGTCTCTCCGGGATGGAAAAGCACATACGGGCGACACTTCCAGCCGCGACCGAGTTCGCGCGCGGGTCCGTCCGCCTCAGCCTCAGCCATGCCCCCTCGGCCCTTCTCGCCCGTCGGGTTCTCGGCGGAGATGGATCGGGTATCCGCCCTCGATAGCCGCGATAGGCCCCCTAAACCGAATGCGTCTTTCATGATGCTTGCCCTCCTGAGATCGCTTCTCGTGCACGTTACACAATAGCCTTTTGCCGCCTATATATCTTTTGGAGAAAGACCTGGGGAAACCGCGAATCACAACGGCCTTAACGTCCTGGGGGACTGCGTCCCCCAGATCCCCGCATCCCCAAAGGCCTTTGACATCTAAAATCGCGGGGGAGTGGGGGATGCAATCCCCCACGGTGTTAGGGCCGTTCAACGATCCTCAGCCGCCCTCTTGCGCATTGCCGCCGGGGGACGCTCCCGCTGGCATCCGCAGCGGTGGCCGTGGGTAGATCGGGATCGGCTCGATTCGATACCGATACTCCGGTCGCAGCCGGTGGATCACGACCTGGCCCGGCTTATCGCGCGAGTTGTGGATGAACCACTCGAACGGGTTGCGCCCATAGCGCGCCGCACTCCAGCGTCGGAGCTTCACGAAATCGTACACTGCCATGTCGGTGCCGATGATCCCGATGTGCCAGCAGGACTCCTCGGATGGCTCGTACCACGGCGAGTGCCGGACCGACACGCCGTCGCCGGGCTGGATCGTGAGGCCTTCATGCCAGACGATCGCGTCGAAGACCCGGCTGTCGAGGCCCAGGCGGTGATCCCGCGCCCCGCGTTTGAGCCGTGTCCCGAAGCCCAGCCCCTCATCGACCGCGCAGTCCACGAAATCGGAGCAATCATTGCCCCACAGGCCCGGCGTGACCGACAAGACGAACTTGCCCATCGGCTGGGTGCGGTGCAACTCGATCGCGGCTGCGCCGATGGCCCAGTTCATCGGCTTCTCACCCGGATGTGAGACCGCGAACTGCTCCTGCGCCCACTTCTCGTAAGCTCGCTTGCCCAGCAGCGGGTGCGAGCGCCGCGGCAGGCGCGCCCAGTACGGCGTGCTCGCCGCAATCACCAGCGCTGCGAACCCAAGGGAATACAGGCCGATTCGCAGCGGTCTCGACCGCTCCAGAGCGGCGAGGCGTGCTCGGTGCAGGTTCCTCAGTGCCATAGTCTGATGTAACTGCAAGAAGGCGCCGCGTCGTCTGTAGGAGCGGTCTCCAGACCGCGATTGCCGTTGATATGCCGCCATAATGACATACATTAGTCATTATCTATTCCATTTTGGCGGAGAATAACGGCTTCTTCGCACTCTGGAGAGTGCTCCTACAGACTTTTGCAACTGCCTCGAAAATGGAGTGGGCGCGACAATCTTGTCGCGCGTGGGGCGGACGTCTCGCCCGCCATCGCCGTCATTTTCATCGTTCCAGAGTGCCGAACCCGGCATGACGACTGCCTCGTCTATGATGCAAAGCGGTAAAGGCCTTTACCCGACCAGCAGCCTGGGCGGTGCCAGCCACTTGAGGACCCCCGCTGCCGCCCCGACTTTCTCGCAGGTGATGCGGGCGAGGCCCGCCTTCTTCATCTCGACTGCGCCCGAGCCGATCAGGTCGCCGATCACGGCGCTGAAGTCCGGCTCGTGCCCCACGAGCATCACGCTGTCCCCGCGTCCGTGGGGCATGAGAAGCTCGATGATGTCCTCCAACCTCGCGCCGGAGTCCAGCAGGTCGGAGACGACAACCTGCACTCGCAGAGCTTGCCCCACGATCTCGGCCGTCTGTTTCGCGCGTAGCAGCGGGCTGGTATAGATGACATCCAGGCCCAGCTCGAGTCGCTTCAGTCGGGCCGCCACCGCCTCCATCTCCTCGCGTCCCCGATCCGACAGCGGGCGCTCTCCCCCGACTTCGGCATCGCCGTGCCGCAGGAAATATAACTCCATCGCAAGTCACCTCCCACACCGGCATCTTTCGTCGCGACGGCGCAGACTCCCTGCCTGCTGGGCTCTTCCTCGATGTGTGTGGGTAGCTTGATCCCGCCGGGGCGGGATTGAACAGACTGCCTCGACACGGGGTCGTTATCCGTGCCGTCGCGTCCGCAGGACGCCCGGCCCCGCCGTAGGCGGGG
>CAYWBK010000389.1:0-6258 GCA_964455745.1 uncultured Armatimonadia bacterium
CCGGGCGTCCTGCGGACGCGACGGCACGGATAACGATCACGTGCCAAGGCGGTCTGTTCAGCCACTGTCCAGCTACCCATACACATTAAGGAAGAGCCTGACCCCAAGTAGGTATATCTGAAGCGGCGGCGAATAGTGTAACATTCCACGATGCCACAAACCGTTGCGGGGCCGCGCATCGCGCGGGCACGGAGTGGGACAACGGAGCTTAACTGACTGAGGTTCTCTGCACATCATTGCAGGGCCGGGTCAGCGCTACATCCACCGCCGACAGGGCTGCGGGCAACCGCGGCCGGTGCCCGGAACATGCGTGAAGCTTTCGCTCCCAAGACGCCCTCAACGTCTGCGCGGGGCACGGGCTGGCATCATTGCGCCAGTGCCGGGGTCCTGCGCACCGACAGCACGTATGCGGATTCGCGCCTGGCTGTCGGCGGGCGGTCCCTCCCGGTCAGTTCGATCCCCCTGCCCAATCCTTCGTCCATCGCCTCACACCGGTCATACAGCCCGATTGGTTTCCCGAATGCTCGCCGCAGCATGTTCGACGACGACCGGCCTCTCAAGTCGCCGAACGAAGTGACGACACGCGGGCGCCGGTCGGACACAGACATGACGCTCGCCTATTATCTGCCCGATCATGCTGGGGTGAGCACGTGATGAATCAGAGTAGCACCATCATCGTTGTCGACCGCGATCCTGGCGCGCAGCGCGCCATTGCTCAATTGCTGGAAGGGGCAGGCCACCGGGTTACCTGCGTCGGAACAGGGACCGAATGCCTTCGCGCGATTGAGAGCCTCGAACCGGACCTCATTATCGTGGACGCTGCGCTCCCCGATGCCGACGGAGCCGAAGTTTGTCGCTCGCTCAAGGCCATGCCGCACCTGCAGGACACCCTCCTCATCCTACTCCTGGATGCCGCCGAGCCGTCTAATCGCCAGGCTGCCGACCCCGGCAACTGGGCCGACGAGCTGATAGCCCGTCCCCTATCCGATGGCGAGTTCCTGGCCCGGGTCGAGGCCATCCTTCGGACGCAGCGGGCGCATCGCGCGTTGCGGGCCGGCGAGGAAAGCTTCCGGACCGCGTTCGAGACGGAGCGCCGAAAGCTCACAGGCGTTCTCGACGCGATGAGCGACGCCGCCTGCATCGTCGATGAGAGCTTCGGGATCGAGTATGCCAACTCCGGCATGATACGGCTTCTCGGCGAACCCGGCGACCGAAAATGCCATGAGTACCTGCGCGGCCTTTCCAGCCCTTGCGGCGACTGCCCTCTGAAGGCCCTGCCGGCGGCAGATGCGGCGCGAAAGCAGTGGGGGTGCACGATCCACGACAGAAGATACGACGTTTACGCCACGCCGATGCAACTTCCGGGTGGTCGCACTGCGGCCCTTGTGGCGCTGAAAGACATCACTCCGCAGGAGCAGGCGCAACGAGCCATTGCCCGCCTCAATCGCCTTCTAGGCACTCTCTCGGACGTGAACCAGGCGATCGTGAGGACGACGGACCAACAGCAGCTCTTCGATGACATCTGTCGTATCTCGGTGGAGCGCGGCGGCTTCCTGCTGGCGTCCATCGCATTGCTCGAAGAGGACGGCATTCATATCCAAGCGGCTGCCAGCTCCGTCGTTGTCGTCGACCAGCCCGATCGCGTTGCCATTTCCCTCGGCGACAGACCGGACCGACGCGGCCCGACGGCGATGTCAATCGCCACGGGGCAGCACCGGATCTGCAACGACCTCGCCACCGACCCCGCAGTCGAGCTGTGGCGCGACGCCCTATTGGAGCTCGGCTACCGCTCGTTCGCGACCTTCCCTATCTTCCTGGCGGGCAAGGCGATAGGCGCTCTCAGGCTGCACGCGGATACCCCGGGTTTCTTCGAAGACGACGAGATCAAGCTGCTTGACGAGATGGCAGGCGATGTCTCGTTCGCTCTGGAGAGCTTGCGGCGCGAGGAGATCAGGGCCTCCCTGCAATCCCGGCTGCTACAGATCACGGGCGCGGTCGAGTGCACCGGCGACCCGATCGGTGTGGCTGTGGACGGTCAGGTCATCTACCTCAATGCCGCATTCAGGGAACAGATAGGTTACACCGTCGACCAACTCAACGCGGCCGGGGGCTCAGCAGCCTGGGTGGCTGACGCCGCAGCGGCAGAGGGGGCGAGTCAGGCGATTGGGTCGGGCAGACCGTGGCAGGGCGAACTGGACATCCGACGACGAGACGGAACGGTCTTCCCTGCGCTGGTGCGAGCGGACACGGTGAAGGACGAGAGCGGCCAGGTGCAGGGCGTCATCGGAGTCCTCACCGACATCACCGAACGCAAGCGGGCCGAAGCAGCACTTCGAGACAGCGAGGAACGCTATCGCACCCTGTTCGACAACATGCTGGAGGGGTTCGCCTACTGCAAGATCGTCCTGGATGACCAGGGGCGGCCGGTCGACTGGGTCTATCTCAACGTGAACGGCGCCTTCGAGCGCCTGACAGGGCTGCACGACATCATCGGCAAGAGGGTCACCGAGGCGATACCGGGCATCGCAGAGTCATCGCCGGAGCTGTTCGACATCTACGGTCGGGTCGCGCTGACCGGATGGCCGGAGAGATTCGAGATCGATTTCACGCCGCTCGGACTGTGGCTGGACGTGGCGGTTCACAGCCCGGCAGCGGGGCACTTCGTCGCAATTTTCGAGGATATCACCGAACGCAAGCACGTCGAAGACCGGCTGAAGGAAAGCGAACAGAAGTATCGCGACCTGGTTGAGACGATCAGCGATTGGGTCTGGGAGGTCGACGCAGACGCCGTCTACACATACGCCAGTTCCAGCGTGCGCAGTATGCTGGGGTATGCGCCGGAGGAGATCGTCGGCAAGACTCCCTTCGACCTCATGCTTCCGGAAGAGGCGCGGCGGGTGGCGGAACTGCTCGGCCCCATAGCCGCGCGTCGAGAGCCGATCAACCGGCTGGAGAACGCGGTCCATCACGCGGATGGGCACCTGGTCATCGTGGAAACGACCGGCGTCCCGGTCTTCGACTCATCGGGGGCATTTCGCGGCTACCGCGGCATGGACAGGGACATCACCGAACGCAAGCGCGTGGAAGCGGCATTGCGCCAGGCGCTTTCCTATCGCGACCGCATCATCGCCAGTTCTATGGACGGGTTCTTCATTCTTGGACCCGACGGCGGTATCGAAGAGGCCAACCAGGCCTTTGCGGAGATCACCGGGTACAGCAGGAGCGAACTGCTGTCGATGAACATCGCCGATGTCGAGGTCATGGAGACGCCTGAAGTCATCGCCCAGCACTTGCAGCAGATCATGGCCTCCGGCAGCGGCCGTTTCGAGACGCAGCACCGGCGCAAGAACGGTACCATCGCCGACATCGAGATCAGTTCCGTCCATGTTGACACCGAGGATGGCCCCCGCTTCGCCGTCTTTGCGCGCGACGTTACCGAGCGGAAGCGCGCCGAAGAGCGGCAGGCCAAGCTGACCGCGCTGCTGCGAGCAGTGGTTTCAATGACGGACAATCTCATCGATGCGCCGGACGTGGACACGCTCTGCTTGCGTGCCGTGGAGATGGCGCGCGAGCGACTTGGGCTGGAGCGCTGCAGTGTCCACCTGCTGGACGGAGACGAACTGCGGGGCACGTTCGGCACGAGCTACGACGGACAGACCACCGACGAGAGACAGTATCGGTACCCGAGCACGCAGTGGCACTGGGGGCTGATGCTGCGCCATGGTGACCAACAGCCCCCGTGGCACGCCACAGTGAGCCCCCTGCAAGAGTGGCAGCAGGGAGCCATGACCAGCCGCGGAGAGGGCTGGGTTGCCCTGACCCCGATCCACGCCGATCACGAGCCTGTCGGGCTGTTCCTCAATGACGCGGTGCGCACAGGGAGCGAACTCGATCCCGAACAGCAAGAATCAGTCGCCATCCTGTGTTCACTCCTCGGGCACATGATCAGGAGCAAGCGCGCCGACGAAAGGCTTGCCGAAAGCGAGAATCGCTATCGGAGCCTGTTCGACAACGCGCCTATTATCATGGTCGAGGAGGACCTCTCCGAGGCCCACAAGGACCTGCAGGCGCTGCGCCGTTCCGGGATCACGGACCTCGATGAATACCTACAGGCGCATCCCGACGTCGTCGCGGCGCTCGTGTCCAAGGTGAAGGTGACCGACATCAACTTGGCGGCTCTCAAACTGCAGGGGGCCACAAGCAAGGAACAGCTCATGGCGGCGCTTCCGGTTGCGGCGGCCAAGGACATGTGTGATGCTTTCCGCAGTCGGCTCGTTGCTTTGGAGAAAGAGCGAACGACCGTCGATTCGGAAAGCACGATCACCGCCGTATCCGGGGAGCAGTTGAGTGGCATCCAGAGAGTCCAGGTCGTGCCCGGACATGAGAGCGATCTGTCACGAGTCCTCGTGTCCGTGCTGGACATCACCGCACGGAAGAAAGCGGAGGACGCTCTGCGGCAATCGGAGGCCAAGTATCGGAGCATATTCGAGAACACCGGCGCCGCTATGGTCCTCTGCGACCAGAAAGGCGTCATCCACCTGTGCAACTCGAACTTCGAGGCTCTGAGCGGCTACACCTGGCAGCAGATCAAAGGCAATATGGACTGGTCGCAGTTCGTGGCTCTCGAGGATCAGGTGGCAGTACATGTGAAACAGGCTGAGGCTGTCCAGGCTGCCTCTCCCGCAGAGTTGGAGTTTCGCTTCGTCGACCGCTCGGGGAACACTCGCGATGTCCTGGCGCGCGTGAGCTTGATCTCAGAAAGCTCGGAATATGTGGCCTCGCTACTCGACATCACGGACCGCAAGCACGCAGCCGATGCCCAGCGCCTTGCCGCAGTGGGGCAACTTGCCGCCGGAGTGGCTCACGATTTCAACAACCTGCTGGCCGCGATGTCGCTGAGCGCGGAACTGGCCGACATGACCCGTCGGCAGGGAGATTATGAGAAGGTGACTGACATCGTGTTGCGGTCCTCACAGCGGGGGGCGGACCTCTGCCGAAACCTGATGGCCTTCGCCCGGCCTCAGGAACCCCGGCGCGAACCGGTCTACGTCGAGGCGGTCGTCGAGGCGGCTCTTGCAGTGGTCGCCAGGCAGATGGAGACCGTGGGCGTGACCGTCCGCCGGCAGTACGAGCCGGACAACCAGCGCATCATGGCAGACGCGGGCCAGCTCGAGCAAGTCTTCCTTAACCTTTTCATCAACGCGTGCCACGCGATGCCCGACGGAGGTCAGCTATCGGTTGAGACCAGATACGTGCGGGACCGGCAGGACGATCCGGGCATTGCTGTGGTCACCGTGAGGGACACCGGCACCGGAATCGCCTCGGAACACCTGCCGAGAATCTTCGAACCGTTCTTCACGACAAAGGGTAGACTGGGCGAGAGCGAGACGCCCGGCACTGGCCTCGGCTTGTCGGTCTCACACGGCATCGTCGAGGCGCATGAGGGCACCTTGCGGGTGAGCAGCGAGGTCGGCGTTGGCACCACGTTCGAGATCAGTTTCCCGGTTCGCATTTCGGAGGTGGACGGTCCGATCGGCTCAGGCGTGGAGACCGTTGTCTCACCCGAAGCCTCGCCATCGGGCAGCGCTCACATCTTGCTGGCCGACGACGAGACGGACATCCGCGATGTTATGCGGGCCGCGCTGGTCCAGGCCGGGCTGACCGTGACCACTGCGCCAAACGCCGCTGACGCGATTGCCGCGATCCGAGGTCAGCGCTTTGACGTCGTGATCACGGACCTGCTGATGCCAGGTGGCGGCGGACGAGCCGTTCTGGAAGCGATCAAAACTCTCGAGTCGCCGCCCCCGGTGATCGTGATGACCGGCAGGCTCGAGACCCACATCGCTGACGAGCTCATCGCGGCAGGCGCTGACGAGTGCGTACAGAAGCCGGCCACACGAGAGACGATTCTCGGCGCGGTGACGCGCGCTCTGGACAAAAAGGAACGGAACGCAGAAGGATAGCGCTTGATGATTGATGCCCCGGGGTGACGCAGGCGTAATGTTCGCGTGGGCGGATGTCTCGCCGTTGATGCCGTTAGCCGTTCCCCCCTTCCCTACGAGGGAAGGGAGGATAGGATGCCGTTGCCGTTGTCGTCTCCCCCCTCTCCGCTTGCGGCTATGCTTTACCCACATTTCCGCGCGTGGGACGCAATGATCTGGTTCGTGCCGTTGCTGTCAGACCCCGGAGGGGTCGTCGGAGTCTAGCCGGGGGCGTAAGCCCCCGGATTCCCGGCCCCACATAGCCCGCAAGCCCCGA
>CAYWBK010000390.1:0-2114 GCA_964455745.1 uncultured Armatimonadia bacterium
GTCGCAGTAGCTGTCATGCCGGGTTGACGATGGGGACGGCCCTACTTCAGTGGCCCTACTTCAGTGGCCGCGACAATCCTGTCGCGGATCGCCCCCGGTGGCGTCCATCCCCGACAAGATTGTCGGGGCCACTGTCCAAGAGGATAAGCCGCTGTCCAAGAGGATAAGCCACTGCCCAGACCCAAAAGGCCCCGATGCTGCGGCACATCCGGGCGGCGGCCGGAAGGTTATGATAGTGGCCGCGACAATCCTGTCGCGGATCGCCCCCGGTGGCGTCCATCCCCGACAAGATTGTCGGGGCCACTGTCCAAGAGGATAAGCCGCTGTCCAAGAGGATAAGCCACTGCCCAGACCCAAAAGGCCCCGATGCTGCGGCACATCCGGGCGGCGGCCGGAGGGTTATGATAGTGGCCGCGACAATCCTGTCGCGGATCGCCGTATCGCCCGGACGGCCCCACCCCGTCCCCGCTTTGCGGGGACACCCCTCCCGTGCCGGGAGGGGGACGGCTGACGACAACGGCGTTGGCAGGCGAGACGCCTGCCCCACGCGAGGATTTCCGAGGGAGGATGCGAGGATGGCCGGAACCTTGGCGGTTGGCGACATCATCTATGGCCGGGGATACGAGCTTCACATCTCGGCGAAGGGCATCGCCCTGACATCGAACGGCGTGGTCGGGCCGGACAGCGACCGCCAGTTCGCCGGTTACGACGAGATCGAGTCCGTGCAGGCGGGAACGGGCGGGCGCGGGCTTGTGATTTTCTTCGCCGGCGAGCGCCTGCCGTGGACGATCCCCGGCGTGCTCCCCCGGGAAGCCGAGTGGGCGCAGGGCATCATCGACCGGGCGGCCCGGAGAGCGCGGATGCGCGGCACGGCGGAATTCAGCGGGCGTCGGACGGTGTCCGAGGTCGCGCAACTGCTCGATCAATGGCTGCTGACGCCCGCTGCAGACCCCTCGATGATCGCGGACTTCATCCTCCTGCAGGCGACGCTGAACGGCGCAACCGACGTGCACTTGCGCCCTGAAGACGGGGGAGCCGCGGTCCGCTTCCGCATCGACGGCCAACTGGTCGAGGCGGGGCGCATCCCCGGTGACATGAGCCTGCGAGTCGCAGCGCGCATCAAGGCCCTCGCCGGCATGAGAACCTACCAGCGCAACTGCGCGCAGACGGGCAGGCTTCTGGCGCCCGTCGAGGGGCGCGAGGTGGACGTGCGGGTCACGACGCTGCCGACGACCCACGGCGAGAAACTCACGGCGCGCATCTTCGACCCGTTGGCGGCGCTCGTGGACCTCAACTCACTGGGCATGGAGCCGGCCGCCCTCGATGAGTACCGCCGCGCAATCGGCCGCCCCAACGGCTGCGTACTGCTTACCGGCCCCGCAGGCTCGGGCAAGACGACCACGATGTACTCCAGCCTGCGGTGGATCGTCGGCCGCACCAGCCGGCGCAGCATCTGCACGGTCGAGGAGCCGGTGGAGCTGGAGCTTGCCGGCATCGACCAGACCGACGTGAACCGGGACGCGGGCCTCGACTTCGCCGCCGGCCTGCGGATCGTGCTGCGCCAGGACCCGCAGGTCATCATGGTCGGCGAGATCCGCGACCCGGAAACCGCCGAGATCGCCGTGCGCGCGGGCCTGACCGGGCACCTCGTCTTCAGCACCGTGCACGCCGCAAGCACCGCCGGGGTCTTCGCGCGCCTCATGGAGATGGGGCTGGAACCCTATCTGGTGGCATCGAGCGTCACGGCGGTGATGGCGCAGAGGCTGGTCCGGCGGGTGTGCGAGGACTGCGCCACCGACTATCAGCCCCCGGAACACGAGCTGCGCGAGGCGGGCCTGAGCTCCGCCGATGTGACGGGCTGGCAATTCCGCCACGGCGGCGGCTGCCCGCAGTGCGGCGACAGCGGCTACCGGGGGCGCACGGGCGTCTTCGAGCTTCTCCCCGTGACCGCCGACCTGAGGGCCGCGGTAATGGACCGCCGTCCGGTGCAGGAGATCGAGGCGCTGGCGGCGGCAGGCCGGCCAAGGCTGTGGCAGGCGGGGTTGAAGAAGGTCCAGGAGGGTGTCACGACGCTGCCGGAAGTGATGTCAGCCCTCGGCGGGCCGGAAGGCTAG
>CAYWBK010000390.1:2214-6193 GCA_964455745.1 uncultured Armatimonadia bacterium
GATCGTGGCGGAGCGTGCGTACTATATGTACCGGCGGCGCTTAGGCAGTACACTGGTTTCCAGCCTCATCGCGATGACCGTCGTTGCGATGTGCCTCGTTGTTGTGCTGCAGGCTTACCTGCACGGGAGCCGATTCGTGGCCGGACAGACGCGCCGGGCGCAGGCGAGCGCCGCATGTCGCCAGCAGATCGAGACGGCGAGGGCCGGCGGGTATGCGAACCTCCCCGCAGTCGGCCGACACCCGTTCCCTGTCGGCGATGTGCCGGAGCCGTCGGGGCAGCTTACCGTCGCCGAGGGGCCTTTCGCCGGGAGCCGCATCGTGACCGCGCAAGTGACCTGGCCGGCGGGCGAGCGCACGAGCGCGGGCAACGTGGAGTTGACCACCGTCATCACCGCGAGGGGCATCAGCCCATGAAACGCGGATATACACTGCTTGAACTGACCGTTTCCATGGCGATCCTGGCGGTGATCGTCCCGGTGGCGCTGCGCCTGATGTTCACCGCCGACCGAGCGCTTGGCCCCGGCGAGGCGCAGGCTACGGCGACCGGCGGGCAGGCGCAGCTTCTGGAGGACCTCGCGCGCGATACCAACAGCGCCTCCTCCGTCTCGGTGAAAGACGGATGGCTCACCGTGAGTAGCGCCGGGCTGAGGATCGTGTACTCCTGGGTGCCACAACAGGGAGCCACCGTGCGAACGGTGATGACGCCGGGCGGCGAGACCCGCGCCTATCCGGGGGTGCGAGCGAGCTTCGCGATACAGGGTAGGCTGGTGCGGGCTGAAGTGCAGGGAAGCGCCGGTGGCCTGAAAACGGCGTTCGCCATGAGGAACTTGTGAGAGCGGACATGTTCACGTGCTTGGCACGCAACCGCAAGCGGGGAGTGCTCGCGCTGACGTTCGGGCTGACGATGATCCTGATCGTCTTCGCCACGCTGACCGCCTACCTGCTGGCCCTGGCCGCCGGCGGCATTCGCGTGGAGAACAGCCACAACGAGGCGCAGGCGCTGTACAGCGCGGAATCCGGCGTGGACATCGCCCTGCAGACGGGCCGGAGCGGCACGTGGACCGGAGCCGTCGGTAGGGGCCGGTACGCGGTTCGAGTAGACGCCGGGACGATCACCGCGGTCGGTGAGGTGCCCCGCGCGACGGGAGCGCCGCTGCGATGCGCCGTGACGGTGGCGACGCGCGACGGGCGCTTCGTCCGGGGAAGCTGGCGGCAGGCACCGCCGGGCCGGGAGACGGCGCTGATCGCGGCGCTGGAAGGCATGAGCGGCGCAACCGAAATGCTTGTGAGGCCTGTGGAGGGACGGCGATGAGCAATCCTTATGCGGTCTTGGACGGTAGCAATACAGATTCGGCTTGCGGCTATGGCAGAGAAGTTACTAGGGGAGCCGGCGGGCGAGACGCCCGCCCCACGCGACGAGCAGGCTTCACCTTCATCGAACTGGTGACCGTGTGGGCCATCATCGCCATCCTGGTGGCGATCCTGTTCCCTGTGTTCGCTCGGGCGCGGGAGAAGGCCCGGCAGACCAACTGCTTGAGCAATCTCAAGAACATCGGCACGGGGCTGCGCATCTACGCCGTCGAGAACTACGGTCACCTGCCGCCGAACGACAACGATGTATCGGCGCTCTTCCCCAAGACCCTCGCCGACGCCGGCGTCCTCGAGTGCCTCTCTGTCCGGGATAGACGGCTTCTACCCTACCCGCCGGTGACGCCACTTGCGAATGGGCCGCAGGATGACCGGGTCATCGACGGACCGCCCCAGCCGCTATACCCCCCCCCCGAACTACCCAGCCCCGACGTCGCCATACCGTCCAGCGGCCTCACGTTCGATTATGTTTACCGCGGAGGCCTGTGTGACGACGATCTGCCTAACCAGGCCATCATGGCGGACGACATTGCGCATCGTCACAATGGTGGCGCGAACTACCTGATGCTCAGCGGGTCAGTGAAGTGGTACAAGGACGTGTTCACCTCTCAGGGACAGATGTCCTTGCCCGAGGTTGACGGCATGTGGCGACTGCACGAGCTGCGGGCCGTCAAGGCCGGACAGCCGTTGCCGAAGAAGCCGCCACCGTATAACGGCGGCGCGGGCGAGGATGCGCGCAAAGCCCTGAAGGGCGGCGCCGACCGATGAGGGCGCGCGGCTTCACGCTGGTGGAGCTTCTGACCGTGATCGCGGTCATTGCGATCCTGGCGGCGATTCTGTTCCCGGTATTCGCCCGGTCGCGGGAGAAGGCGCGCACCGCTTCGTGCGAAAACAACCTCTTCAATATCGGCCTGTCGCTGAGACTCTATGCCGCGGACCACGATGGGGGCTATCCGCCTGTCAACGATGACCTGTCGCCGCTTCTCGGCAAGTACACGATCGACAAGCGAGTGTTCATCTGCCCGAGCAGCTCCGAGGCGACAATCCCGATGGGCGCGCCGGCAGACCCGACGCTGGGGTTGGGGAGCATGATGTCCATGCCGGGGGCACCGCCGGGAGCGGGGAAGGGGACGCCGGGCCCGCCACTACCCGGGCCGCCCCCAGGCATGTCAGGCACGCCGCCAGGCGGAGTGTCAGGCGGGTCGCCGCCCGGGGTCCCACCCGGAGCGTCAGGTGAACCGCCCGGCGGCGGTCTCCCACCACCACCGGCGGGCCCGACGAAAGGACCAAGCGCAGCCACATACTGGCAGGATGCGATCTCTACCAGCTATCGTTACCATGCCGGGCGCAGGCACAACGAACTGCCGCGCACCGTGCTATGCACGGATCAGGATACGAACCACAACGAGGGCGCGAACGCGCTGTACTCGGACGGGGACATCAAGTGGCTGCCGAAGGCCCGATGGATGACGCTGGGGTTCACGCCACTGAAGGACATCGAGGAAGCGCGGCACCCCACATCCCACGGTCCGGCGTCCAAGGCGGCGCCGGGAGGCGAGGGCGAATGAGGCGGCCCCGGGCAGGCTTCTCGGCGCTGGAGATCATGGTCGCAGTCACGCTCGCGACCATTGGTGGCGCGGTGCTCTCCATCCGCATGGCGCCGGCCAGGTCGATCGCCCGCAGTACCTCGTGCGAGAGCAACATGAAGCAGTTGAGCCTCGCCATGCACATGTACGCCATGGACAACAGCGGGCGGATGCCGCCAACCTACAATGCGTTCGATAGCCTCATGCCCTATGCGAAGAACAGAGAGGTCTTCAAGTGCCCTGCTGCTCCGATGAAGGCTCGCGCGGAGACGACAACGCCGGCGGAGGACGAGACCGTTAGCGGCCCACAGAAGTCGGAAGAGGCGGAGCCGATCGAAAGCGACTACATCATGCGGCCCCTGGTGCAGACCGATGACCTGCCCGGATTGGTCATCGTCGGTGACGATACCCCCGACCGCCATCCGGGCCGCCGCTGGGTTGGGGCGCGACTGGATGGAGCAGCGTTTCTTTGGCCGGCAAACCAGTGGGAATCGCGGTTGGGATGGGTGATGCGCAATGGCGCGACGAAGCGATAATGAGGGCTTCACGCTAATCGAGCTTCTGGTGGTGATCGCGATCATCGCCATATTGTCGGCGGCGCTGATGCCGGCGCTGTCCTCCGCGCTGGATCGCTCGCGCGTCACGGAATGCCGCTCGAACCTCACGCACATCGGCATCGCCCTGCGCATGTACTTCGACGACCACGGGAGCTACCCCCAGGGCCTGGACCAGCTTGCCACTACCGGCCTCATCACGGACGACAGCTTGCTGATCTGCCCCAAGACCGGCGCGAAATACAGCTACCAGCGCCCCTGGGTGGACAGCCCCTTCGACAAGATCGTCGCATCCTGCTGCTCGCCGGACACGCCCGACGGCCAACGCCCGCACTCGTACAGGCACTCGTATGTGGCTTTACAGAAGGGCGGAAAGATCGAGGAGCCGGGGAGGTAGAGAGACGCGACAATCTGGCATTACTACGCCGCTTTGACAACCGGCAGACGAAGCGCTCGGAATCTTGTCAGAG
>CAYWBK010000391.1:0-6188 GCA_964455745.1 uncultured Armatimonadia bacterium
AGGGACGTTGCCGTTCTCTGTGTCTCTGTGGTCAATCGCCGTCCATCTCTCCGCAGGGCATCTCATTGCCGAGCAGGGCCGCGCAGCCGGCGTAGTAATACTCCCTACAATTGAAAGACGCACCCCGTTGACCGGTACGCCTTGCGTCCTGCACTTGCATCCTGTATCCTCCCGCTCATGCTGTTCGACTCCACGATGCTGTGCCGTATCGCCGCAGACATCGAGCGCTCCCTCACCGGGTCCAATGTGGGCCGGGTGCTGCAGAACGCTTACGATGAAGTCTGCCTGGAGATGCGAGCCAAAGGCGACAAGCCGCAGATCGTGCTCTCGTGCAACGCCGAGTTCGGCCGCGTGGCCCTGAGCGGCGAGTGCGAGCCTGCGCCGGGCAGCGCCGATTTCGCCTTCGGCAATGCGCTTCGCAAGCACCTGCGCGGCGCGACCCTCACCGCCGTCCGGCAGGTCAACTACGACCGCATCCTGGAGCTGGACTTCGCGAATTGCGAGGGCCTCGGCCCCCAGTCCAAGCGCAGGCTGATCGCCGAGATCATGGGGCGGCACGCGAACCTCGTGCTGATCGACGCGGGCGACGCGGTCGGCCAGGAGGGCGAGATCCTCGCTTGCGCGCGGCAAGTCACCGACCGGGTGAACCGCTACCGACAGACGGTGCCGGGGTACTTCTACCTCCCGCCACCGGGCGGCGAGAAGCTCGACCCCTCCCAGGTGGCCGCGATGGCGCTTCGCGCCGGACTGGGCGAAAGTGGCCGACGCCCGCGCGCCGGGGAGGAGCCGAAGCTGAGGGCCGCTGTGCGCGCCGTCGTCTCGGGCGGCAGCGACATCTTCATCGAGGAAGCCCTCGCGAGGGCCGGGATGAGCGCCGACGACTACATCGCCGACCTCGCGCCCGAGGCGTTCGAGCGCCTTGCGGGGGCGCTGCGGGCGGTCGCGGCGGAGGCGCGGGCCTCGGGGCCGGGGTTCGTCTACACCGACCCGCAAGAGCCCGACCGTGGGCCGGTGTTCGCCTATCCGATCGCGCTGCGCTCGCGCCTCGAGTGGGATGCAGCCCAAACGCCGGACCTCAGCGAGGCGACTGAGGGCCTGTGCATCCGCCTTCGCGGGCGGCAGGCGACCCAGCAAACGCGCCACCGCCTCCAGGTCATCGTGACGGCGGCGCTCCAGAAGGCGGCGACACGGGAGCAGGAGCGGCGGCGGGCGCTCGACAAGGCGCAGGGGGCGGACGGCATGCGCCAAAGAGGCGAATTGATCCTGTCGCAGCTTCACGCGATCGCGCCGCGCGCCGCAGTGGCCAAGCTCGTCGACTACTACGCCGAGGGCGCGCCGGAGATTGAGGTCGAACTGGACCCGAAGCGGTCGCCCCAGGAGTACGCGCAGGCGCTCTTCGACCGCTACCGCAAGCTCAAGCGCGTCCAGGAGCGCGTCCCGCCGCTGCTGCAGGAAGCGGCTCAAGAGCGCGAGTACCTCGAAGGGGTCATCGACCAGATCGAGCTGGCCGAGGGGCCGGACGAACTGCGTGAGATCGAAGCCGAACTTGCGCAGGAGGGATACGTCAAGGAGAAGCGGAAGATCACGAGGCCTACGGGTCGCCCGAGCGACCGGATCGAGTTGCCGCGCTTCAATAGCCCGGACGGATACACGATCCTCTACGGCAAAACGGGCATCCAAAACGACGAGGTTATCCGCCAGTCCGACAACAACGACATCTGGCTGCATGTTAAGGACGGTCCCGGCGGGCATGTGCTGATCCGCACCGGCAACAAGCCTGACAAGGTGCCGGAGAGCACCCTAATCGCCGCGGCCAAGCGAGCGGCCCTGAACAGCAAGTGGCGGCGTGACAGCGTCGTCGAGGTCAACTATACGCTGGCTAAGCACCTGCACAAGCCCCGGTACGGCCGCCCGGGGTTTGTCTACTATTCGGAGTTTCGGACCATCGCCGTTCGGCCGGGGTAGGTGCGGGTCCGTCACCGGCAGGATGGTCGGGGGCTACGCGTACATGAACTGCAGTGGCCGCGACAATCCTGTCGCGGAATGGCGTAAGCCGCCCCGACAAGATTGTCGGGGCCACGAACGGCTGTCGGGGCCACGAACGGCTGTCGGGGCCACTGAACCTGCACGCCCAACAGGAGGCTTCTTTGATGCGCGTCTCCATTTTGTCCGACGAAATCTCGGTCGATTACGTCGCCGCTTGCGAGCTGGCTGCCGAGTGGGGTTTGAAGCACTTCGAGCTTCGCTCCTGGTGCAATGGCCGCGCGCCTGAGAACATGGGCGATGCCACGATGCACGACATCCGGCGTGCCGCCGAGGGCTTCGGCATCGACTTCCCCTCGATCTCGCCGGGCCTGTTCAAGGTCAGCATCGACGACGAGGCCGCACTTGCCCGCCACCGCGGCGATTACCAAAAGCGCTGCTACGATCTGGCGGAGGCGCTCGGGGCGGGGGTCGTCGTCGTCTTCCCGCCGATCCGCCGCAAAGGCGAGGGCTATGACGATTGGAGCCTGCAGGTCGTCGATGACTTCCGCGCCGCCGCCGAGGCCGCCCAGGCCCGAGGGCTGACGCTGGCGATTGAGAACGAGCCGATCTGCTATGGCGGCACCGGGCAGAGCATCGCGAAGTTCGTGGCCGAGGTCGGCCATCCGGCGGCCAGGGTGAACTGGGACCCGGGCAATCAGCTCAACGCCGTTCCGCCGCCGGAGGACTTCCGGGCAGGCTATGCGGCGGTGAAGCCGCTCATGGCTCACTGCCATGTGAAGGACTACATCGTCACCGAGACCGGCGCTACCTGTGTGCCGCCCGGTGAGGGCAATGCCGACTGGATCGGCCAGCTTCAGGCTCTCAAGAACGACAATTACCAGGGGCTCTTGGTTCTCGAGACACATTTCACGCCTCGTATCGCGGGCAGCCGCAATTGCTTCCGGGCGCTGTGCCGCTTGTTGGAGAGCGTCGAGGTTGCGGTGGAATGAAGCACGCCGCGAGTGATTCCGAGCCTCAACCGAACATGGCGACGCACGCGAGGCCCGGGCGCGAGGAGTTCGGTCCGGTAGCCCGCTACTACGACCACCTGATGCAGGGCGTGCCCTACCGGCAGTGGGTCGATTACATCCAGAACATCCTGCGTCGGTGGCGTCGGACGCCGCAGAGGGTCTTGGACCTCGCCTGCGGCACCGGACAGGTGGGGTGTGAGATGTTGCGGCGGGGGTATGAGGTGGTCGGGCTGGACCTGGCGGAGCCGATGGCCCTCGCCTGCGCAGTCCAGGTTCCGCCACTGCCCGCCGCGGTCATGGATGCCGCGCGTCTCGGGCTGCGCGCCGAGAGCCTCGACCTCGTCGTCTCACTGTACGACAGCCTCAACTACATCCTCGACCCGGCGGGGTTGCAGCGGTGCTTCGACGCCGTCCACGATGCCCTGCGGCCCGAGGGGCTGTTCATCTTCGACATGAACACGATCCGGGCGCTGAGCATCGGGCTGTTCACCCAGAACAACCTCGGTTCGCCCGATCCGCTGCAATATGCGTGGACCGCGGACTGGGACGCCATCCACCGCATCTGCCGGGTTGACATGTGGTTCCGCTGGCGGGGCGAGAACGGCTCGGAGGAGTTCCAGGAGGTTCATCTCCAGCGCGGCTACGAGATCCGCGAGGTCTCGCAGATGCTCGGAGCCGCCGGTTTCCGCTCGGTTCGGGCTCTCAATGCCTACACATTCCGGCGGCCGACCCGCTGGAGCGACCGAGTGTTCTTCGTAGCAGCCAAGCGCTGATCCAGGCCGAGGTGAGCTTTGATGACGAAACGTGTGAGCATTGCACTTGCCGTGATGATGGCAACGGCGGGGATGTGGGGGTGCGGGAAGTCCAGAGGCGGAGACATCGCGGGAGAGGCGCCGGAGGTTACAGCCAAGGCCTTCGCGGATGCGATGAAGCGGGGCGACTTGAAGACTGCGGCGACGGGCTATGCTTACGATTCGGAGGCGAGGGAAAAGAATTCGGACTGGGCGGACATCCCCCAGGGGCAGCGCAATTCTATCATCGCGAAGCTCGAAGAGAACAAGGCGAAGGCGCTCGAAGCGATGGAAGGCCAGTTCAAGAGCGGGGCCGAGGTCACCGATGTGCAGACCGATGGCTCCCAGGCGACGGTGACCTTCAACATACAAGGCGGGACGCTCACTCTGCCGCTCGTTCAGGTGGACGGCAAGTGGCGCATAAGCGGGTCGGAGTGACCCGGGACCACGCGCGCTTCACTCTTCCAGGACGATCAGGGGTTCCCAAAGCCGTGCCGCCGCGGCGACCACGACAGGAACGCACCGGGCGAGGATCGTATTTATCGTCAGCAAGGCCGCCCCTATCGGCGGGAACACGTACAGGTAGCCGATGCAGTAGGCGAAAAGCAAGGTCGCCAGCCACGGGGCCACTGCCAGGATGACCTCCCCCGCCCTACTGCTGCTGCGGACGGTGCCGGAACGGGTGCGAACGGCCTCGAACAGGGCCGCAGGCAGGCCGATGCACGCACCGAGAACCATGCACCCCACTGCGGCGCAGAAGCCCCACGTCACGCCGATCATGATTCCCGGCGCGGAGACGAAAAACGTCGGCTCGCTCGGCGCAAAGCGCGACATCGACTGGATGAAGATCAAGTCGAACGCGAGCGGAATCAGCGTGGACGCCAGCACCACGACCCATCGCGCGTTCTTCCTCCTGGCAGCTATCTTGCCCACACGGCGATACCCCGCTTCACCCGACTGGCCTCGACGCAACGGTGACTGCCGCTAGTAGTACAACAGACTTCGGCGTCGACGCGCCGGTGTATGGCCCTTCGGGCCAGACGGCTGGACCGGACAGGCGCCCCACCTACGGTTGTACCACTAGACTGGCGCTCCCAGGAACCCCTCGTGGAAGAACACCGGCTTGTAGCCATGTTCCGTACACCAGCGGATCGCCGCATCGAGCCTCTGAGCGTGGTCGGGCACGAAGGCCGGCCAGAAGTCCCAGAAGTATTGCTCGTGGGTGAACAGGTCGATGATCTCGGACTTCCACGGGTCGTTCAGGCACGGCTCAAGCGTCGGCGCGACCTGCTCCAGCGGCGTGTTGTTGATGATGATGTTGCACAGCGAGAAGACGATCCCGCTGTCGAATTCCTTGAGCCGCCCGTGGGCGACGACATGCTCGCTCTTCACGTCATCCTGCCAATAGTGTACATCGTAGCCATGCGTGCTCGGATGCAGGAATCCGGACAATACCCGGACGCCATGCTCGTAGAGCGCAGGCAGCGCCTCAGGCAGGACCATGCCCCAGTGGATGACGGTCGGCGGGATGAGTGTCTGCGGGCCGGCGAAGCGCACGATCTGCTCCTCGACGAGGCGCAGGTCGCTCATCAGCTTATCCGCCGAGGCATACTGGTACGGCCGGTCGGGCAGGTTGGCGTAAGCATGGAACGCCAGGCCGAGCCAATCCGCGCAGGATTCCCACTCGGCCCTGTACCGGTCGGGGAAGTCCGTGATTTGGAAGCCGTCGTCGGTCTCGAAGTAGATGTTGAGGGTGAATTTGGCTCCGTATTCGCGGTTCAGCGTGCGGAGGATGTCGAGGTAGAAGCAGTCGAAAAGGGAGTCGTACTGCTTTCGGGCGACATCGCGCAGGAAGAAGCTGTTGTCGTCGATGGAGAAGCGGTAACGGGGGAAGGAGTTGCGGTCCCAGACGACGCGAACCGCGTGTTCGAGATGACCGTAGCTGCCGTCATAGGCAGCGGCGATCAGGTTCTCATGGCCGGTGAGCGGGACCGTGGCGCTGAAGCGGCCATTGGAAAGCGTTGCCGGAACGCCGTTCACGGTGACGGCCCCATAGGGCGGGCAGTCGCCGCTGACGGTGATGTGCAGCGCTCCGTTCGCAACCCTCCCGTTCCGATAGCTGAGGATCGCGCCGTGGAAGGGCTCTTGGATGCGCAGCATGGGATTCACCTCTGTGTGTGGGACGGAAAGGACCCCGCTGGGGACGGAACGCGACGCCCTGTTTCACCGGCGTCGCCGGTTATACCTTCCATCGCGCGGCTCTTCATCAATCTGTGCGGGTAGTTTGACGGCGCCTGAATAGATCATTCGGCATATCGGCTGTGCCCTTTTTGCTCGCAACGTCTTGGGCATGTGGCCGTTGCGTCCGCCAGGACGCTTGGCCCCGCCGCAGGCGGGGACC
>CAYWBK010000392.1:0-6185 GCA_964455745.1 uncultured Armatimonadia bacterium
CGGCTTGAGACCAATTCGCGGCCCCCAGGTGCGAAAATGTGGGTAAAGCATAGCCTACGAGGGAGGGGGAAGGCTAACGGCAACCTTACCCCATTCGCGGCATCATGTGGCCGCGCCATTGATGACGCGGATCGCGCGGTAAACCGCGCGACCACAGGCGGAATATCAAGAACAAGACGCCCCGGCCAGGGCATCCTTTACCGCTGCCTGAAGGTCACTCACCTGGAAAGGTTTCTGGATGCACGCGTAGGCGCCGAGGTTACACAGTTCGGGGACAACCTGCCCTTCGGCCCGCCCGGTCACGATGATCACCGCCGGCGGGTCTTGGAGGGCGCGAACGAACGCGAGGATCTCGCGGCCGCCCCCTCCGGGCATCAGCAGATCCGAGATGACGAGGTCATACCTGGCCGTTCTCAAAGCGGCCAAGGCCTCCTGCGTGGTACCGGCGAGGTCCACTTCGTAGCTGCCGACAGCCAGTATCTGAGACATCAATTCGCGCACATCAGGCTCATCCTCAGCGATGAGCACGCGTGCGCTCACGGCCACATCCGGCGCGCACGAATCGCCTGCGACGGCCGGTTCCGAGCTTCCGTCCAACGGCGCTCCGGCGTCCACGGGCAATCTCAACTCGAAGGTCGTGCCGACGCCGGGCTCGCTGGAGACGCCGATCAGCCCCCCGTGGGCGAGCACGATGCCGTGAGATACGGAGAGACCCAGGCCGGTGCCGGGAGTGTCGCTGTCGCCGAGACGCCCCTTGGTGGTGAAGAAAGGCTCAAAGACCCGGGGGAGGTGCTCCGGCGTGATTCCGATGCCCGTATCGACCACTGTGGCCACGATCCAGCCTGGGCCGGCCGGCGAAGGTTCGTAGCGCGTGCAGACGCTGAGGCGTCCGCCGTTCGGCATCGCGTGGCACGCATTGATGATGAGGTTGAGGAATACCTGCTCGAGCTGTCCGGAATCGGCCAAGACCCGGCGTCCGCGAGTGTCGTAGTCCCGTTCGACGATGACATCGGCGTTTTCGACGTGCCGAGTGGCCACCGACAAGGCCGCATCGATCGCTTGCTCGAGGGAGATGACATCGCGCTTGGGGTCTCTGGGCCGCGCGAAAGTGGTCAGATTGCGGCAGATCTCGGCCCCACGGGCGGTCGACCTAAGCACCAGGTCGATCAGCCGGTCCACCTGCTGGTCGTTGCGCTGAATGGTGGCCAGCTCGGCTGACATCAGCATCGCCGCGAGGATATTGTTGAACTCATGGGCAACCCCTGCGGCGAGTTGCCCAACTACCGCGAGACGCTGGGCCTGAGCGAGGCGTCTGCGTTCCGACAGGTCTCGGAACACACCCCGGAGGCCTTCCGGCTCGCCGTCGGCGCTCTTGACGACCACCCAACTGACCTCAAAGGGCGCCGTCGAGCCATCGCTGCGCCTGACCTCGAGTTCGGTGATGGCCACTGCGCCGGCAGCGCCCGACTGACGCTGCGAACGCTCGTGGATCTCGTCCGCGGTGACGTAAGGCAGCAGGTCGGTCAGGCTGATGCGTCCGACCAATTCCTCCGGCCGGTAGCCCAGCACCTCAGACGCCCGGCGGCTGGCATAGGTCACGGTCAGAGCAGCGTCAACATCGAGCACCACGTCGGGAAGCATGTCGGCCATTTCGCGGAAATGTCTTTCGCTCTCGAGAAGCGCCCTCTCCGTCTCTTTGCGTTCGGTGATGTCCTGCAGCACGGACATTGTGGCCTTGGGGGTCCCGTCCGGGTCTCGCAATGCGGCGGTCCAGAGGGCGACATCGACCGGCGTGCCGTCCTTACGGCGCAGCGTCACCTCCAGCCCTCTAGGCGGGTCCCCGGCAAGCGTGCAGGCCTGTGACAACCGGAACTCGCCTATGAGTTGGGGTGGAACATTGGGCGGTCTCCTGCCGATCGCCTCTTCGGCGCTGAAGCCGAAGATACGCTCGCCTGCGGCGTTCCAGAGCCAGACGCGTCCTTCCAGATCGAGCGCCTGAATAGCGACAGGCGAGGCATCAATGAGCGTCTGCAGCGTGTCGCTAGTCTCGCGCAAAGCGACCTCCGCCTGAAGCCGCCCCTCCTCGACACCGATCGCGGAGCCTATGATACTGATGGTCCACTTGTCGCCCTCGTCCACGCCGACATCCCTGGTATAGACCACGCAGAGTGACCCGGCAACCTTGCTTCCGAGGTGCACCGGGCTTCCGACGAACGTCCTGAGACCGAACCTCGCAACGTTGGCGTCGGTTTGTGCGTATGGGGACGCCTGTAGATTCCGTACGACGAGAACACTGTCGTCTCGACGGCGGATGACATCGTAGCAGATGTGGCCCTCGGCACGATCGGGGGACAGGTAGCCCTCAGGGATGTTCCACTGGCCTACGGTGTACAGCTTCTCGTTGTCGAGGCGGTTGTACAAGGCGCCATCGGCCTCGAGCAGCTCACCGGCGAGGGCGACCAGGCGGTTGATGTTCTCCCCTGGATCGGCGGTAAAGGCCAGCAGGGCCTCGTTGATCCTGGCCAGCCGTCTTTTCGCCTGTCTGCGCTCGGTGATGTCCTCCACTACCGCGATCACCGCGGTCTTCTCGTCTTGCGCATTGACCGCGAGGGACACTGTCAGGCGCACCCAGACCGTCCTGCCGTCCTTGTGTAGATAGCGGACCTCTCTTTGGTAGGACGACCTCTTGCCGGCCAGCAGCTCCAGCCAGAGAGTGGGGTCGGGGTTCCGGTCATCGGGGTGGGTAAAGTCGACGGTGAGCATGCTGAGAAACTCGGCCTTGGTGAGCCCCAGCATATCTAGGAAAGCCGAATTGCAGTCCAGGTGCCTGGTGTCCAGGCCCGTCAGGACGATCCCCATGCTGGTCTGCTCGAAAACGGCCCGGAAGCGAAGCTCACTCTCCCGCAATGCCGCCTCGGCGCGCCGGTGCTCGGTGATGTCAGTGATGAATCCCTCGAGCGTCGCCATGCCGCCATCGGGGTCGAGAACGGCCCGGCCCCTCTCCCAGAGCCACTTCTCCTCGCCGTTGGCTGCAGTGATCCGGTAGGTCAGCTCAAAGGGCTCTCCCATGCTTACAGCGGCTTGAACGTCCTGCCAGACGCTTGCTCGGTCATCGGGGTGAATCAACTGCTCATAGCTGACCTTGTTGTTCAGTAGCAGATCATCCGGTTCATAACCTGTGAGGTCGCGGCAGCCGTCGCTCACGAACTCCATCGTCCAGTCGCGGTCGTTGCGACAGCGATAGGCCATCCCCGGCAGGTTGCTCATCAGCGTGGCGAGCACCCGCCGGCTGCTTCGCAACGAGGCTTCGGCCTGCTTGCGAGCGGTGATGTTGTGGGCGTAGATGCGCAGGCGTCCGGTTTCGGGGATGTAGTGGCCGACCTGCTCGAACCAGCGGTCGCCGACCGGCAGCTCACGGGTCAGATGGTCGCTATCGGCCGTCATGACCGCATCGTAGAACTCGGCCAGGCCGGCCAGGAAGGGGTGCTGCTCTCGGGTCGCGGGAAGGTCCGGGAAGAGAGAGTTCTCGGTGGATGTCCCTGCCGTACACGCGATGTCCGGGAACAGCTTTGTCATCGCCGGGTTGGCGTAGAACACCGTCCCATCGCGGCCTATCTCGAGTACAGGCGTTGGGTTACGCTGGGGGAAGGACGCGAGACGGAGCAGCTCCGCCTCGGTGCGGATGCGTTCGTCCTCGAGATCCAGTGTGTGCAGGGCAAGCGCAATGTCTCCCGCGACCTCCTTGAACAGGGCCTGCGCCTCGCCACTCACCACAACCTCCCTGGACGCCACCACGCGGAGGAAGCCGTAGACCCGTCCGGCGTGCTCGAGGCGAACCACCAGGCGGGTGAGGTCGTCAGGCGCGTGCCGCAAGGGGCAGCTCTCGCAGCAGAGATCATCGCTGTCGATGGTCACAACGCCGTCGGCCGCCGAGGCCAGTTGCGCACATGGCGGCATAGCGTCGTCCGCAACCATTTGAGTCAGTCCGTCCGCGATCTGTTTATCGCTCGGGCCATAGGACCGCACCGGGCGTCCGGTCTTGTCCGTGAAAATGACTGACGCTTGGGAGAACCCCCGCGTCCCGACCAGCAGTTCGCATGCGCGCGAGAGCAGTCTATCCCGGTCCTTCTCCTGGACGATGAGTTGATTGACGTTGCGGATCGCCCGAAGGACGGCGTTGAGGTCTACCAGCCGGTCTTCGGCTGCCCGGCGTTCGGTAACGTCGATCCCCGTGGCGATGACGTGTTCGACCTCGCCGTCAGGGCCGAGCATCGCAGTGTTGGACCATGTGATCAGCCGCAGACTTCCATCCTTGGTGATCCAGTAGTTCTCGTGATGAATCGGGAACATGCCGGCGGCCAGTTCACGGAAGACTTCAGTAACGGGGCCGACCTGCTCGGGGATCAGGAGAAAGTCCCAGAAGGCCCTGCCGAGCACCTCGTCGGAGGCATATCCGGTGGTCGTCTCGCAGGCCTGGTTGAAGCGCACGATGCGGCCCTTCCGGTCAAGAACCACCACCAGTGCGCCGGCGGTGTCGAGAATGGCCGAACTGAAAGCGCGCTCGTGCTCGGCGGCCTCCTCGGCGCGCCGCTGGGCGACGAGGTTCCTGAGCCGACGCTGGAGAATCTCGTCAGGCGTCTCAGCGCGCGTCACCGCGTCCGGAGACATGTGGTAGAAGTTGGGGCAGACTTCGCCGCCGACGATGACGACGGGGTGAGAGGCGAGCACGTCCAAAAAGGCTTCCGCCGGATACTTCGTCATGTCGTACAGACACACGACGATACACTCGCTCTCGGCGATGAAACCGTCCACCGCTGCTTCGCAAGCAGCCAGACCCGACAGTCCCGCCTGAAGGGCGAGCGTCGGCAGAACCTCACCAATAAAGCGTACACCTGGATAGCCATCCGCCTGGGCCTGACACACCTCACACTGGACGAACTCGCAGATGCCATCGGGACTGGGCATGCAGTCCCCGGCCTCCGTGACCGCACGCACCTGCAGTTGCCCGGTCTGCAGCAGGTCATCAAGGTTGACACCGGCCTCCCGCAGGTAGGCCAGCGCTGCATCCCGGTGGTCGTCGGTGAGGAAGCACACGATTTTTTCGCCGAGTTCCACACCCTTCTGCAGGAAGGGGACGAGCACGGCGAGCCATTCAGACTTCTCGTGGTACAGGCAACAGGCGTGTGTTCCGGGCTCAAAGTCTCTGAGGGAACGGTGGGAACAGACAGGCGGCATGGGCAGGCTCCGACCCCCGATCAGATGCGAACCGCGTCAAGGCTGAAGACGATACCCGACATTGCGAACAGTCTGCAAACGCGAGGCTATCTCCGGCATCTTCGCCCGCAGACGCCGGATGTGGACATCGACGGTGCGTTCCCCGCCGAAATAATCGGCGCCCCAGACGGCGTCCAGAATCGCCTCCCTGGTGCACACCTGTCGCTGATTGCGCCCGAGGTAGCTGAAAAGCTCGTATTCCTTGATAGTCAATGCGACGGGGCGGCCGCGTACCGAGACCTCGTAAGTGCGCAGATTCAGGACCACATCGCCGATGACGACGGCGCCGGCGGCATCCACTTTCTCCTTGCGCCACTGCATGATGCGCAGACGCGCGATGAAGCGCATCGGTTCCCACGGTTCGGGAAGGTAGTCGTCAACGCCCCAGGCGAAGTCGATCTCGGCAAGAAGCTCCACCGTGGCGATGAGCAGAAGAGCGGCGCTGCGCCCGGCGGCTTCACGCTTGATCTCCTGACACCATCGAGCGATGTCGCGCAGGTTGTCGAGGCCTCCGAGCACGACGAATTGCGGCTGCTGCTCGTAGAGGAGTTCGGCGGCCGTCTGGGTGTCCGAGGCCCCGCTGATGCGGGCTCCGGCCTCGATAAGAGCGGCCTTCAGACCGGCCAGAACCGCGGTGTCCGGGCTGGCGACGAGTATGCGTGCTGGGTATGCAAGGGCTGCCTGTGCCATGTCGTATCCTACTATGCGACAAATCGGACGGAGAATCAAGCGGGCAAATGCGCAGAACAGCAGATTCCGGCGTGAAACGGCTCGTGTGATGCCCTCGCCGGGAGAGGGGCTCTTCCTCAATGTGTGTGGGTAGATGCCAGGAACTGGTCTTGGCGAGGGGGGTAGCCGACTGCTGTGGGTAAGCCGTTGCCGTTGCGTCCGCCAGGACGCCTCGCCCCGCC
>CAYWBK010000393.1:0-6179 GCA_964455745.1 uncultured Armatimonadia bacterium
CTCTCCCCTCCCGGAACGGGAGGGGTGCCCGCGCAGCGGGCGGGGTAGGGCCGTCTCCATCGCCCGGAAGCCTTGGGCAATGTGCCCATTGGCCAAGCCCCGATCCGGCCACCGGCGATCAGCCGCCCTTCGCCTTGCCGAAGGTCAGCCCCAGCTTGCCCGGCAGCCGAAATCGCACCGTCAGGATGTGACTCGCCGGATCGAATTCGGCGCGCCCTCCCTGGCAGCTCTCGAAGCTGTTCGTAAGGCCCACCAGTTCGGCCTCGCCGGTCAGCGACGGATCGAAGCTGAAGTCGAAGCTGCGATCGGTCCAGAAGTCCACTTCCGCGCCCGGCGGGTCGTTGTGCACCGACCGCGTGAAGTCGGCGACGAAGAGGTGCCTGCCGGAGATGCGGTCGCGGCCTGCGTACATGAGGTTCACGGCGTGCTCCGGGTCGGCGCGGCACCAGCGCCGCACGCCGGCGCGGTCCGCCTCGGCCTCGAGCAACCCCATCGCCTCGCGCAGGAACGGGCCGTCCACCGTTGGCGTGCGGTAGAGCACCACCCGGCCACGGCCCACCTTCGCCTCAACGCGCGCCGCCGGGTCGCTGCCGGCAGTCCTGATCGCCTCGGGCGAAAGCAGCCCCGCCATGCCCGGCGTCGCGTGCACTGATCGGTCGGCCTCGATGGTGTACGCGAGGCACCCCTCGCCGAAGCCCACAAGCGTTCCGCCCTCGCGTACCCACTCCTTGAGGGCCTCGACCGCCCGGCGCGAGGTGACCGTCACCGAGCTGTTCGGGATCACAAGCAGCTTCCGCCCCGACAGCGCCCCGTCTTCGACCATGACATCATCCACCACGTCCGGCGAGCCGAGCGCCCGACCCCAGGACGGGTAGCCTTGCTCCGGGAACCACAGCGTGTTCGTGCCATCATACAGCCGCACGCAGTCGCCGTTCGAGCGCTCCGGCCGATACCACGAAGTCATGTATGAATGAAAGAACGCCGCGTCGCTCTTCACGTATCCCGTCCGGTAGCGGCGCACCAGGGGGCCGAGGCTCACCCAAGTCGTGCCGAACCAATGCTTGGGATCGAACAACTCGCCGGTCTGGGCGAGGTGGGCGGTGTCGGCCCCGCAGGCCAGTGTGTTGAGAGCCATGTTGTACTGATGGAACCGGTGCAGGTACGGCGGGCCGACGTGCTCGATCATCAGGTCCACCCCGTACTGCGAGCACGCGGCGCGCGTGTATCGGCAGGAGAAGAGCGTCTGGCTGTCCGTGTCGCTGAAGAAAGCCGGCCTCGTCTTGCCCAGCAGCTTCACAATCGGGCCGATGTTCCCGAGGGCGATGCCCTGGCTGAGGCCGATCTTCGGGCCGCCCATCATCACGGCGAGGGGCTTATCGGTTTCGGCGCGCGCCGCCGCCAGGCTTCGGCGGGTCACCTCCTCCAGCCACCAGTTGTACCAGTGCATGAAGTCCGACCAGGCGGTGCGCGTGTCGATGCCCACCGCCCCTGCCGTTGGCCCCATCGGCGGCACGATGGCCTCCCAACTCGTCACCGGCTGTCCCCACGCCCGCGACAACGCTGTCAGGTCGTCGTGATACTGCACCTTCAGCCATGCGCGGAAGCTGGCTTTCGCGGGCCGGCTGAAGACCGCGTACTGGCCGGTGGTCGAGGCGGCGTAGTGGACCTCCCCGTACATGCTGATCGGCGAGGAGAGCATGAAGGAGCTGACATACGAAGCGCCCTTCCGCGCTCGTACCTGGTCCCCCACGTACCGGCAGAAGCGGTCGAGGACCGCTGGCGAGAATACCGCGCTTTCCACCCCCTCGCCCGTCCGGTGCCCGGCGGAATCCTGGTCCATGTCTTCGCTGGTGAGGCCGAGGTCGGCGAAGGCCTCAGGGCCGGGGCGACCAGGGCAAACGTTCGAGGCGAGGCCCTGCACGAAGGCCAATTCCTGCTGCAGACGGGCCTCGCTGTTCGAGCCGAACTGCAGGCCGACCTGTCGGGCGCGGGCCAGGCCCTCGGGCGTGAGCGGCGGGAAGCCCCACATTCCGAGGCGCGGGAGGCCCCGCACCGGGGGCATCGCCCGCAGCTTGTCATCCAGCGGCCCCTTGGCGAAAGCCGCGCCCTGTCCGTGAGCGTTGCGCGCCACGATGTCGTCCACCCACAGCCTCGCCGGTCCGATCTCCCCCGTGGCGTCGATTTGGAACGCGTGCAGCGAGGGCAATCGCAGCGGCGTGCCCGGATTTGCGGCCTGGAAACGGGCGAGCGGGATGACCACCTCGTGCCAGGCCGTATCCCGCAGCGACACCGGCATCCCGAAGAAGGCGGGGACGTGCTGGTCGTTCCAGGCCTGGATGTCGATTGTCACCTGTTTGTCCTGGCCGTCGCCTTTCATCCAGAACGCGAACTCGTCGACGCCGGCATCGGCCCAAGCGTCGCCGAATGCCTCCAGCATGATGTAGGTTCCCGCCCAGCCCTGTCCGGCATGGAATGACACCTCGAGGCTGCCTTTGCCGGAGTGAGCGTCCGTCGACGGCGCGATGGAGACGAGCGGCGTATCCTGCGTTTTGCCGCTGTACTTCACCGCATCGTTGGTCACCCACCCGGCGATCCCGTGCTCGAAGTCCGACACGGTGAACGTGCGTCCGGTCTGTGCGAGCGCGGCGGGGGCAAGCAGGAGAGGTAGAAGCCACCGCATGGTTACGCCTCCGAGCACGGGGATTGTTGGCGAGGCGGATGGAAGGTGAACGGCGATTCACCACAGAGACACAGAGAACGGCTTGCATAACGACACGAACAACAACGGGCATAGCACTCAAGGCCGTGCCGTTCTCTATGTCTCTGTGGTTATCAGCCGTATCGCCTCTCTTCCGCTATCCTCCCAGCACCTTCTGCTTCACTTCCATATAGTACATGAAGTTGTCGTAGCTCACATCCGGCGGGACGGTGTGGTCGACGTGGGGGATGAAGCCGCCGTCGGCGATCAATTCCGGCACCTTGCGCATGATCTCGCGGTCGATGGCCGCCCGGTCTTTCGCCAGTTCGCGCTTGTCGATCCCGCCGCTGAAGGTCAGGTCGCGGCCGTATTCCTTGCGCAGTCTCAGCGGCTCCATGTCCGAGGCGATCTCGCACGGCCAGGTGCCGGTGATGCCCGCCTCGATGAGCAGCGGCAGGAGCGCCTCGGTGTTCCCGTCGCTGTCGAGGGTGATGATGTTTACGCCGTGGGCGCGCAGGAAGTCGTTGATGCGGATGTAGTGCGGCAGGAAGAATTTGCGGAAGATGGCGGGCGAGATGAGCGGCCCGTTCTTGAAGGCGAAGTCCTCGAAGTAGTTCCAGTAGTCGATCCTGACGGTATCGAGCGCCCGGTGCAAGCCCTCGATCATAAAGTCCGCGATGAACTCCAGCATCTCGTGGACGAGCTTCGGCTGGTCGTAGAAGGCCAACGAGAGGTTCTCGGTTCCCATCCAGATGCGCATGTTGCTGTACAGCCCGCCCCCCACGCAGTTGTGGCACAAGCACACCGGACGGTCGCCCTCGTTCCAGGCCTTCGCCAATTCGTCGAAGTTATCCGGGTAGCGCTCCGGCGTCTCCGCATTGTAGCGAAACTTCAGCGCCGCGAAGTCCTCGGGCGTCTCGACGGCGAAGCGCATGTACTGGTCCATCGACATGCGTCCGCCGCGACTGGTGCCGTCTTTGAGAGCCTTGGTGACATACCCCGTGCCATGGCGCGCGATGATATGGCGGTCAGTCTCCTCGAGGACCTCGTAGTCGAACCCGGGGATCATGCCGAGGTTCACGGGCACGAACTCGCGACGGTCGAGATGCAGGAAGTCCTCGCCCTCGAACCAGTTCATTTTGAAGGCATCCGGCGGGAGGCCCTCGGTCAGCCAGCGGTCGTATGCCTGCGGCCAGTAGCCCAGCTCGTGATTCGGCACGCGGTCGACGGGCTGGAACGTCATCGTCTTGATGAAGCGCTCTCGTTCGGTCATCAGGTCTAACCTCGTGGGGTTTGAGTTGCCGGCAAGGCTATTTCGGCCTCTGCGGCGGAAAACCTCGTGTAAGCAAAGAGACTCTTGCTCAAAGTGTGTGGGTGGCTTGACATGGGCTGGATGGACTGTCCGGCACATCGGGCCGTGACCCGTTCGCCGGCCCCGTCTCGGGCACGCGATCGTTGACGGTGCCAGGCGTCCTGCGGACGCGACGGCACGGGATAACGCCACGCGCCCGAGACGACTTGTTCAGCCAGTGTCAAGATATCCACACACATTGAGGAAGAGCCCGGCAGGAAGGGCACCGCCCCATCCCGAAGGAAACTCGATCACACAGGCATTGCGGGCCGCCACTGCGATGCGCGAGGCCCTCGGTGAGGAGAAATACGCATGGCATTGGACTATCGACCGCGCGATATGGCGCTCTGGGACCCGTGGTTTGTGGTGCGGGGCGACACGGTGCACCTGTTCCACCAGCAGGGCCGCATCGACCCCGGCTCCGACCGCGATCCTGCCGACTGCGATGCCATCGGCCATGCGGTCTCGCAAGACCTCATCCACTGGACCGAACGCCCGCCGGTGCTGCGACCGGACCCGGCGTACCCGCTGGAGGACTTGTGGGCGTGGACGGGCTGCGCTTGCGAGCGAGACGGGCGCTTCCACATGTTCTACACCATGCGCGGGAGCGCGGAGAACGGCCAAGTCGAGCGGATCGGCGTGGCGCTCAGCGACGACTGCGAGCGGTGGGAGCGCTACCCCGGCAATCCGTTGATCGAGCCGGATGGGCGCTGGTATCGGAACGCCGGCAATGCCACGGTGCCCGGTCGCATCGACTGCCGGGACCTCAGCGTGGCGCAAGACCCTCAGTCCGGCGACTGGTTCGGCTTCTTCGCGACCCGCATTCCGGGCAAGGAGATGCCTGAGACCTCCGTCATCGGCGCGGCGCGCTCTCGCGATCTCCTGCACTGGGAGCCGCTGCCGCCGGCTTTCGCACCAGGGACGTACGGAACCGTCGAGGTGCCCGAGGTATTCCCGCTGGGCGGCCGGTGGTACATGACCTGCCTGACCGGCAACATGCACGGCAATCGCCCGCCGCTGTCGGACCCCTACGTCCTCAGCGGCACGATGTACGCCGTCGCCGACCGGCCCGAAGGCCCTTACCGTGAGATCGAGGGCGACAATGTGCTAATCGCCGGCACCCCGCCGTGCCCGCACTCGTGTCGGAGCGTCGAGTTCGAGGGCCAGCGCTATGTCATCTCGACCCAGGAGACCGGGGCCACCAACACCCTCTCGCCGCCGATGCTCGCCCGCGCCCTACCGGATGGCCGCCTGCGCCTGGCTTACAGCCCGCGGACGGCGGCGATGCGACAGCAGACGCTCATCCAGCCCGGCGGCTGCCCTCCCATCGTCCACATGCCCCTGCCGCTGGGTCATTGGTGCCCGCTGTTGTCCGGGGAATGGGCGCTCGACGGGGAGGGATACCACGGAGTATCGCGCACCGGGTGGCAGACGGCCGACCTCGGGATCGGCGTCCGCGACATGGAGGTCGAGGCGCGTCTGACGCTGCACTCCGGCGTCGCCTGCGGCCTGATCCTGCGCCCGCAAAGCAACGCAGGCCACAACGTCGGCGACATCGTCGTGGGTCTCGATGCCGCAGAGCAGACGGCCTTCGTGGGCGCTCTCCCGTCTTTCTTCGAGTGCCATCGCCGACGGCTCCCGGTCCAGTGCGAGCGCACCTATCACCTCCGGGTCTCACTGCGGCCGCCGCGTCTGGAGTTGTATGTGGACGACCTCCTGGCCGTTCAGTGCGCCGTAGCGCCGCGGGAGTTCGCCGCCCCGTCGCTGGGCTTGTTCGTGGATCGGGGGCAAGTCACCATCCGGGACGTGGCAGCATACGCGCTGGGATAGCGCGAGCCTGCGTCGAGGCTGGAGCATCGCATCCTACGGCAGCGGCACGTTTTCGATCACGAACGGCACGAGGCGCGTGTCCGTGCCGTGGCGGATGAAGTCCACGCGCAGGCGGTCCACGATGGGCAGCACGGTATTGTCGCCTCGCGCGCGCCGCGCCGCAACCGCCTTCAGATCGAACGCCCGCATCAATTCCACTTCAATCCTTCTGCCATCATACGAGCCGCTGGCCCCGGCGTCCTCCCCCCCCCACGCCCCGTTCGGCTCGAACAACCGGACTCTGGTTGCTGGGCAAAACGG
>CAYWBK010000394.1:0-6165 GCA_964455745.1 uncultured Armatimonadia bacterium
CACGCCGCGACGGCTTGGGCGGCTGCGCCGCCACCCGTCCTGGCGGACGGGAACGGCCGTGACTACCGGCCCTGAACCGGACGCTGAAGCATCCGGCTGAGGGGCGCTTTGCGCCGGGCGTCCTGCGGACGCAACGACAACGGCTTACCCACAGCAGTCGACTACCGCCCTCGCCAAGACCAGTTTGCGGCATCTACCCACACACATTGAGGAAGAGCCCTCCTCTCATAGCCCTCACCCGTGTATCTCCGCGTCGGTATGGGTAACCTTCAACCAAACCAGTATGAAGGGGGCGCATGGATGATGAGCGGTACACTGTCAGGCAGTATCCGATGGCGCGAGTGGTCTACGCAGGCCTTTGAGGACGCCAAGGCCGCGAACAAGCCGATTCTCCTCGACATCAGCGCCGTGTGGTGTCACTGGTGTCATGTTATGGACCGCACCAGCTATTCCGACCCCGAAGTCATCCGGCTCGTGAACGAGCTATATGTGCCGATCCGGGTCGAGAGCGACACCCGCCCGGACATCAACGCTCGCTACAACCAAGGCGGGTGGCCCACCACGGCCTTCCTGACGCCCACGGGCGAACTCGTGCACGGCGCGACCTTCGTCCCGCCGGAGCAGATGCGGCGGCTGCTCGTCGAGGTCAACCGTGTCTATCACCAAAGCCGGGCGACGATCCAGGCCAAAGCCGACGAACTGCGGCGTCAGCAATCGACCCGTCGGCCCCATGCCGTGCCCCCGGCAATCCCCGAGGGCACACTCGAGGAGATCGTCCACGCCATCGAGCACAACTTCGACCCGGAACACGGCGGCTTCGGCACGGAACCGAAGTTCCCGGCCCCTGACGCCATCGACTTCGCTCTGGAGCGTCACGTCACCACAGGCGATCCCCACCTCCTCGAGATCGTCACCCGTACTCTCGACGGCATGATGGGGCTATACGACCGAATCGACGGCGGATTCCACCGCTACTCGGTGTCCGTCGACTGGACCGTTCCCCACTACGAGAAGATGCTTGAGATCAACGCCGAGCTGGCGGTGAGCTACGCTCGCGGGTACGCGGTGACGGGCGATGAGCGCTATGCGGAGATCGCGCGCGGGGCCATCACCTACATGCTGGGCGCCCTCCACGACGACGCCGGCGGCTTCTACGGCAGCCAGGACGCCGACGTAGGCAGCCACGCCGAGGGCGCGGAGTTCGTCACAGGCGAGGACTACTTCCCTCTCAGCCGCGAAGAGCGGGCGCGCATCGGCACGCCTCATGTGGATAAGACGGTGTACAGCGGGTGGAACGGGATGTCGATAACTGCGCTGGTGGAGGCCCACCGGGAATTGGGCGAGGCCTTGTACCTCGCCGAGGCGGAAAAGACGGCGGATATGTTGTTGAAAGCTGGTGCAGACCCGGAAGGCGCGCTGTGGAGAATGGTGGGAAACTCCGCCGGGCCGGCGGGCCTGCTGGCGGATCAGGCCTACGTCGCCAGGGGCCTGCTCGATGTCCACGAGGCCACGGGGAACCCTCGTTTCCTCGACGGCGCGAAACGGGTCGTGGCTTATGTGCAGAAGCATCTCTTCGACGCGGAGGGCGGCGGCTTTTTCGACATCCCAGAAGGCGAGAGCGGGCTCGGCTCCCTTTCGGAACGGCAGAAGAGCCTGGTCGAGAATTCGGTGATGGCGCAGGTTCTGCTGCGCCTCCACGGCCTGACCGGGGAGGAGCGCTACCATAGCGAGGCCGAGTTGACGCTACGGGCCTTCGCCGGACGGCACCGGGCCCACGGCTTCTTCGGCGCAGCCTACGGGCAGGCGGTGGAGATGCTGCTCAGGCCGGTGCGGGCGGCGGTCATCGGCCCCGAGACCGAACCGGCGACCGAGGCGCTGTGGCGGGCGACTTACCGAGCCTTCTCATTAGGCGCGGTGCGACGGCGGCTCGTGCCCGGAAGGGATGACGCCGCGATCTCGGCGCTGTGGTACCCGCTCGACACGGTTGCCACAGCCCATCTGTGCGCCGGGAAGATGTGCCGCACAACGACCGACCCAAACGAAGCGGCGGCGATCCTGCGGCACAAGGGAGCGCCGTGAGCAGCCGGCGTACGCATGAGCCGCCCACGCACGACTGTGCAGCTCCGTCGCTGCCCACGCAGCGGCCGCATTGCTGCCAGATGGCAGGTGCCGAGCAGCGAAGGGCGAATGGCCGCTCATTCCGGCGTGCTTCGCCACTAGACGCGAATCGCGGGCAACTCAAGGCAACAAAAACACCACGGTCGAAGTCGAAGCAATCGTCACGCCGGATTTCGGCAATCTGAGACAACTAAGATGATCCGGCAGCGGGCCCTGGAAGGGGGCAACTGGCGGCGATTCTCGCAGCGGGAGGCAAGGCAATGAGTACGCGAAGCGCAATTCGTGGCGCACTGTGCGTCGCCATCTTTCTGGCGTTGCAGGTGGGCACAGCTCAAGGACAGACAGCACATGTCAGCGGCAAGACCCTCATTATCGCCGAGCAGGACGGCAAGCCGGACTCGGTGTATATCACAGACATGCCACCCCGCCTCCCTCTCCATGCACTGGCAAGCGGGCACTACGCTCTCGATCGATTCGGGCACTGTTTCTCCAGCGATGGCAGGTTCGTAGCCCTGTGGAGTTTCGACGAAGACGACAGCGCCACGCTGAATGTGTTCAGCACCGATCCCTCGTCTGCCACCCCTCCCCTCAAGTTCACGAAGGACGCCGACTTCTACGCCAGTTACCAGTGGCACCCGTTCCTCCCGAAGCTGCTCTTTGTAAGACACCACGCACAGGCGGCCGCCGAACTCACATCACTTGACTGCACCGATGGAACAGAAGAGGTCCTCTGTCGCGGCAAACTGCTCGAGGAGCCCAGCGCCGACAAGCCGTGGCCCAGGCAGCTCTCCCCAATGGAGGCTTGCTGGACGCCGGATGGAACCGGCATCGTCTATGTGGAGTTCGACTCCGGGAAAGGCCCTGCGAGGATACGCTCCATGCGTGCCACAGGAGACGACCCGCTCTACCTGTCGCCGACGGGGCAGCGCTCGGAGTACTGGCCCGTTGTGTCGCCTGACGGCAAGGCGATCGCATATACACGAGGCGACGGCCTTTGGGTGATGGACTTGTCCGGCGCTCACAGACGGAGGATCGTCGCCCTCAGCAAGCCCGAGCTTGCGATTGGCTACCCGCCGATCCAGGATGAAGAGGATTCCAAATACGCATGCGAATGGACGCCCGATTCCAGGAGCATTTACATAGCGGACCACGCAGACTGCTACTCCGTGGTCGACAAGGTTGACCTCAGAACAGGACGCCTCGAGCCCGTTGGGAAAGACGCCCCCGCCTCGGGCGCTCCGTGGTCATGGTGCCCTGCCTACGGTTTCCCCCCGCGCACCGCCTCATCAGGATGGCACATCGGAATCGATCAGGGAAACCTGTGGTTTGTGGACGAAACCACACACACGAGACAAGAGGTTCTCAAGGCGGAACGAGGGACGACCCTTCGGGCGGTGGCGTGGACGCCCGCCTCGGGGAACCGCATGGCGACTCCGTAGTCCGGCCTCTCCTTGAACGGCGTCTGGCCCTAACTTAGCGCGTATGGGCTGCCGCCGGTGGCAATAGGCGGCCCCCCCTTGCGGGGCTTGACGGCATTCACTCATCTATCGAGATCAGCTTACGGGGCTCCCCTCAAGCTACCCGCACACATTGAGGAAGAGCCCCACAATCGGGTCCGCCCGCTGATTGTAGGTAGAACTGCCGCAAGCGCGGCGGCAGGGAACGGCAAGAGAACAGGATTGATAGGATTTGGAGGATTGCGGCATGGCGGATAGCTCCGTAGCAGCATAGCCCCGACGGCCTGTCCTTTGGCCGTTGAATACGGCCCGACTACCGCCGATTGCCTACTACTACGCCACTTTGACAACCGGCAGACGAAGCGCTCGGAATGTTGTCAGAGGCTGACCGTATCCCAAGATGAAGAGCGAACGGCGTTGAACCACAGAGACACAGAGGGCACAGAGAACGGCTGGGAAACGGCCGGCCTGCCCCACGATAGGCGTTAAGGGACGTTGCCGTTCTCTGTGTCCCCTGTGTCTCTGTGGTCAATCGCCGTCCATCTCTGCGCAGGGCATCTCATTGCCGAGCAAGGCCGCACAACCGGCGTAGTAATACTACCTACAACTGAAAGACGCACCCCCCACAATCACATTGACCCGACAGCTCCCGGCAGGTAGAATGGTCCTCGTACGTGCAACCAACTGACCGGAGACGCCTCGTGACCGACGAGATCACCTCTCTCCCGCCTGAACTGGCGGGCCTCGATATCCCCTCCCATCTTGCCATCATCATGGATGGCAACGGCCGCTGGGCCGAGCAGCGCGGCATGAAGCGCATTCAGGGCCATATTGAGGGCCGCGAGGCCACGCGGCGGGTCATCGAGGCCGCCACGGAGTTCGGCGTCGGAGTACTGTCGGTCTATGCGTTCAGTTCGGAGAACTGGCGACGGCCCGCGGACGAGGTCTCCGGGCTAATGATGCTCATCGAGACCGCGTTGCGCGAGGAAATCGACGACATGGACCGGATGGGCATCATCTTCACCGCCTCTGGCCGGCTCCACCAACTCCCGCAAGGCCTCCAGGACGCCATCACGGAGGGCAAGCAGCGCACCGCCGGCAACGGCGGGCTGGTGCTCAATCTGCTCGTCAACTATGGCGGGCGGGCGGAGATCGTCGATGCCGCGCGCGCTCTGGCGGCGAGAGTGAGAGCCGGCGAGATCGGCTTCGAGGACATCGACGAGAAGTCGATCAGCGCGAACCTCTATGCCCCGCAACTCCCCGAGCCCGACCTCCTCCTGCGCCCCGGCGGAGAGAGCCGGATCAGTAACTTCCTGCTGTGGGAGGTCGCTTACTCGGAGATCATCATTATGCCGGTTTTGTGGCCGGATTTCTCCAGAGAGCATCTCATAGAGGCAATTGTGGAGTATAATAGGCGGCAACGTCGCTTCGGGGGCATCAAGGCCGACAGCGTCAATCTGCGTCGGGAGCCGCAGGAGGATTCCTGACCTCGGCGGCGAATTAGAGGTTTCAGGCTAGCGCTCATATACGCATAATCGTTACATACGAAGCATAGGGAGGGCCCCATGCAACAGTTCAAGCGCCTGCAGCTCATGCTGGTCGCGACCGTAGCCTGTGCATTGCTCGTCGGGCTGACTGCTCCGTTGTTCGCCGGTGAGATTGCCCTGTACGCCGGGCCGAACGACAGACCCAAGGTCAACGCCAAGTGGACCCCGGACAAGCTCAATGTCTCGGTCGACAACGGCTACTTCTTCACCATCGCAGCCCCGGCGTGCGGGTACTCCGTCGCCGAGCGCGAGACCATTGCGAACCAGCGGATCACCGAGGCCCTGTCCGTCGACCCGCTCGCCCCGGTCACGATCTGCAAGATCCGCTCCGCGCCGACGATCTGGGTCGGCAGGGTGCGGATCATCACCGTCTACGAGCAGGACGCGGCCGCCGCCAAAGTGCCGCAAGACGAGCTTGCCCGGCAGTGGGCGGCTCACATCGCCACGACCATGAAGAAGGTCGCGCCGACCGACTTCGTGCTCGGGCCCTCGACCTACAAAGTCGCCGTCGGCGGCATTTTCCTATTCCGCCTTGCCGATAAGGACGGCTACGGCCGGGTCTGGGATCGCGGCAAGGAACTGGAGCGCCGCATCGACGACCTGCTCTCCGGACACAAGCTGCCCTGTCTGACGACCGAGACGCGCGGGGCGGATACCTCGATCCTCGCGAACGGGAAGCTCTTGGTCACGGCGACCGTCGCCGATGCGGTCAACAACAACGCCGACGGCAGTGCGGCTTTGGCGGCGACATGGATCAAGACGCTGCAGGCCGCCTGGCCGAAGATGGCGCCGAAGTAGGGGACGGCGGAACGGCAACGGCCTCCTACCCCCTGCCCCCTCCCTCGTAGGGAGGGGGGAAACGGCAACGGCCTCCTACCCCCTGCCCCCTCCCTCGTAGGGAGGGGGGAAACGGCAACGGCCTCCTACCCCCTGCCCCCTCCCTCGTAGGGAGGGGAAACGGCAGCGGCCTCCTACCCCCTCCCTCGTAGGCTATGCTTTACCCACATTTTCACACCTGGGGGCCGCGAATTGGTCTCAAGCCG
>CAYWBK010000395.1:0-6162 GCA_964455745.1 uncultured Armatimonadia bacterium
CCCCGGCTGCGAGGGCGGAAATCGCGGGCGACGCGGTGCCGGTGAAGGTGAAAGCCGACTGGTCCGTGGCTCCGCCGGTGGCAGGCGGATTGGTGATGGTAACCGTCGGCAGCGGGGCGTAGACGAAGGTGTGGATAGTCGCCAGCGGACTGGCGAGGTCCGGCATCGAGGCGAGCTTGTGGATGAACGACTGCGCGGTCACATCGTAGCTACCCGGCGAAAGCGTCGCCTTGTAGCTCCACGAACTGGTTCCACTCGCCGTATACCATGTCCAGTCAGAGGCGGAGCCGCTGACCCTGAGGCCCACCTTCACCGAGGTGACTGCGAGGCCCCCGGTGCTCTTCCCCGCCGTCCCGGTGATACTCACCGTGCTGCTGGCGCTGGAGACCCAACCACCGTCCGCCGGGGCTGTGATAACCGGCGCAGGGGTTGGCGGGCTGTAGGTGAGCGCGGTCGACACCGTCGAACCCGTGACCGTGCCGGCGACGGCCCGCACGTAGAAGGTGTTCGAGCCGGCCTTCAGCGTCACCGGCGCGCTCCAGTTGTTCGCGTCACCGGAGACCGAGGCGTCCGTCCAGGCCCCCGTTGTTGAATTCAACTGGTACTGCACTTTGCTGACAGCGGGGACACCGGGCGCAAGGGCGGAGATCGCCGGCGACGCGGTGCCGGTGAAGGTGAAGGGGGACAAGTCCGTGGCTCCGCCGGTCGCGGGCGGATTGGTGATGGCCGCCGTCGGCGGCGGGGCGTAGACGAAGGTCACGGGGTTTGAATACGGGCTGTACAGATTGCTCGGCGTCGCCGTGATGACCGACCGCGCGGTAACAGTATAGGTGCCCGACGTAGCGGTCAGGTTGTAACTCCACGTGGAGGTGCCGGAGGCGGTGACCGGCGTCCCGTTGATCGTCAGTTGAACGGAGCTGATGCTCTGACCGCCCGTGCTCTTTCCGGCGGTGCCCTTGATCGCTACTGCGCCGGAGGCCGAGATGATCGCGCCGTTCGCCGGCGAGGTGATGACGGGGGCGGGGGCGGGCGGGGTGTATGTGATGGAGCGCGTGACAACGCTGCTCGACGTCGTGCCGCTGACCGCCTTCACAGAGATCGTGTTCGAGCCGGCAACGAGCGTCACATCGACATGCCACGCGGTCCAGGCTCCCCCGGAGTCGTCTGTTGCCGTGCTGTAGACCGTCGCCGAGTTGAGCTTGTACTGCACACCCGTCAACGCCCCTCCGCTCCCCGGGGCAGCCGTGCCGGAGAATGTGAAGCTGGCGGAATCGACTTTCCAGCCGGTGGCTGATGGCGTGGTGATCGCCACCGTCGGAGCGGTGACGGCCGCGGGCCAGACCGACTGCGGTACTGCCCACCTTCCCCCGGCGGCGTCCGCCGGATTGGCGGCCCCGCTGCCGTCCGAGATGGCTGTCACTGCAGCAATGCACAAACACAGCGAAGATATGAGGAGGATCGCGGCGAGACGCTTGGTGGACATCAATCGGCCTCCCTTAGGGAAATGACGCGATGTACCAAAACAGCACGACAGCCGAGCCCCGCGCGGGCATCTGCCGCAGTCTCGGTGCGGGCCCAGTGAGCAGCAATTCAACAGGCCACGGGGACGCGAACCTGCTCGGACCGGCCCGGCCGAAGCGGGGCGGTTTCCACCACCGGCACACCGTTGTGTTTGACCCCGCTACGCCTCAAAATGTTCCCCGCCTTGAGGAGTTCTTGCAGACGAACAGACCAGGACGGGGATATGCGTTCGGGCCGTACTCTCCGGCTCCGAAGCCCTCTCACTGCGGTTTGCGCGCGACCACGATCGCGGCCTGCGCCGAAGCTACCTCTACATCATCGGGATCGTTCACGATGACCTTCAGTACGTGCTCGCCCTCGGAAGCAAAGTCGGCATTCCACGGACAGCGGTAGGGCGCCACGTTCGATATCCCCTTGGTGATGCCATCCACCAGGAACTGCACCGTGCGGACCTCGACCGCGGACGCCACCTGAGCGATGATGTCCAGCTTCCCGTTCGCCGCGCCGGGAGCGGCTCCGGTGATAGCAATCGTGACCCCGGTCGCCGGCGGCGGGCCGGGCTGGCTGAGAGCCAGGGGGATGCGTGTCGTGACCCTGCGCGCCCCACCCGGCAGGGGCTTTACGGTCGCCTCGGAGCCTGATCCTGTCTGTGTCGCGTTTGGCGCGCCGCCCGGAACCAGCGCTGCAATTTGCGTGCCACCAGTGTCAACCGACGCGAGGAAATAAGGGTCGGCCATCAGCTTCTGGTATGCCGCCAGAGCCTGCGGATCGCCGGTCACCGAATAGTCGTTGTGCGCCAGGCCGCTTTGCGCGGTATCCACCGAAAACCAGTTAATCATCTTCACGCGCGGGAAATCGGTGGCGAGGCTCGTGTAGAGCTTCGTCATCTGCTCGACCGCAAACTCCGAGGTCTGCTTCTTGAGGGCCGCACAGTAATGTGTGGCTGCGTATTCGCAGATCGCGATCGGCTTGCGGGCCGCGTAGAGGTCGTACACGTACTTCAGAGCGTCGCGCGGGTCCTCGTTGACCGGCTTGCGCACATCGCCGTCATTGCACTTGACGCTGTAAATGTTCACCCCGACCCAGTCGACGTAATCATCGCCGGGGTAATACATCGGGATCGTGCGCTGCGGCTCCGAGAAAGGGCACCAGATCATGACGACATTGGGCGCTGTCTGGTGCATCACATTATAGACAATGCGCCACTTTGCGACGTACTCCTCCGGGTTCCCCGAGTATGCCTGCCACGTGCCGTTCATCTCCGACGCGTACCGTAGGAACACGACGCACCCGGATCGGCGCGCCGCTTCGGCCCACCCGCGCAGGTAATCGTCGTCCTTCACGTCGGCCAGCCCGCTGTTCGGCTCCCAGGCGATATGCGCGGCAGCGCCCTTTGCGGCAAGATCGCGCACCCACTTGTACGGAAACGGCGCACCGTAGCCGACATACCGAAAGTAGGAGGCGTGCTTTTTGCCCACCAGTTTCTCGAAGGTGTCGATGTCGCCGGCGACCGTGTGATCGAGGTCGATGTATGCGCCGACGTAACAGCCTCGGGCAGGCTCGAAGGGGGCACGAGCGAGGGCGGTGGGGAGCGCAGCATCGGCCGGCGTCTGGGCGCGAACCACAGGAATGACAACCAGCCCGCAAAGCAGCAGACCCAACAAGCGCAGAAGACGGGGCAGCTCCGGCCACAGTCGCCCGCCGGAGCATCGCAGCCTGTCGTCTCGCCCACAGAGGGACCCCAAAAGGGACACGGTCATATCAACGCGATTATAGGTTGGTGAGCGGGGGAAGTCAACGCGGGGGTCTGCGAGCGGCCGGTGACTGAGACTCTCTCCCCGCTTGCGGGGAGGAAACGAAAGTGCCGCGTGGGGCGGGCGTCTCGCCCGCCAATGCCGTTGCCGTCAGCGGTCCCCCCTCCCTACGAGGCTGTGCTTTACCCCACATTCTGTGCGCGGGCCACGGGCTGTTGCCCCAAAAGGCCCGAAGGGGGCGGCACAAATGGTGCAATCTTGTCGGTCCTGTATCGCCCCTTCGGCGCTCATTGGTACGTTCCTGACGGAATCCAGGGGCTTGCCCTTGGCTAGAGGCTGACGACCCCTCCGGGGTCTGACGGGAACGGCATGGACCAGATCATTGCGTCCCACACGCTCGGAAATGTGGATAAAGCATAGCCGTGCCGGAAGGGGGACGACTACCGATCAGCAACCAGCAACCAACCTATCCTCCCCAAGCGACACTCCCACCGCCCCAACTATGCCGATTTCTGCAAGACCAGGATGTACTGGTGGTGGATGTTGGAGATGAAAGCGAAGGGAACGCCGAACGGGTACAGATTCTTATTGTCCTGTATGAGGATCGTGATCCCCTTCAGAACATAGCCGTGCTGCTCGATGACACGCGCCAAATCGGCGTGGTACAGGTAGAATCGCGGACCGTGGCGGAAGTCGGAGACGATCACGCAGGCATACCGTCCCGGGATCAGCGCCCGCCGGCACGCCCCGAACACACGCCCCAGCGCCTCCAGGAACTCCTCATAGTCCTCGACATTGCCCAAGTCCGCTTCCTGGTCGCTGTATTTGGTCGGCAGGCCCTTGTCCTCGCGCTCGGCCTTGACCTTCAGGCCCGCCTTCTTGCCAAGGATGCTCCAATACGGCGGACTCGTGACGAGGAAATGCACCGAGGCTTCGGGCAGAGCGGCTGCGGCTTCCAGCGCGTCGCCCTCAATGACGGTCTGTGGCGCGAGTTCCGCCGCCAACTCGGCGGAAGTCGTCGCGGCCCGCCGACGGGCGACATCCGCCCAGCGCGGCACCAGCTCGATTCCGATGCCCTCCCGCCCGGTGCGGGCGCAGGCGACCAGCGTCGAACCTGAGCCGACAAACGGATCGAGCACCCTCTCGCCGGGCTTGGTGAAAAACTCCACCAGGCGCTGCACATCCGCCTCGGAGAACGTTGCGGGGTGCTGCGCCTTCAGCTTGTCCCGCGGCGGGGTGACGCTCGGCATGATGCTGTCGGTCACCTGGCCGAGCCAGGCCTCCACGGCTTCATCGCCTTTGCGCTCGCGGAGCCACTCCTCGAAGGCCTGCAAAAGCTCGGGCGCGACGGCCTCCGCCGCCTCGTCATCGGGCCGGCTCCACCAAAAGCTCTTCGTCTCGACCATCCATTGCCGGTTCGTCAGGTGGTTGAGCCTGTTGCGGGGGGCGACCGAGTCACCGCCCTTCTCGCCGGTGTCGCTCATGCACTTGCCTTCGTCGGCTGTGTTCGTTTGTCCCACTACTTCGGGGCCTTGCGGAGCTTATCCAGCAACACGAGCGCGCGATACGACCATTCGCTATGCGCGCCAGGGTCCGTCGGGGGAAGCTTCTCGAACTCACTACTGAGAATGTCTTGCGCTTCGTGCGGCTTCCCGTCGTTCACCATCGCGACAGCCATGTAATACCGTATCTCGAGGCGCCGGGCGGTCTTCGGATGCGCCTTCAGGTATGCGCCGAACTGTTTGTAGGCCGAAGCCGGATCCGCGCCCTTGTCGATGACCTTGAACGCCGGCTGGAGGCACAGGTCCTCCAGAAGCTCTCTCGCGCGCTGGCCCCAGGGGCTGGTCATCTCGGGCGCATTGGCCGGCTTGTTGTCGAATTCGGCGAGCAGCTTCCGCGCATACGCCTCGTTCCCGCAAGCGATATGCGCCACCGCCATATAGTAGCGTGCCTCGAGAATGCGCGGCGAGGCCGGCTGACCGATCAGGTAGTCCGTGAGGCCGGCGAGGGCTTTCTGGGGATCGTCCGGGATGCTGATGATGGCCAGGTCGAGGGCTGCGTTATGACTCGCGGGAAAAGCGCCCGCCGGGTCGGCCTTGATCGCGTCCTCCAAATACTGCTTGGCCACCTTGGCCAGATCGAGTTCAACATACGCATGGCCAACGTCCGCCAGGCTCACGGCGTCCTTTGGGTTGGCACGCAGCTTGACGAAGGCCGCGTGCAACACGCCAACGCGCCTCAGTTGGGCCACGAACGCCGGGCCGGGGACATAGCCGACCTGACGGTAGTACTCCGTGCCGTCAGGCCCCAGAAACAACGAGACCGGCACCATTTGCACCTTGCTGGCCCCCAACCAGCCCGTTTTCGCGGGCCCGATGGGTGGTCCGACCTTGAATTGCTGGAGCACGGGGCGGTTGGCGCGCTCGCGAGTGCTTACCCGGACGCACTCGAACGCTTTCAGGGCATCGATGACACCGGCCCTGGCGACTCCGACCTTGGGGTCGGCCAGGGTCTGTTGCTCCATCGAGACGCACGCTTTGTCGTACGGTTGGTAGACGAACATGAAGACCGGTTTGCCGCTCTTCCCGGCGGCATCGAACGCCTCGTGCGCGTTGGCGTGCCACGGGATTGCAGGCTCGTCTTTGTCATCGGGGGCCGGTTGAGCCGCGCCGCCGGGGGCGGGCATCGGCTGCGCCCGGACGCTGGCCGCCGACACGACGGCGGCAATCGCGAGGCAGAGCCAAAACCTGGTGAAGCATACACACTTTCGCACGGCCGCGGACGCACGCGGATTCCACGTTTCGCGTACAGCGGGCGCACAGCCTCTTGACTGGCAATGTCCACGGTTCAGCAGGGGCATCTCGTGACCACCGAAACTGGGTATGGG
>CAYWBK010000396.1:0-6125 GCA_964455745.1 uncultured Armatimonadia bacterium
TGACAAACCGTTTCATAGAGGCCGGACTACGAGCGCAGCGAAGTATCCGGCCCCCCGCCGTCGCGCAGGCGGCTTGGAGGCGTCTTCATCCGACGAGCCGTGGACAAGCCCAGCGTTGGGGCGCGACTGAGAATGGCGGCGCTGGCGTTCGCGCTGGTAGTCTCCGCTGAGAAGGCTGCGCTAAGACACGCGGACACGAAACGGCAGAAACGGCCCCCGAAGCAGCGGGATGGCCGTTTCGTGCCGTGGTGTCTTCGTGGTTGAGATCGCCGTTCTGTCCCATGTCCCGCAGGCAGTAGGCGCGGACCTGCCTCGCGAACACTACCCCGCCTCCAGCGGGTATCTCCCCCACCTCTCAGCGGAGCGCCACAAAGCCTCGATGTTCTCCTCTGGAAAGGGCATGCCCTGATCCGGAGCGATGATGTACCCCCCGCCCGGAGCGAGGATCGAGATCACGCGCTTGACCTCGGCTTCGACCTCTTGCGGCGTGCCTCGCATCAGGACCTGCTGCGTGTCGATCCCGCCGAACAGGGCCAGCTTGCCCATTGACTTACGCTTCACTTCGGCAAGATCGTTCGCCCGCGCCTGAACGGGGTTGAGGATGTCTACGCCGACGTCGATCAGGTCCTCCACGATCTCCTTGATACAGCCGCAGGAGTGGAAGTTGACGAGCTTCCCGGCGGCCTTCACGGGCGCGAAGGCCCGCTCATACTCCGGCTTGAGGAACTCGCGGAAGGCCCTCGGCGAGATCATCAGCGCCCGCTGGGTGCCGAGGTCCTCGGAGAAGCCGACGCCGTCCACGCCAAGCTCGATGTAACGCTCGAAGACTGCGATGTTGTAGTCGGTGATGCGCCGGAGCAGCTCGCGCAGCTCGTACGGGTGCTCATGGAACGCGGCCATGAGGCTCTCCAGCCCCGTCAGCGCCCAGGCCCGCTCGTAGAGGAAGTACGTCTGCTGGCCGAAGATGAGCTTCTCTTCGCGGTCCGGGATCGAGGCCATCTGAGCGGCGAGCGTCGGGTCGGCATCGAACAGAGCGTGAGGATCGGGCATCCGGTACTCGTCGATGCGACGCAGATCAGGCAGTGGGTTGCCCTTCGGGAACGGCACCATGTCGTCGCGCGTGGTCTCCCACCGCGTGCCCCAGGCGTCGGTCCAGCAGGCGACCCGGAAGTTGCCCGCGTAGGCAATTCCGCCCCAGACAGGCTCGTTGCCGCGAGGGACGTACTCGGGGTCGTTGAAGCCGATCGCGCGGAGGAGGTTCTCTTTGGGGTTCATCTGTCTCTCCGGGAGAGACGGCCTGGGGCCGGATACTTCGATCCCGCCCCGGCGAGACCGATGGTCTCGTAGGTCCGGCCTCCTGAACGGCAACTGGCCCTAAGTTAGCGCGCATGCCCCGGCGTCCCCTGCCGGAGTTGCGGGGCCCCGTCTTCACCTGCTGCGCAGGTTCAGACACCCCGCAGCTTCAGCGAACAGTATTCAACCTACTCCCCCGGCAGCGCGAAGATGCGGCCCTTCAGCGGGGCGGCAACGCGGCGGCCGCTTGCATCCACCAGCACGACCTCGAAACTCCCGGTTCCGCTGGGAAGCGACAATTGCCGCGTCCAGGTCTTGCCCGCAGCCAACGGCATTGTGACGAGGTCCGTCTTCCCGGCGGCGTTTGTCCGCAGACGCAGGCTATAGCTGCCCAGGTTCGCGGGCGCGATGTTCGCCGCGATCTTCGCCTCCGCTCGCCCGCCGCTGCCGAGGAACCATGCCCCGCCGGGCATCTGGAGCGGCTCCGGCGTTTCGATACCCAGCGATACCTGTCTGCCCTCGCTGCCCACGACCCCCCAGGCGAGCGCTAATTGCGACTTTCCAGGTGTGCGAAGGTCCATTGCGAAACGAACTTCCCGCTCCTGTGCGGGCGCAAGTTCCACCCGCTTCTCATCCGTTCCGGCGCGCACGAACGCCTGAACGGGCTTGTCGGTGAGGTTGCGCACCCGCACCGCCGCCTCCTGGGGCCCCCACAGCGTCGGCAACTCGATCCCCGCCAGCGCCACCGGAGCCTCCTCCAAGAGACCTACCCCGAAACGCCCCGGCTCATGGAAGCCCCCGAACGTGCAGGCCCAGGCCGTGTGCGGCGTCTGCTGCGAGCCGGCGTAGCGATTCCGGCAGAAGTTCAGCGCCATCGCCTCCGACCGCGGGAAGCCCGCCGCCTCGAGCGCCGCCCAGGGAATTGCCAGCTCCACATCATACCCGTCCGCGCGCTTACGGGCCTGGTACTGGATGTCCGGATTCCACGTCGGATCCTGCCCGATCTCTTCATACAGCGACCCGTTCGTGTTCACGATGAAATGCGCGTACTTCTCGCGCCGGCCGGTCGGGTCGATGAACAACTCGATGCCGTCGTCGAGCCACACGCCGCTTTGGTCGCGGCCTGACTGCCGGGCCACCAGCCGGTCCATCGCCGGCTCCTGACAGGAGAAGGCCACATAGAGCGCTGAATCGTCATAGCACGTCATCGCCAAGGTGTGTGCAGGGCCCTCCGGCGCGCCGTTGTCGACGAAGCGGAAATCGGAGGCCTTCGCCGCGGTCTTCCAGCAGGGGTCGTCGAGGCTCCCGTCGATCTTCGGAGCCGCCGAAGCGCGGGGAATGCTGATGACCGGCCGCGAGGCCGCCGCTGCCGCTCCCGGCCCGGTAACATCGACCGCCAGCGTCACCTCCGCAGCCCCGAAGCCGCCGGTTCGCACTCCGCGCCCGGCGAGCGCGTCCTGCAATGCGGCAATCTGCGTTGCGGCAACTCGCCGCACCTGGTTCATACGCAGACAGTTGAAGCCCGAATCGCCGACCTCGTTGCCCCACGGGATCGCCGTGTCCAGCGAAACCAGCGAATCCGCAGCCGCCTTGCCGGCCCGTCGAGCGTCCGCATTGCCGGACTTGCCGCATTCGTCGATTAGCGACTGCAGCATCGACAGGTAGGTGTAGTCGTTGATGCCCTCGCGGACCGACTCCCAGGTGATCGTGGGCATCGCGCCCTGGTAGGTGGAGTAGTCGCCGGGCTTGGTGAAGATCGGATAGGCCGTGCATTGGTCCTTCGGCTCGGCGGGGTTGGCGAGGATGCCGTCGAAGTCGTTAAAGGCGTCCTCGTGGATGCGCTGGAAAGTCCAGGTCACCTCGGCCTTCGCCCGCGTCTTCCAGAAGAGATACCCGGTGCCGTAGCGGTTCGGGAACATCGCCTCGTCCTGGCCGATGTAGCATCCCGTCCCATACCACCAGAACTCCGCGCCGGTCTTCTTGCAGGCGTTGTATGCGGCTTTCGCCTGCTCCTGGGTGGAGACCAGCCCGGCGCCGAAGCACGGAGCCGTCAGGTACTCCGAGGCCTTGTCGAGGAAGCCCAGTTGGTAGAAAGTGGCGTACGTTTGCGCCCCGCCGCGATGCCATGCCTGATACTGCTGCACCGCGAACAGGTTGTCGCCGCCCGGCTCGTCCCAGCCATACCAGTACCACTTCGCCGGCTCATCGCGGGTCGCCTCGACGGCCGACTTCGCCACCGCCGCAACGCCGTCCGACACGGCCTGCGGCCAGGGCTTGCTGAGGTCGTCCGTCAGCCCGAGCGCATCCCGTACGGCGTTCTCGTACCCGCAGTTCACCACATGCGGCCCGCTGATCCCGGCCTCACGGGCCATCCGCGCCAGCCGCTTATACTGCGATGCGTCGAAGGTGACCCTGCCGCTCTTGATGCCCGAGAGGTCGGCGGTCCCAAGCGGCAATTCGACCAGCCCGGTGATGCCATGCCGCGCGAAATCGCGCAGTTCGGCCATGACCACCGAATCGCTCACGTTATTCCATCGGTAAGCGTCCGCGTAGAGCAGCCACGAGCGGTCCGCCGGGCGCTTCAAGGCGAAGGGCAGCACATCGACGGTCATCGGCAGCGTGAGGGTCTTGCGCCCCTTCGCCGACACGGTCACCTTTGCGGTGTATATGCCGGGGCGAGCGTCTTTCGCGGCGGTGATCGTCAGCCACAACGCCGCGGTCTCGCGCGATTTCACGTCGAAGTCCCGCCAGTCGTATACGCCGTTGAAGACGGGGTACATCGTCCGCCCGTCTTTGCATGGGAGGAGCAGCTCCGGCACCCAGTGCCAGACCCGCGTCGAATATCCACCGGCGCGCTGAGGCCAGAAGTGCATGTGGCGAACTTCAGCCTTCAGCGGCGCATTCCCGACATCGACGGCAACATCCAGCCCCTGCAGCGCCTCGAGCGCGAAAACGCCGAACCACACCGCACGGTCCTCGCCCGGCGTCAGGAGCGCCGACAGCCTGTCCACGCGCTCGGACGGGCGCGGGATACGGAAAGGCTTAAACTCGCCGGGGTCGCCCGGAACATAAGCGATCGTCCCGGCGGCGGTTTCGGCCCGCGAGGCCTTCGGTGGCTGCCAGTCCTGAACCGGCCGGGCCTCCTCGGTGAATGCCGGCCCGGGATCAACGTGGTCGTAAGTGACGCCGCCGATAGTAACGCTCGCCAGCGCGATACGGGAGAGGATGCAGAGAAGGCCGATGGTCAGAATCGTGATACGCAAGGTCGTCCTCCGATTGCCGTTGGTCGTTCGTCGTTCACCCCTCTCCACCCCGTGAAGAGGGGCCGGGGGTGAGGTCGCCGTTCTCCCCCTCCCTCCGAGGGAGGGGGAGTGTCCCGCGAAGCGGGACGAGGGGGTAGGAAGCCATTCGCCGTCTTGCACCCTCGCCTCCCGAAGGCGTATCCTCATGGGCACGCACATCCAATTCCGCGCCCGCGCCGACATCCCTTTGCCCATGAGCGAAGCCGCCAGCCCCATCGGAATCTACATCCACTTCCCCTTCTGTGTGCGCAAGTGCCGGTACTGCGACTTCAACTCCAGCGCGGCCCCCTGGAAGGAGCGCGAGCAGTACCTGGCGGCGCTCGAGACGGAGATCGCGGCGTGGCCGGCGCGCCGGCGGGCCTTCGCCCTGCCCGCCGCGACGGTCTACTTCGGCGGCGGGACGCCGAGCCTCTATCCGGCTGGCGATCTCGCGCGCATCCTGGCATCGCTGGGCGAGCACTTCACGCTCGCGCCGGAGGCCGAGATCACCTGCGAGATCAACCCCGGCACGATCACCGCTCGATCTTTGGCCGAGCTGCGCGCCTGCGGGTTCAACCGCCTCAGTATCGGCGTCCAGTCCTTCCGCGACGAGGAGCTGGAGTTCCTTGGCCGCATTCATTCGGCCGCCGTCGCCGAGAAGGCCGTCGCCGACGCCCACACGGCGGGATTCGACAACGTGTCGCTGGACCTGATCCGGGCCCTGCCGGGGCAGACCCTCGACGACTGGAGTTACACCCTCCACCGTGCGCTCTCGCTTCGGCCCGAGCACCTGTCCACATACGGCCTGTCGATCGAGCCGGACACCCCCCTGTTCCGCGATCTCGAAGCCGGTGTCTTCGAGTTGTGTGACGAGGATACGCAGATCGCGATGTTCGAGCACACCCGCGAGACGCTCACCGCGGCAGGTTACGAGCACTACGAAATCTCCAACTACGCGCGCCGGGCCTCCAACACGTCGGACGAACCCTCGCCGTTCCGCTGCCGCCATAACGAAAACTACTGGCGCAACGGGGGGTATGTCGGATTCGGGGCGGGTGCCTGGTCGTACATGGACGGGGTCAGGTCGCGCAACGTCCGCTTCCACACGAACTACATCGAGGCAGTCCTTGCGGGGATCGATCCAACCGTGGAGCGTGATTGCCCGGATGCTCGAACCTCGCTCGGTGAGACGATCATGCTGGCCTTGCGCACCTCGGACGGAGTGTCATACTCGCGTCTCGCCGACCGCTTCGGGGTCGATGTCGCTCAAGAATTCGCGGAGCAGATCGCTAAACTGACCGGCCTGGGCCTGATCGAGAGCACCTCCGCCGGCTTCCGCCTGACGCCCCATGCGTATCTTCTCGAAAGCGAGATCGCGGCGATGTTCCTGGATTAGAGGCGGCAGGTGCAGGGCTCTTCCTCAATGTGTGTGGGTAGAGGCAATTGCAAAAGTCTGTAGGAGCACTCTCCAGAGTGCGAACAAGCCGTTATTCCCACTATAGAGCCAGTTGCAAAAGTCGCGATGTAGGTGCATTTCGCCCCAGGGCTGAA
>CAYWBK010000397.1:0-6099 GCA_964455745.1 uncultured Armatimonadia bacterium
GTACGGCGAGCGGTGAAGTTCACGCTTGACAAACCGTTTCATAGAGGCCGGATACAGTTGGCGACCTACGGCCGCCCAGACCGCCGATACGACCGGCGGTCTCGTAGGTCCGGCCCCTCCTGAACGGCAATTGACCCTACCTTCGCGCCTATATCCCCCTCCTGCGCAAAAACGATGCTCCTGCAAAGGGCCGCCAAACAGTTGACAGACAGGGGCACGAAGTGTATCCTGTCGGTCACTGATGGTCAGCGCTGGTCAAATAGGGGCGATGGTGGGCACATATCGGGCTCCGTACACGCCTCCGCGAGGTGATGACCAATGGTTCAAGTCTGGACCTACACGGATCGCTCAACTCCCGATTGTCCGCTCTGCCGGATGAACGACAGGGTCATCTACAAGGAATCGTTCGGTCCGCACCGCACGCAGCGTTATTTCTGCAAGCGGTGCGACAAGTCCTTTAGTGAGCGCACCGGCAAGTTCCTTTACCGGATGCGTATCACTGAGGATGAGGCCCTACGCGTACTGACACTCTACGGCTTCGGGAGTTCCCCCACGCGCATACAGACGAAGCTGGGCCTCAACCGCCGCACGGTCGTGCGCGTGCTGGATCGAGCGGGGCTGTACCCCGGCGAAGTGCGCGAGATGCTGCGCGAGAAAGCCGGATTCGGGATTGTGACGGTGCAGTGGCTCAGCTTCATGTTCGAGGCGCGGGTCACCGGCATGTCGCTTCCCGTCGATCTCAACGATCCGGCCAAACGCAGGCTTGGCACCAAGAAGGCGCTGACCCGTGACGGAGCAGATGAGTACCAGTTCCCCTTCATCTGAGGCCGCAGGGGCTTCGGCGGGGCGCCGCTACTCTTTCACCGGCACCTATCAGGTGAAGTTAGCGGGCGGGCGCGCGCGTCTCGTCCTGCCGTCCGTCTGGCGCGAGCAGTTCGGTGGCCCGGTCAAGGTCGGCCCTTGCCCCTTGCGCGAAGGCGTCCGCGTTTATCCCCCGGACGAGTTCGACCGCATCGTCGACCAGCTTTATGCCGCGCAACTCGACAACCAAGTGTGGGCCAGACAGCTTTCATCCTGGCTCGCGCGTCACTACTACGAAGTCACCCCCGATACCGCCGGCCGCATCGAACTCCCCTCAGGCGTCTCCGGCAGCTTCACCTGGCCCTCGAAGGACGAGGTCGTGCTGACCGGAGGCCATCGCTACGTCCTGATCCTCGCGGAAGTGGCCGACCCGGCTCCCGTCTACATTGGCCTTCCCGACTACCTCCCTGCGTACATATAGGGTTGGCTGCAGGACCCTGTAGGAGCACTCTCCAGAGTGCGATCCGAGCCGTTCCTTGTGGCAGAACCCCGTCATTTCACCCCCACCATTACCATCGCCGCACACGGCGGCGACAGCGCCAGGCCGCTCTTGCCTTCGATGCTCGCCACGACGGCGTAGGTTGACGGCTCCGCGCCTGCGTTCGGCCTGAGTTGGATCACCCCTCCGCCCAGCGGAAGCCGCAGTCCTTTCGAGTCGGTCCCCTCATATTCCCACCCGGCGGGCGCCAGGACACGCATCGACGCGCCCGGAGGCAGGTCGTCGGTCCCGGACGATGACGCCCGCAATTCGACCTCACGCCCGGTCCTGGTGACATCCAGGGCCACTGTCGGCTCCGGTCGCGCGGTGGCGAGGATGATGGCGACGCGAGCGACCTGTGGCAAGCGGACGCTCAGCCGCCCGTGTTCGACCGACCAGCGGTCCCTGGGCAGAGCCGGCGTCGAGCCTACAGTGGCGCCGCCGCGGGTGCAGTCCATCACGCACACCTGGCTGATCCTCCCCACGTGGCCAAGAGGCAGCGAGACGGTGCAGGCCGGCGCCGGGGCGTCGTCATCGCCCTCGTCCATCACGATCCCGATCGCACGGCCATGCTGCTCGTCGATAAGCGCATCCGCGCAGATGCTGCCGCGAGCCGGACGCCCGCGCCCCTCATCGAGCCTGACTTCAGTTGCAGGCTTCACCGGGCTACCTGAGAGGATCGCCTTCGCCAAATCGCGGAGCGCCGCGCAGTCCTCGAGTTGTCCCGCGCGCGTCGCCATGTAGACCACGCGCCCCTTGCCATACGCGTGCTCCACGATTGCGGGCGAGCCGTCGGCGAACCGGGCCAGCGCGCGCGTCCCCGGCCGAAGCTGCATTTCCTGCCGGCCCCTGGCACGGATGGCGTCGGTCAGCTCGCGCCGCCCGCCGCCCCTGACTGTCTGCCCGTCTTCCGGCGACCCGGAAGGGGGGGCCATCATCACTTTCGTCTCGCTCCCGTCCACCTCGGCATCTCTCAGTCCCAGCAAATCCGCCCGGCCACCGGCCTCGACACCGTGGCGTTCGCGGTCGCACTGGTCGCAACGGGCGAACTCGGCGTCGGCGATAAGCGTTCCGCCTGACAGCACGAAGCCGCTCACCGCGCCGAGGGCCGGGGAGGACAGCCGCCGCATGCCCAACATACACACCGTCTCGCCTTCGCCCGGACGGACGGCAAGCGCCTCCGAGCCGGGCAGGACCTGTGCTGCGTAGCCGATGCCCCGCACGGCCCGATACAGCGGCTTGAGGTCCTGCAACAGGGAGGCGTCCGTCCCCGACTGGCCGTCCGGCGCGATGAAGGTGACAGTCTCATTTGGCGGCGCAACTTCGTCGTAGGGGACCGCGTCGAGCAGGTACGGCTCGATCCGGTGCAGGCAGTGCGCGAACTGCGCGGCCCGTAACTCCCCGGCGGCCGTGCCCCGGCTCGTGTCGTCGGTCAGCATGATGGCCCGCGCTCCGGCCCCGATCGCCCGCCAAGCCATCTTGTCCAGCGCGCCACCCGGGCGCCCTGCGCCGTCGAGCGTGAGCCACAGGCTCTTCTCCGGCGCGCAGTGCCGCAAGTAGCTCGCCTGCAGCGCCACGCTATCCGGCCCTCCGCCGACGGTCGCGCTTGCGGCCTTGTACTGGCTCGCTGCGAGCAGGCTCGGCGGCGCTCCGGGGGCCTCGATGACGACCGGCCGCCGCAGCGGGTCGGCGCTGGTGATGGCCGCGACCTGCGCCTTCAGAAACGCCGTTGCGGCCTCGGTGCGAAATGCCTGCCAGTCAAGCAATGCGGCGATATTCGCGCTGCTACGCGGAATCTGAACGTCCTCGAAGCTCGACAGCTTGGCGTCCCACGCCTCGCTCAGGGCCACCGGATTCGCCGCTAGAAGCCTCGCCTCGGCCTCGCCGGTCATCGCGCCGGACCCCTCGCCCTCCGGCCCCGCCGGGCCATACTTGCGGGCCAGCCAGAGGCGGAAAGCCCGCAGCGCATAGTCCGAGACATCTTCGCCGGCCTGCTCACCGGGGTCGAGCAGCCACCCGACGATCTGCACCCCGCTCAGGGGGTCCTTGAGCGCCCCTCGCACGCGCCCGAGCGCCCGGGCGGCGCAGAAGTCGCGGTAAGGGCTGAACGAGATCGAATACGGGAGAGGCGCATCGGCCTCGCTGCCGACGGCGCGCCCCTCATCGCCGAACATCTCGGCGAAAGGCGTGGCGGCGCCGGCGGTCCGGATGCGCACGAGACTGCGGATGCCCCCCTCCAGCGTGGAATCGTCGCATACGCGCCAATTAAGTCCCATCCGCACATAGAGCTTTGCCGGCAGGTCGGGCCGGCGTAGCCCCACGGCGATGAAGCGCCCGGAGTCGATCTCGCTGCTATAGGCGGCGGTATCGGCGAGGTCGTCGTCGGACCGTTGCCAGGCCGCCCAAGCCGGCAGACACCCGGCCAGGGCAAGCATCACGCAGACGCCAGCCCGAATGGCCGTCATCACGGGTGCGCCCTTGTCCGCACGTAGTCTCCTGTCGCCCGTCGGTTCTGTCATCTGTCCTCTGCTACTTGTCCTCTGCCTTCCTGCCCCACAACTCGACCTCATCGACCCCGCAGCGCCCCGCGCCGGGCTCGACAACAAGCCGCATGTACCGGCCCTTCACATCCAAGACCTTGCTCTGCGCCCAACCCGGCTGCAATGCAAAGCGGTCAGCCGGCTGGTAGGCGACGCCGTCGGCGCTGACCTCGATGCGGGCCGCCGCAGGCGCGGCCACCGGCGCGTGTACCAGCACCCGGCTGAGTGTCGCAAGGGCTCCGAGGGCGAAGGTGACCGACAGGTCGTGTCCGGGGCCGGTGATTTCGACGACACCCGCGGCCTGCCTGATTTCGCCGTCGAGCAGCACAGGTTGCCGGGACTCAGCCGCTCCTGTATCCGGCGGAGCCGGGCTTCCGGCGATCTCGTAAGTGCAGCCGATGTCCGCACGGTCGCAATCGGCGTAGCCCGTATTCCCCGACAGGAGCAGCGGCATTGGGGACGCGGGCAAATCGGACATGCGAAACGCGGACAGGCCGGCCCTGTGCGCGATCCACAGCCGGCTCTCCGCGCCCGAGGGCGGGACCGCCACGGCTCCGCCGACCATCGGGTGAGGGATGCCGCGCCGGGTCGAGAGCGTCAGCACCGGCGCGCTCAGCGCCCGGTCGTAGACCGCCAGCCCGCCGTAGCCTGACACGCAGGCCCTTCCACCCGGAAACTCCGTCACCGCGCGCGCGAAGCCGAAAGGCATCGTTCGCGTCGCGTGCGGCCAGGGGAGGGCGAGGACATCGCCCCACTCGCCGAGAACGCAGGCCGGCTGCCCGCGACCGGAGGCCCCCAGCGCCATGAACGCTTTATCGAACGCCGCGAAACCGGACACGTAACTGAGGCCCGCGTCATAGATGTTCCTGGTCGCGAAGTCGGCCAAATCGCACTGTTGGATGCGCCCGGTGTCGTCGCCAAGCCAGACGCTCTTGCCGCGCGCGAAGACGGCCGTCAGCGGCCTGCGAATCGCGGTCGGTGTGACCTCGCCACCGTCGTTCAGCACGAACAGCCCGCGGGTCGAGGCGACGAGCAGGCGATCTCCCAGAACCGCCAGATCGCGCGCCTCGCCCGGCACCTCGACCCGCGACCACGCCTCATGCGGCTTATCGTAGCGGACCACGCCGCCACGGCAGGCGAACCACACGCGCTCCCCGGACACCAGGACCCGGCGGATGTCCCCCCACCATGCGCTGTTTCTTAGGGGCGATTCGGTTGTTTGCCATATAGGCAGCAGCATCGCTAGATGCCCCGAAGGCACATCCAGCCGCCCAAACCCGGCGCTCTCGGTGCCGAACCAGATCAAGTTGGCATCCGCCGCCAGTGCCCGCACGGCGATCCCGCGCAAGAGGTCTTGCCTTTCGATCAGCCGGTCGCCCGCCTTGACGACCCTCGGAGGGCCCCCTTGCCCGCCCTCCGCCGAGGGCCTCATCACCACGAAGCCGCACAGGCTGACGGAACCGCCGCCCGCCCGGAGGGTCACGGTATGACTGCCCGGCGCGAGACCCTGGGCAAGCCACAGTAGCCGCCCGGTCGCGCTCTCGGGCGCTTTCCCGCCGATCTGGACGGGGGGCAGGGCATCCACCGTCGCGCTCATGCGGCCGGCGTCAAGTCCGGTGTTCCGCAGAAGGGCGACTCCGGTGCCGTCGAAGGTGAATTCGACCCGCCAGTCACCGCCGCGCAAGACCTTGGCGTGCCAGCTTAGGGTGCCGTCAGGGTCGTAAGCCACGAACGCGTCGGAGGCTGCGGAGGCCGGGGTGATCCGCACCGCAGGGTCTGCGGCGTCGATGCTCGAACAGTCGCAGACGGCCATCGTCAGCGGTCGGAATCCGCCTTCGGCGCAGAGGGGGCCGCAGGCGAGGAGCAGCGCGATAGCGATGGGGTGCAGGCGGGTCATGCGGCCTCGGTGGGGTGTTGAAGTATCATGAGATCGTTCCCTGCGACCGGCGGGGATACCTTTTCTGTTCGCCGGAGGGGGGCGACCAAGGGGCCTTCCCTCAATGTGTGTGTGTAGTGGCCTCGAACTGGTCTCGGCCAGGATTTCGCATTGGGACGCGGCCGAAGTCGTTGCCGTTGCGTCCGCCAGGACGCCCGGCGCAAAGCGCCCCTCAGCCGGGCGCTTCAGCGCCCGGATAGCAAGGCCCCGGCCCTTTTCGCGTCCGCAGGACGCATGGCGGCGTAAGCCGCCCGGAGCCGTTGGGCACGCGGGCTGATCGGGCC
>CAYWBK010000398.1:0-6091 GCA_964455745.1 uncultured Armatimonadia bacterium
AGCAGATATACGCCCATACTTCATGCCCCGCCGCGCGGCAGCGGTCGGCGGCCTCCATGTCATATTGGTTGGTCGGCTGCGGGTCGATCCCGGTCAACGGGCAGCACCACGAGACGTTGCGCTGATCGAGGACCTTCGGGTCCTGCGGGACGAAGGCGGTGGTCAGTGTCGGGAGGCCGAACTCCTTGTGCGCCATGCCGAAGACGTCCTGCATGGTGTCCCAGGTCGGGCCGGGGTTGGCTTCGTCGAAGCCGTACACATAAGCCATCCGGCGGAGTTTCTCGCCCTGCGGCGAGCGCTTCAACTCGGCCATGAAAGCGGTCAGACGCTTGCGGGCCTCCTCCTTATCCGCCACGTTGACGATGTTGAAGGCGTTCATACCGCCCTGCAAATAATGTTCGAGATCGGAAACCGCGGGCGGCTCGTTCCAATATAGGTCCATCGGGTCGAGGCGGTGCTTGAGGACGAAGTCGCCATATTGCAGGCGGGTCTTCTCGTCCAGCGGCCCGCCGAAGATGCGGCGCATGTTCTCGGTGTTGAGCGCGAACGCGGTCTTGAAGTGCCCGGCTCCGGGCGGAATGTCGAAGGCGCGGACCGTCGCTCGAACCTCCACCATTGTCGGCGGGAGGCCCGCCGGGGTCAGGGTGATCGTGCCGGTATACTCACCCGGCGGCGTGCCGCGCGGGGCATGGATATCGACCCAGATCGGCTGTGACGACTTCGCCGCAACATTGAACGAGTCGACGGGGAGAAGTGGATCGGGCCACCAGCCCGCGGCATTGTCGAACGGCATGTACAAGGAGGCCTCAGTCCACCAGGGACGGGGGATGTTGACATAGCCGACCTCGAACCACTCGATCTCCGCTGCAGCGATGCGACTACCTCTAGCCTTGTTCACGAGGTCCGACACCTGCACGCGAACGTCCTTGAGGGCCTGATCCCCGACGGTGAGGACGAGCTGGAAGCTCCCGTACTCGCCCCCGGCGAGGGAGATCGTGGCGTCCGAAAGACGCGGGGGCTTCGGCGGCTGAGACGCGGGCATCACCAGCGTCATGCTGTTCTGCGTCCAGGCGGCGTATGGGGCATCCGCGCAGAAGGCGATGGCAGCGAGGCAGGAGGGTGACAGCGAAAAGGCAACGGCGCATGATTGGTAGCTCCAGTCAATACTACGACGCCGGCTGTGCGGCCCTGCTCGGCAATGAGATGCCCTCGGAGAAATGGACGGCGAATGACCACAGGGGACACAGTGAACGACACCGTCCTTGAGCGTCTACCATGGGGCAGGCGAGCCGTTTCCCAGTCGTTCTCTGTGCCCTCTGTGTCTCCGTGGTTCAATGCCGTTCGCGCTTCGTCTGCCGGTTCTCAAAGCGGCGTAGTAATGTTAGGGATGGTTTGACCGGGGTTCGCCGGGCGCGGAAGAGAGACCTGCGGGGGAGGAGAGGCGCAGACGATGGGCGAACGCCCGCGCGGTGGTTAGAGTTCGGAGGTCGCTCAAGGAGAAGCCGGGGGTGAGGTCGCCGTCCCATCCCTGAAGGGCAGAGGAAGCGCAGGTGGCGAAGATGATCGACATCGGTTCGCGTCTGGAACTGTTCGTGGACGACTACCTGATCGAGAGCATAAATGGCGTGGCATTACGACTGCACGAGCCGGTGCGGCGGGAGGTCGCCGTTACTCTCGACGCGCCGTGGGAGGGCGATACCAGCCACTATATCACCGTGTTCAAGGATGACGACTGGCCCCAGGCCCCGTACCGGATGTACTACCGGGGCTCGGCCGAAGGCCCCGGACCCGCGAAGCCGCACGCCGATCTTGCGGCCTACGCCGAGAGCCAGGACGGCATCACCTGGTCGAAGCCGCATCTCGGCATCCACAAGTTCGGGGGCAGCAGACAGAACGCAATCGTGTGGATGGAGCCCGGCGGGCATAACTTCACGCCTCTCAAGGACACGAACCCCAAGGCGAATCCGGATGAACGCTACAAGGCCCTCGCCGGCGGCCCCCTGTTCGCACTCGCCTCTCCCGACGGGCTGCACTGGAAGATGATGCAGCAGGAGCCGGTCATCACCGAGGGCGCGTTCGACTCCCAGAACCTGGCCTTCTACGACCCGCTGCGGAAGCTGTATGTCTGCTACCTGCGCGACTTTCGCGGCGGAGTGCGGCTCATCCGCACCTGCACTTCGCAGGACTTCATCCACTGGACGAAGCCAAAGTGGCTGAGCTTCGGCAAAGCGCCGAAAGAGCAGCTCTACACGAATTCGATCACCCCGTACTTCCGCGCCCCGCACATCTACATGGGCTTTCCGAAGCGCTTCATGCCGGAGCGCAAAGTGGTCGCCGACTACAAAGAGCCAGGCGTGTCGGATGCAGTGTTTATGACCAGCCGCGACGGGCTGCGCTTCCACCGCTGGCCGGAAGCCTTCCTGCGCCCCGGCCCGGACATCGAGAACTGGACCGACCGCAACAATCACATCGCCTACGGCATCGTGCCGATGAGCGCCGAGGAGATATCACTGTACGCGCTGGAGCACTACCAGCACCCCACGAACCGCATCCGCCGCCTCAGCTTGCGGACGGACGGCTTCGTGTCCGTGCACGCCGACGCAGCGGGCGGAGAGATGGTCACCAGGCCGCTGACATTCGCGGGGCGGGAGCTGGTCATCAACTACTCGACCTCAGGTGCGGGGAGCCTGAGAGCCGAGATTCAGGGCGAGGACGGGAGGGCGATAAGGGGCTTCGCGTTGGCAGATTGCCCGGAGATATACGGCGACCAGATCGACCAGGTCGTGGCGTGGAAGGGCGGCTCGGACGTGAGCGCGCTGCAGGGGAAGCCGGTGAGGCTGCGGTTCCGGCTGAAGGATGCCGACCTGTATTCGGTGAGGTTCAGGTAGGGAGATCGATGGGCAGCGAACAGCAACGGCTCGCGGGCGAGACGCCCGCGCCACGCGTTGCCCTCCTCACCACACCACATCTGTCTCCGCCAGCCCGATGGTCTCGCGGCGGTCGCCTTGCCTTGCCGCGTTGTACCAGATGCGCCAGCGCGTGCCGCCGTCGATAAGCAACGGGCTGGGTTTGTAGACGCTGTGGCTGTCCCACGCGCCGGGCGCGCCCAGGTCGATGACCGGGTTGGCCGGGTGGCGTTCCCAGTTGGTGATGCCATCGCGAGACCGCGCCAGGCCGACGCGCGAAGTCCCGCAGCCGTCGCCCTTGTCGGTGTCGTCCATCGCGTTATAGAAAGCGTAGTGCCACACCGAGCCGTCCGGGTGCTCGACCCGCCGGACCGAGAACGCCCCGATGCGCCGCCCCTCCCAGCCGCCATTGCCCGTGAAGATCGGGTTCGCCGGATGCTTCGTCCAGTGGACGCCATCGGGGCTTTCGGCATAGCCGACTGCGTCCGGCTCGTAGCGCCGTCCCCCGCTGTACCACAGGCGGAATAGCCCGTCCTCATGCAGCACGCTCGGGCACTGGATCGACAGCCGCTCCCAGGCCTCGGCCGGCGACAGAACCGGATTCGCCGGGTCTTTGGCCCAGTGGATGCCGTCAGGCGAGGTCGCATGGCCGAGGCGCGCCCCCTCCCCGTCCTCCGCCCCCGACACGGCGTCGGCCAGCAGGTCCGGCCCCGGAGGCGCTTCGACGCTGGAGTACCATTGATGGTACAAATCCCCGACGCGAAGCACACTCGGGCGAGTGACCATCGCGTAATCCCAGCCCGAGGGCTCGTCGTGGCAGGTGACGACCGGGTTCGCCACCGGTCGCGTCCAGTGGACGCCGTCGGCGCTCTCGGCATAGCAGATTTCGTCGCGATTAACGCCGTCGCGGCCGCCGTACCACATGCGGAACAGCGACCCGTCGAGCAGGACCATCGGTTCGTAGGTGCACGAGCGGTCGAAGGCATCGGGGGCGATGTCGAGGACCGGGTTGGCGGGATGCTTGGTGGCGATCATGGGTGAACGGCCTCCTATCCCCTCACCGAAGGGACGGCAACGGCTTCCTACCCCCCTGCCCCCCTCCCTCGTAGGCTATGCTTTACCCACATCTTCGCACCTGGGGGCGGCGAACTGGTCTCAGGCCGTTGCCGTCAAGCCCCCGAAGGGGGCGTGCGCCAATTGCCACCAGCGGAAGCTGGTGGATTCGAGCGTCCCTCTTCGAAAAGCCCCGCAAGGGGCGACACAAACTCAGGTACAATGATATGTTTCCGTCGCCCTTTCAGGGCTTCGGAGAGCTTGGGACCCGGATTCCACATGCTTCGCACGCTCCACCCAGACTGGCGCTTGCGCCAGTAAGGCAATTGGCTTCCGACCCTTCGGGTCTGTACGGCTACGACCAGGAGCCAGAGCACAATCTGTGGGTAAAGCATAGCCCTCGTAGGGAGGGGGGACGGCAACAGCAGACGGCAACGGCGGCTGCCCTATATTTCAACTTCTCGACCCTCTTCGCCGCTCTTGTAGATTCCGTCCAGAATGCGCTGGGTGATGAGCGCTTCCTCACCGGGGACCGGCGACGGCCCGCCCTTCAGGACTGCCTCGATGAACTGCCGAATCTCCTCCGAATGCCCCTGACGCTCCGGGTACTGGAAGATTTCGTTCGTGACCTTCTCCAGAACGCCGTCGCGCTCGCGGACCAGCGCCGTCGGCTCGAGCTGGCAGCCGCCCTTGTCGCCACAGACGATGACATTGTGCGCGCCGGTGACGAGGTTCAGCGCCCAGCTTGCGCCGAGGATCACGGTTGCGCCGTTCTTGAAGCGGATCAGCGCAAACCCGGCATCCTCCGGGACGGTGTACTTCGAGGGCGCGTGCGGCATGAGCGGCGACTTCTTGCTCGCGAGCTTCTTATACACGCCCGCCGAGACCGTAACCGGCTCCGGGAAGCCCATCAGCCACAGCGTCAGGTCGAGCGCATGGACGCCGATGTCATATACCGGGCCGCCCTGCGAGAGGTCCTTCGACACGAAGTTCGGGCCGGGAACGCCGCGCACGCGCAGGTACTGAGCCTGGGCGAAGTAGATGTTGCCGACCTCGCCCTTGTCCACCCACGCCTTCATCTGCGCCGAGCCGCTCATGAACCGCAGCGTCTGCCCGACCATGAGCAGCTTCTTCGCCTTCTTCCCGGCGGCGATCATCTCGCGCGCCAGGTCCGCACTGATCGAGATCGGCTTTTCGACCAGCACGTGGCAGCCCTTGGCGAAGGCATCGAGAGTGGGCTGGCAGTGGAACGAATTGGGGGTGCAGACGGTGACGATGTCGAGATCGACCTTGTCGAGCATCTCGCGATAATCGCTGAAGCAGTTCTCCGGCGCAATGCCGGCCAACCCGGCGAAGTTCTTCAGTGACGGGGCAAAAACATCCGCCGCCGCGACGATCTCCACGGTGTCGAGAGCCTGATACCCCGGCAAATGTGCGCCGGTGGCGATGCCACCGGTTCCGACGAATCCGACGCGAAGCTTCTTGGCCATAGTGACCCTCCTGAGGGAAACGCTGAATGCAGAACGCTGAACGCAAAACGCAGAAAAAGGGAAAACGGCAACGACGAACAGCAGACGGCGGATACTTCGCTGAGAGGTCACGGATGCCCTGCGTTTATAGGAGAGCTTCGGCATTGCCGTCTGTGTCAGGATTGCTGCATGGAAGGATGCCGCTGGGAGGATGCCGCTAGAAGGATGCCGTTAGAAGGATGCCGCGTGGGGCGGGCGTCTCGCCCGCCGAGGCCGTTGCCGTTAGCCGTTCCCCCTTCCCTGCGCCGACCGCAGGCCGACAGAAGGAGGGGGGCAGGGGGGATAGGAAGCCGTTGTCGTTGCCGTTAGCCGTTGCCGTTAGCCGTTGCCGTCAGCCGTTCCCCTCCCGGCACGGGAGGGGTGCCCGCGAAGCGGGCGGGGTAGGGCCGTTCGGCGTGGCCGTTGCCGTTAGCCGTCCCCCTCCCGGCACGGGAGGGGTGCCCGCGAAGCGGGCGGGGTAGGGCCGTTCGGCGTGGCCGTTGCCGTCAGCCGTTCCCCTCCCGGCACGGGAGGGGTGCCCGCGAAGCGGGCGGGGTAGGGCCGTTCGGCGTGGCCGTTGCCGTTAGCCGTCCCCCTCCCGGCACGGGAGGGGTGCCCGCGAAG
>CAYWBK010000399.1:0-6073 GCA_964455745.1 uncultured Armatimonadia bacterium
TATATGCTCATAGGAGCCGCCCTCGCCACATGACAAGATGTGGGTAAAGCATAGCTGCTCAGGAGAGGGGCCGGGGGTGAGGCGCCGTTGCCGTCCCCCTCCCTACGAGGGAGGGGTGCCCGCGCAGCGGGCGGGGTAGGAAGCCGTTGTCGTTCCCTCTCTGCTCAGGAGAGGGGCCGGGGGTGAGGTGTCGTTGGCCGGGGATAGGCTGCCTCTACACCGCCCCCACGCTCATCCTCCAATACCGCCCCGCGATCCGCCGCGCGCTCTCGGTCAGCGCCAGTATCGCCGCCCCAAGCGCCCCGCCTGCGCCATATCTCGCCTCATAGTCCCCGATCCGCACGCTCTCCGCGGTTCCCTCGAGGCCCGCCATCGAGGCCAAAATCTCCGCCGCCGCCAGCTTCGCCTGAGCCGTGCAGATGTCGCTGGGCGGCGCGGTGAAGCCCCAGTCGAGGACGACCTCGACATTCAGCTTCCCGCGCGCGAACACCTCACGGGCGCGGCCTCGCGGCAGCATCCGCAGACTCGCCTCGTCGCTGCCGACGACCAGCCGGCTCGAGTCCAGATTGCGCCCGTTCACCGTCACCGCTGCGATGTCGATGATCGGCACGGCTCCGCTCTCCGCCAGCGACAGCGTGTCCGTCCCGCTGCCGTTCACCCGCACGACCGCCGCCTGGTGATAGTCGAAGTCGCGATCCGCCAGCGCCTCCACGGCCTCCATCGCCGCGGGCAAAGCCCCGTTCACCCTCGCCGCAATCTGCTCGCTGTCGCCCAGCCCGCTCAGATCGTAGCTTGCGAGCAGCGCCAGCACGTCATCGACCGTGCAATACGATCCGATCTCGCCGGTTGAGAAGACTCCCTCCGCTACCATGTCTCAGACCACGCTCCCTTGGCGTTGCGCACCTTGACCTTCCAGAAATACGTCGTTGCGGAGTTCAGCTCGGCCCCCGCGTATGTGGCGCTCGTGGTATCGCCGGCCACGTCCCCGGTGTCCCAAAGGTCCCCGAAGTTCGCGTCGAGGTTCTCCTTCGTCGAGGCCACAATGAGCCGGTACATCGCCTGCGGCGATCCCTCCGGGTCGGCGTACTGCCACGTGAACTTCGGGCGCTCGTCGATGACGCCCGCCGGGTTGACCCGCCCATTTACGCTGAGGCCCTGTACCGTCGGTGCAGCCGCCGGCGCAAGCGTCCCGATCTGCCAGTCATACACCGCGGGCGTGGCCGCGTCCGTGGTCGGACGCTGCAAGGCGATCCGCAGCCTGATGGTGTCCGCGGTCGTCTCCGACAGGTCCGCGCCTTCCCAGGTCACGACCGAAGCGACGCCGTCCGGGATGGGATCGCACTCCGACGCCCGGAAACCCGCGAGCGGCAACTCCGTTGTCGCATCCACGACTTCCACCGTCACCGAGCCGCTCCCGCCGGTCACATTGAGGGTCAGCGTCCCCCAGCCCTCGGGCGGACATTCCAGCGCGCACGTCTCGAACCAGCCGGATTCCTTGTCCGCGCTGAGTTCGTAGTTGCTTTCCCCGTTCCACCGGATCCAGGCGAAGTTGAGGAAGCTCCCGCCGTAGTAGTAGTACACCCGCTTGTCCCCGATTCGGAACACGCTCGAGGCCTCGAGCCGATTCGGCTCGTTCGGCAGCACCCCCTGTGGGATCAGCGCGTTGGTCGGCAGCGCCCCGTTCCACATGAACTGCTGGAAGTGCACCCCGTCCTCGCTCACCCACATGCCGACCCCGGAGGTGAACCCGGCCGCAGTGTCGCTTAGCACTGCGATGCAGTCCTCCTGCCCCAGCACCGCGCAGATCGCCCCGTGCACCTGGGGGCCGGGCAGCGGCGAAAGCGTCCCGCCGTTCGGCAATGCCCGAAGCGATCGCGGGTCAGCCCCAAAGACGCCGACGAGGGGCCGCAGGTCCGACCCGTACAGTGTCTGCTCGTGGTAGATCGTCTTGCCTCGCCCGTAACCGATGTACCGGCGTGCGGGGTCCTTGGCGTATGGGTTCACGGCGAAGCGGAATTCGGTGTCCCGGTTCGCGCATACGCTCCCCGAGCCGCGGCCGTATAGCGACAGCGCGTCCGTGCCGCCGTTGAGGCTCGGCGTCGGATTCTCCCGCGCATAGTTGTCCGCGCTGAACGACCAGCGGTCTTCCGCGCCGTGCAGCGCCAGGTTGACGAAGTGGTCGAAGTTCGCCTGTTGCGCGTTGAGGAACAACGACCATGTGCCGTCCGGGGCCTGCACGACACCCGCCATATAGTACGGGCGGTCGGGCACACTGGCGGGCACGAGATCGGCCATCACCGCGAAGGGGTTCTGCCGCCCCGGTGGAGGCGTCTCGTCCGTCCAGGTGATGCGCCCGGTCGCCTCGTTCCACGTCCCCCGCACATACCCCAGCCTGCTGACGCCCGCCGCATCCGTGCCCAGTGTGATGCAGGTCGCCGCCTGCGTCGTCTCGTCGTACTCGACGGGCAGTGGCGTGCCCGCTTGCTGTCGCCAGGTCCCCGGAGCCTGCAAATCCGCCACCACCTGCTGCCAGTTCGTGATCTTCGTCGGCTGCGATTTGCGGTAGCTGAGGCCGTTGAGCCGCCAGGTCTTGACGCTGCGCTTCCCCGCAAACACCCCCACGTTTCCGGGCATGTCGTGGTGCATCACCAGGAAGTTGTCCGCCAGCGCCGGCCCGCCGCCGGATGCGCTGCGCCGAACGAGCTGATACTCGGCAGGACCGTCGATGTCGATCCGTCGCACGCGGACCTTGCTGAAGTAGCTGGTGTCGTAAGTCCCCCCGATCTGCCCGTAGCCGGGGGTGCAGTGGCTCAGAAGATAGTGCGCGATGCCCTGCATGGGCAGCGTCCGCCCCCCCTCATAGCGCAGCCACCGCGTGTCGCCCCAAAGCCACTCCAGTTTCGTGAAGATGAAGCCGTTGCCGTCCGTCTCCCACAAAGTGGCTTCCATGTTCTCGTTCGCCTGTCGCGTGCCGTCGGAATCGCTGACCCCCTGGATGCGCGCTCCATTGTCCACCACGAACAAATCTCCGACAGCGGGAGTGCTGGCGAAGGCCCCGTCGACTGTCATCGTCTGCGTAGCCATCGACCAGTGAGTGACCTTCAGGCACCGTCCCGCATTCGCGCCGGTCGTGAAAATCAACAGCGCCCCGGTCCAGTAATCGTCCGGATAGGTGCCGCTGAGCGCCGCCACATTCGTCCGGAACTGCATCGGCGTATTGCCGGCATCTGCGACAACCGACCCCACCTGCCCGCTGCCGAACGCCCCGCTGTAAAGGTCCTGCCCGTTGCCGGCATTGCAGTACTCGACCGGCCCGATATGCACCCACTTCTTGAACGCGCTCCCGTCCAAAGGTACCTGGACCCATTGCCGCAGGGTAGTCGGTGTCCGCAAGCTGTACCCGGGCGACCACGCCTCTACGGCGGGCGCAGCCGGTCCGTCCGGCGCTGCAACCCCGCAGAAGTAACCCGTATTTCGGGTGTCGCCGGCCGCCACGCTCACCTCGGCGTAATCGGCCTCGTGATCCAGGTGGATGTAGGGGATGTTGTCCTTGTCGGCCAGCACGCCGATCGCGTGCAGCGGGATCGGGTCGCCCTCACTCAGGTCGTGCTTTGGCATGCCGAAGGAGAAGCTCTTGCGCCCCAACTCGCGCAGTCCGTCGTCGATCAGCGCATGGCGGTCGGCCGCTCCGTCGTAGGCGAACGCGCGGCTGCCTGCCGCGACTGCGGCATCGTACTGCCCGTTGAAGTCGGCCAGGAAGGTGAGCCTCCCTGTGCCGTCTGCCGAGCTGACGGCGTAGCGTGCCCCCTGGTCCCAAAGATTGGCGACCTGCGCCGCCGTCATGATGCCGTCCCAAATCGCGAGGCAGCCGATGTAGGATGGGAAGGTCGCCGTTCCGATGGCCGTTGGTTGCCCGACATAGATTCGGCTCATAACCCCTTGCGGCGCCCACACATTGGTGAGTTGCTGCTTGAGGGCCCCGTTGACATACGAGGTCACGATCCCCGACCCGGCGGGGCCGGTGAAGTCCCAGGTATAGACCACCATCTCCCACGCATTGGCCGCGCTCCATTCGGACCCGTCGAGGACCGTCGAGTGGCTGCCACTGGTCACGAAGAGTCCGCTGCCGTGAAGTTGTCGGACGCGATCGTTGCCATCGCCGCTGATCATCACACGGGTCAGTCCCAGCATGTCGTAAATGGTCGCGCGAGCGTACTGCCACATCAGCAGGCTGCCTTTGCCGCCCTGGGTGATGTTGCAGTTGCCTGCGTACTGGTAATAGCAGTCGCCTCCGCGCTGATCCACGAACAGGAATTGCTTGCGCATGTATCGCTCCTGACTACAGCCGTCATCTGCAGATATCGTGCGGATATCGCGTGGGGCGGGCGTCTCGCCCGCCCGGCCGTTCGCCGTCGCCGTTCTCCCCTCTCCACCCCGTGGAGAGGGGCCGGGGGTGAGGTCGCCGCCATTCTCCCCCTCTCCTGAGCGCGTCGTGTGCGCTCAGGAGAGGGGGCCGGGGGGTGAGGTGCCGTTCCCCCCTCTCCGCAAGCGGAGGGGGGGGCAGGGGGGTGAGGTTGCCGTGAGGGGGGCAGGGGGGTGAGGCGCCGTTAAGCCGCCTGCCCCACATTCACCGCCATGACCACGGCGTCGGCGTCCTCGAGCGTAACGGCGATCCGCGTCGTGATCGCATAGATGCTGACGCCGCGGAGAATGTCCTTGTCCTTCTCCACGCGCACATCGCGGTGCACGCCGAAGATCAGGTTGCTGGCCGGGGTGAGGAACCCGACGCTCAGGTTGCTGCCTGCGTACCCGCCGATGCCCGCGAGGTCGGTCGGGATCATCGAAGCCGAGATCACGGGTACGCCCATGTACGGCGGCACGACGCTGCCGCTAAGTGCCGCGTCGCCGCTCACGCTGATCCGGTCCGCGCACTCGTCGTGCCAGTCTTGAGCCACGGGAGGCGCGAAGAAGAAGCGAAGGTCCCCGTGGTCGCGCTTGTACTGGCTCGGGAGCGCCTTGTACATCTTCGAAAGTTGGGCTTTGCCCAGCGACGCCCCGTCGAAGCTTATCATGTGCCCCTCTTGGGCGAGCTTGCGCCACCCATCCAGCGCCCCCAGGAACGGGTCCGGCTGGGCCGCGTCTCCGTTGATTGCCAGTTCCTCGATGTCGGTGGCGGTCTGCTTGGCCATCGCGGCGATGACGGTCTGCTCGAGATTGCCCTGCTCGATGCTGTCTTCGAGCGCCTCGAAGGTGATCTCGAACGGCGTGATCAGTTCCGTGCAGCTCAGCGTAACCTTGCTGAACACCGGCTCGCTGAGCGCCGCTGGAGCCGTCCCTTCGCCCTTGACGGTGCTCACTCGTCCGCTGGTCGAGATCTTGTCGATGTCCATCAGCGGGGCGCGCATGTTGATCCGCCGCGCCTGGCGGATCATGGTTGTCTGGGCGACGACGAGGTTGACGAAGCGCTCATACTGCTGAGCGTTCATCAGCCCCCCCGCCGCAAGATCGGTGGTGTCCACAGCCTTCTGCAACAGTTCCTCGTTACTCAATCACAGCTCCCCTTTCAGTGGTCGATATGACCAGTCGCATTGGTACAGTGCGTTGTGTCAAGAATCTCGCGTTGTGCTGAGAACTCCGCGTCGCGCTAAGGTCTCGTTCCTGCCGGGGTTCCGGGTCCTTGTCCGTCTGCGTGGCGCGGGCGTCCCGCCCGCGAAAGCCGTTGCCGTCAGTTGTTCCCCTTCCCGACACGGGAGGGGTGCCCCGCGTAGTGGGGTGGGGCAGGGCCGTTGCCGTTCTCCCCTCTCCACGAGTGGCGAGGGGCCGGGGGTGAGGTGCCGTTTGCCTCTCCCCTCCCGGCACGGGAGGGGTGCCCCGCGCAGCGGGGCGGGGTAGGGCCGTTGCCGTTCTCCCCTCTCCACGAGTGGCGAGGGGCCGGGGGTGAGGTGCCGTTTGCCTCTCCCCTCCCGGCACGGGAGGGGTGCCCCGCGCGCGGGGCGGGGTAGGGCCGTTGTCGTTTGTCGTTCTCCCCTCTCCATGAGTGGCTATGCTTTACCCACATTTCCGCGCGTGGGAC
>CAYWBK010000400.1:0-6069 GCA_964455745.1 uncultured Armatimonadia bacterium
GCCGACTGTCACCTCGAACAGAACACTACTGTCCGGGACTATGGGTGCACCTCACGGGGCGGGGCGGGCCGCTTCCCAGTCGTTCTCTGTGTCCTCTGTGTCTCTGTGGTTCAACGCCGTTCGCCCCTCATCTTGGGATACGGTCAGCCTCTGACAAGATTCCGAACGCTTCGTCCGCCGGTTGTCAACGCGGCGGAGTAATGCCATCGACACCTCCCCCGGACCATGTGCAGCGCGACAAATCGCGCGGCCACATATTCGAAAGGGACAGTCGCTAAACAGGTACGGCCACTCATGGAAAGGGGAAAGCGGCGAACGGCTAAGGCCAGACGGAACCCCGGCCCTGTGCGGCGTGTCTTGGCAACAGGTTACTGCTGCTCTTCCTCGTCGGACTTCTGAGGCGGCGCGCGACGGATCCCCAACTCCCCGCTGGGAGGCGGCTGGCGTTGCGGGAGGGTCTCCGAGTACGGAGTGCTGATGACTATCTCGTCGTCGGCTAGTCGGTATGCCTTGCCGAGCGTGCGCGGGTCTATGTGCCCGCTAAAGACAGCATACCAGTACCCGCGCCCTTTCTCGATGACCGGGCCGCGAAGCCTTCGGGACAGGAAGATGAAGTCAGTGGGGAACCCCAGGGCGCTCAGCCCATTGAGTTCGGTCTGATCCGCGGGCAGAAGCACACAGCGGCGCTCAGCGTTCCATGCCACATGCCATGCGAGGTCCGATGCGAGGACGGCCTGCGGCGGGACCTTGACTGCAAGCATGGCAATGCTGCGCAAGGAGGCATCCTCGGCCACCTTCCCGCCCAGCCAGACGCTGGTGACATAGGGGAAAACCATCATCCCGATGAACGCGAGCCCTGCCCACCTCCGCCATAGGCCGGGCTCAAGGCGTTCGTACATGATCTGGATTACGGCGGCGATCGCCAGCGCGGTGATGATACCCGAGAAGACGCTGAGCGCTGCGGCATCTATGTCGTAGAAGCACATGGTGACGCTTTGGATCACTATCGCGTATGCGACCAGGCGCCACAGGCGCGCCTGCAATTCGGTCTTCGGCAGGACGAACAAGCCGACCAGGGCGAAGGCGAACAGGTAGGTGTTGGTCCGCGTGGGCAGGGCGGCGAGAACCACCGTCATGCCCTGCGTCGCCTTGTAGAGCATCTGCCCGGGGTGCATCAGCGCCCAGGCCAGGGGGTTGGCCGGTTTGTCGGCAATCCGCCACAGTATCCCGCGCGCGAGGTATGACGGGGTGTGCATCACCAGCTCGTACTGTGACATTGGGGAGAGCAGGTGATGCAAGAGAATGTAGTTGCGGATCAGCCAGGGAGCGACAGTCATCAGCCCGACCGCCGCGATCACATACAGCCCGGTGCGGGGGTTGGGGATCCTCGTCACAGCCACATACGCGATGGGGACGAACATGAGCACGGCTGCGTAACCTGCCAGCCACGTCAGGCCGCAAGTGACCGCGAGAGCGATGATCCACGTCCACGGAGAGTGAGTGATGCGAGCTTTGAGCTTGGCGCGGCGGCGGCGCTCAATGGGGTGCGTGGTGGCCGCCCGCAACGCGAGGTAGACCGCGAGGCAGAAAAGCAGGCCCGTGAGAGCCGGGCCCTGCGCGTTCAGGGGCACAGAGATAGCGTCTGTGGAGATGAAGAAGGCAAGAACGCCCCAGATGGCCGTCCGCTTGTCGTAAGCCAGGCGCAGAATCGCGAAAAGCACCCATCCCGTGAGAAGGTGGAGCACCCCGTTGGCCATCGCGATGGTCGAGTCCGAGACATTGTTCTCCTGCAGCCTAAGGAAGGCGGACAACACCATCGGGTAAAGCGGAGCGCGGTAGATGTCGCGGCCTTCGGTGTCGGGACGCGCCTGCCCCAGCGCGAGAGGGTAAACGACCCGGGTCTTGAGCTCGCCGGTTTTGAGGTAGTTGATCGCGATCTGGGCGTTGTCGATAGCCTCTGTATTGAGCAAGCTGGGGAAGCGAACGTTGTGAAAGTGCAGGAAGAGCGTTGTCCCGATCATGGCCAGGGCGAACCACTGGGCCACACTGCGGGCGAGCCAGTTGACCCGCGCGCGCACAGCCGCGTCCTGAACGGGGGACCTCTTCTTGCGGCGACGCCGCATTCTCCTGGTCTGCTCGATCGGGTTATCCAACTGCCTGGCCTATTCGCGCCGCGAGAGCAAATCCGGGGTGGCTACTGGGCGACGCCGGAGTCCGTTGCGCCCGCTTTGCGGATGGTCTCATAGACTGGAAGGGCGATACCCCTGGCAACTTCACTGCTGGCGCTCCACAAAGCTTGAGGCTGCACGCCGGCGCCGACACTTTGGACATAAACCCCGCTCCACAACGCCTGGCCGGAAAGCCGATCGCACCACCCGAGCAACTCGGCCGAGATCAGGCCGGCCGTCTCCCTATGCGGGGAGCAATACCACTGGATGGACGCGTCCGTGTACTGGCCCTTCATCAGCCACAGCCCGGCGGCCCGAAACTTGAACGGCAGGCCGGGGACCTGCTCTCGCACCGCCACCCGGTCGCCCGCTGTCCACCCCTGCCCCACCTGGGCCGTCGGCCAGTCCCGCAGAACGCCGAGACGCGAGGATGTCAACTGAACGGTCACGAAAACCTTCCGGCCATCGGGGTGCTCGTAGGTGAATTGCTCAAGGATGGCCTCGTCGGTGTTCTTATCCGACTGCTCGGGCCGCTCGTGCTTCGTGCACTTCCACTGACCGATCTGCGTGGGGAGAGCATCGAATGTGACGTCCCCGAGCCGCACGACCCGAGCCCCGGCGCGTCCCAACCCCAGCGCCAGCACCAAGATCAGCAGGATGCCGATGTAGACCGCTGCATCCCTGCGCCCCGCCGGGTAGGGGGCGGTCTGAGGCGCGCGCTCGTCAAGACGAGGGCTGTCTTCGCCTTGTTGAGTCTCGACGCACTCATCCGGCAAGGGGTCGTTCAGCGAGCACCCCTCCCGCACAACACGACAGGGACGGTCTTGAGGAGAATTCCGGCATCAAGCATCAGGCTGCGCTGCTCCAGGTACTGCATGTCCAACTGCAGCATTTGCTCGCAGTCGGTATCTTTCCGTCCGTTCACCTGCCACATACCGGTAAGGCCGGGCTTGGCCAGCAGGCGAGCCATGCCGCGCGAGTCATTGATGTCTCTGGATATCGGCCGCGGCCCCACGATGCTCATCTCGCCGCGCAGAATGTTGAGCAACTGCGGCGTCTCGTCGAGGCTCAACGCCCGCAGCCATCTGCCGATTCGCGTAACACGCGGGTCATTCGCGATGCGGATGAGCGAGTGGTCGGCTTGTTTGTTCAGCGGCAGTACATTCCCCAAGCGATCCTCGGCGTCCTCCAGCATGGTGCGGAACTTGAGGATCACGAAGGGAACCCCGTACTGCCCGGCGCGGCGCTGGCGGAAGAAAACAGGGCCAGGTGAAGTCACGCGAATGGCGATAGCCACGACAAACCACAGGGGCGACAGCATGACGATGCCGGCCAGCGCCATGACGACGTCGCCGGCCCGCTTCACCTGCAGGTACGTCGCCGATCTCCTGCCGATGGGCGCACCCACCAACGGGCCGACGGGGGGCGCTGCGACCTTGCCCCGCGCCCGCAACGCCACCCCCGAAGCCGGCGTGTCTGCTCCCATGTATTCGCCCCTCCCTGTGCGTCAGCCGTCAGAACCGGCACGATTTGCCTGACTGACGAGGCTGTGTTTTGCGGGACGGTCTCAAGTGAGCGTGTTGCCGTCGGAACCTACCGCCCCAACAGCCGGTTGTAGAGCGCCTCGAAGTGGTCAGTCGTCGTCTCCCAACTCCGTTGCGCCAGAATGTACTCTCTACCTTCCGCCGCCCGTGCCGCGACGTCCGCGGGGTGGTCGAGCAACGCCAGCATCTTTTCACGAAGGTCTTGCACATCGCCGGCACGGAAGGTGTAGCCACAGCCGCCCAAAGCCTCGACGTTCGGCGCGATGTCGCTGGCCAGTACGCAACGACCGTAGCTGAGAGCTTCGAGGACCGAAATCGACAGTCCCTCGAGGTCGGATGGCTGCACAAACAGGTAAGCGTTGCTGTAAAGCTCGGCGAGAGGCCGGCCGGTCACATACCCCAGGAAGCGTATTCGGTCCCCGGCGCGCGCCAGAAGTCGCTTCGCATAGATGTCGCCGTCACGCGCGTCGCCGGCAATCACGAGCTTCTTCGGCGTGTCCAGCCCTTCAAAGGCCTCGACCAGATAGTGCAGGCCTTTCTCCGGAACAAGACGCGCTACAGCGAGAATGTACTCGTCCGCGCGCAGGTCGAATTGAGCCAATTCCTGCGTCTCGATGAGTTCGGCCGGCACTACCCCGGTAGAGATATACAGTGCTTTACGCCCCGTATTGCGCTCGTACTCATCCCTCACGGATTCAGACACAGCCGTGACAGCATGGGTTGCCGCATTGGCCACGCGTGCGCCAAAGTGGATGAGAGCGCCTGCAGTTCGGCTCCACTTCTCCCGCTGCCAGTCGATTCCGTGTACGGTCACGACCGTCCGACTTCGCCGGGCCAGCCGCAATAGCGGGGCCACACAACCGGGTCCGACCCCGTGAACGTGCACGATATCGAAGCCCTGGCCAAGCGCTCGCACTGCCGAGGCCAACGTGTGCGTGAGCGCATCCAGATGCTTGCCCTTCAGGCCGCGGACATTGACGCGCTGCATACCCCGGTAGGTCGTAGACGGCCCTTCGAGGTAGTGTGGCCGGCAGTAAACCGTAACCTCATGCCCGCGCTGTGCGAGATGCGCCCCTAGTTCCTCAACATAGTGCGCAATGCCTCCAATGGCGGGCACCGCTTTTACGCCGAGCATGGCAATTCGCATGTAGCGTACGGTGCCGCTGCGCCCCCCGGCGGACAAGACGCCGCTCGAACGCCTCAGCGCCTGTGACCCGGCCGAGGCCCATGCCTCCGCAGCCGCTCCTTCCGGTCATAGTAGTCGTAGAAATCGTGGATGTCGGCGTCCGTCGACTGGGCCGGGTGTATCCTGAGCAGCTCGTACCCGCTTTGCGCGAACGTCTCCCGCGCATCGGCAAGCACTGCGTCGTCCTCGCAGATCCCGACCACCGCCCCCCCGGAGCCCGGGAATGTCGCCGGTAGTCCATGACGACGGGCGAGCCCGACCATTTCGAGATTCCGCTGCCCGATGGCCGCTTCGCCGTAGATAGCCAGACGCAGGTCGAAATTGGCGTCCATGAGCTTCGCGAGGGCTTCGTAGTCCCGCGTGAGCAGGGCACTGCGCGCTTCGTGAGCGTAGGCTGCAAAGGTCTTCATCCCCTGCACCACGACTGGATCCCCCGCATCGAACCTATCGCGGATAGGCGCGTGGATCCGGCCTGAAAACGACGGTTCGGGCGAGTAAGCGAGGTACAGGGGGGGGAGCAGATTGATGTCGAGTGGCTCATAAGCGCCGTGGCCCTGACGCGCGGTCAACTCCGGCGCGAAATCCATGTAGACCAGCCCGCCGTATGCTTGCACGACGCGGTCCTGGAGGCCGGCAGTGATCCCAAGTTCCTTCGTTTCGACCTCGAGGATCAGATTCGGCTGCAATGGCAGCGGTATGGCATCGTCGGGAAGCTCATGGAAGGCCATCAGCGCTTTCAGAGCGGCGGTGATGATCGCGCTGGAACCGGCGAGACCGACTTGCCGGGGTATGTCCGTATCATACTCGATAGTGAAACTTCGGCGGTGAAGCCTGATGCCCGCCGTTTCGCAGTATGCCTGGAAAAGCTTGCAGGTGCCGAAGAGGAGACGAAGTCCGCCGTAGTATCCGCCGCGGCCCACGGTGTGTGCAAGATCCTGAAGGTCGCGAAAGACGAGCGGGTCGTAAGCCGGATGCGGGACGATTTGAAGTTGAGGGCTTTCCCAGAGAGCGACTGCCGCGCGGAAATCGGATATCAGGCAGGAGACGGTCTTACCGCCGAAGCCGTCGGAAGGGTTCCCCACCAGCCCGACGCGAGCCCCTGCGCTGCGGAAAATGATCATCGTCTTACACCCTTACGCGGGCAGATCGTGCGCCGCATAGGCCTGCGGCC
>CAYWBK010000401.1:0-6046 GCA_964455745.1 uncultured Armatimonadia bacterium
CCGGGGTCTGACGGCAACGGCACGAACCAGATCATTGCGTCCCACGCGCGGAAATATGGGTAAAGCATAGCCGCAAGCGGAGAGGGGAGAACAGCAGTAGTTCCCTACAGCGCGAGAATCGCCGTTTGCCTCTCCCCTCGGCACGGGAGGGGTGGCCCCGCGCAGCGGGGACGGGGTAGGGCCGTCCCGGCGGACCAACGGCTACCTCCCCCCCGGCCCGCTCCGCCCCGCATCGGGGGCTGACGGCAATGGTCGGCTCCGTGTAGCGGCTCGTCCCTGCCAAGAGGACTGGCACCCCAGAAGGGGGAAAGCCCTTCCTTGAGGTGCTCACCGCGTGACATTTCTACATCCTGGCTTCTTTTGGGGCCTTTGGGGCCTGACCATTCCGGTCCTCATCCATCTTCTCGGACGCCGCAAGCCGCGTGTCCAGCTTTTCCCGTCCCTGCGCCTCCTGCGCCAAACCCGGCAACAGAAGCGCAGCCTCTCCCGCCTGCGCAGCCTGCTGGTGATGATCCTGCGGATGCTGGCCATCGCGGCGGTGGTGCTCGCGTTGTGCAATCCGGTGAGCGACCGCCGCCTCTTCGCCGCCCTCTCGCCGGGACGCGTGACGGCCCTCGTCTTGATCGACACTTCCGCGAGTATGCAGTATAGAGAGCGCGGGGGCGACCCCACGGCAGCCGTCTTCGAGCGGGCGCGGGACGCGGCGCTGCAGATCGTCCGGCGGCTCCCGGCGTCGGCGGGCATCCTCATTGGGGGAGCGGCCAACGGCGTCGCGCTCGCCACTGAGGCACCGGCCAGCCGTGACGCGGCTGAGAAGGCCCTTGCCGCAATGCGCCCCGGCTTCGCCCGCAGTGTCCTTCCCGCCGACCTGCGGCAGGCGGCGGAGATCCTTAGCCGGGTCGACGCCGAGCACGGGCGCGTATTCCTGGTGACAGACAACCAGGCGACGGCGTGGGCGGGCCGCGTCAGCTTGCCTGAGGGCCTCACTCGCCCGCCGGTGTGGGTGGTCGATGTGTCGGCGAAGGAGCCGCGCAATGTCGGCATCACCGACGCCGGCCCCGCGGACCAGGCGCCCGTGCCCGGACGGCCATTCCGCTACCAGGCGGCTTTCGGGCAGTGCGGCGCGCCGCCGAGCGGCGATCTCACCGTCACGATCACCCCGCAGGGCACGCCCGCCTTCGCCCGTAACTTGACGCGTTTCGAGAAGAGCACCCGCCTCGCCTTCGAGGCCGACACTCCTGAGGGCGGGGTCATCGACCTGCCCTTCGACAACCTCGAGCCTGACAACCGCTGGTTTGTCCCCGGCTACCGGCGAACGAAGCTGCGCCTCGGCATCGCGAGCGGCCCCGGCACCGATACCAAGTACCTGCGGGCGGCGCTGGGCAGCATCGCCAAGGGGCCTATCGCGACGGTCGCGCCGAGCCTCGGGTTGCCCTCGCCCGAAAAGCTCGACCTGCTCGTCCTCGCGAACGTCCCCGCGCCGGAAGCCGCGGCGGTGGCTGCGTGCCAGGGCTTCGCCCAGGCCGGGGGCGGAGTGCTTGTCTTCGGCGGCGATGCCGCGCAGCCCGAGGCCTTCAGTTCCGGCCTGCTAGCCGCGCTCTTCGGGGAGGGGCAATTGCGCCTGGGGAAGGTCGCGAGCGCCTCGGGCAAGCCGTTCGGTTTCGGCGAGATCGACACCCACCGCCCGCCGCTGGCCGTCTTCGACAGCCCCAAAGCCGGCGACCTGCGCGCCATCGGGTTCCGCAAGGCCTTCCAAGTCGAGGCGGCGACGGGCGTCACGGTCTGCGCGCGGTTCGACGACGACAACCCGGCGATCATCGGGGGGTACTGCGGCAAGGGAAGCGTCATGTTCGTCAACACCTCGGCGGACACGTCGTGGTCGGATGCGCCGACGAAGCCGGTGTGGGTGCCGCTGCTGCATCGGCTGGCCTTCCACACCGCGCGCCGACACGATCCCCTCGTGCCCGACGGGTATTCGGGAGAGCCGGTGCGGATCGCGGTTCCCCCCGGCTGCGACGGGAAGCTGAGCATCACCGATGGGAGCGGGAACTCGCAAGCCCTCACGACGACAGAGGGCGCGTGGGCATACACCCTCGGCGCACCAGGCCGGTACGCGGCGCACTGGACCGAGAACGGCACGGCAAAGGCCAGTGCGTTCGTCGTCAATGTCGATCCGGCGGAGGGCGACCTGACGGTCGATCCGAAGCGCGGCCCCGAATCCTGCCAGGGCCTGGACGCCAGCTTCATCAGCTACGAAGACCTGCCGGAGCGCCTCCGCAACTCCTCACTCACCCGCGCGGACCTGTCGGTACCGCTGCTGATCCTGGCGGCGCTGCTCCTGCTGGCGGAGGCGGTGCTGTCGTTGGGGGCGAGGAAGCGCGAAGGCTAGAGAGCGCGGTTTGTACAAAACGGGCTACATTAACAGGACACGAAAATCGCCTACAAGCAGTGCCGTGCCGTCTTTACTGCCTTTGCTGGTATGCAATTATAGTCGACTGTGTGAGATTTCTGAGGGGGGAAGTAATAATCCAAAGCTGGCTTCTGTATAATGTAATTGAAACTCGCATCTATATCGCGCCAGAAAGGAGGGGAGATTGCTCGGGGGATGGTCGTTGCCCGAGACGTAAGAGAACCTTGACAACCCGAGGCGTAGAAGAACCTTGATCAAGGAGTAGCTTCAATGGAAAACGTTGACGAAGCACTCAGCATTATCATCACAGTACTCTGTGGAGTCAATGAAAAAGAGCTGAGCCCAGAGGAAGCCGTTGTCTTCTTCCTCTATGTACCCTATGAATACGACCAAACTCTCATCGCTAGCGCGATGGGTAAGAGTCAGTCGTGGGTTAGTGGGTGCGTCCGACATGTCGCCGAATATCTTCACGGTGAACTCCACCAATAGTGTGGTGATGTGCTGCAGGACCGGGCCTTGGGGGGGCATCGTCTGCCCCTCCAAGGATCCGTAATAGCCCAAAAACTCCTATCAGGTGCTGGTTATGCCTCAGAGTGTAATGCTTGCCGAAGTAGCGCAAATTGGTAGCGCACGGATTGTGTAGCATCTTCGTGTGTGGGTTCGAATCCTACCTTCGGCACCAAGTAAGGTGGTGAAACCGTTAGCTTAACGCAGTAATAGATGTGCAGCACGGGTAATTCGACCGATTTGTTACATACAGTCTGATTTTAGTTATTCCAACATGTCTCCCAAAAATTCTGACCCACGATTGACTTTTGCCAAAAACCGTAGAAAGTATAAAAGGTAACTTAATTATGGATACCGAAGAACTCAGCAAGTACAGAAAGGCATTTAAAGGGCCTGCCGCCGAAGCCGCACGAGGGATCGTGGCACTGTTGCTGCCTTGCTGCAGTGAACTTGATGAAGCGGCGAAAGAGAAAGTAACTGTTTTGCTTCGCGAGAAAAGTGAAAGCAACCGCGACTGAATGTCCTTGGAGTGGACATCTACTTCTAACGTAACTTTCAAGTGTATAAACCACACACACCAAGACGACGGCCGCCCTTTAGGGCGGCCGTCGCGATTCTGGAACTCAAATATAAGCGGGAGGAGCTCAATGCCAAATAACATGAGAAACTCAGCCTCATTACTATCAGCAGTATGTGGCCGCGACATTTATAGCGCGGTGAACCGCGCGTCCACATGAGAGGCTGTGGCTACCGCGCCACCGCCAGCCTCGTCGCCTTGCCGCCCCCTGCGAGCGGGCGCACCCCTACGATCCTTGCCGCCACGTCGAAGACATTCACCCTTGAGGCGAAACGCACATCGTCGCCGAAGGCCATCCTCTGCGAAAGGCGCGACCCGTTGTCCGTCTGCAGGAACGCGGCCTCCAGATTGTCCTCCCCGTAGCTATCCAGCAGGATCAGCCCTGCTCTGGCGGCGTCGTTGGCGGCCACGATGCCCTCGTCGATGGCCTGCAGGCGGCGGATGATGACCGCCGCAGCGAGGTGGTCTTCCATCACGAAGCGCTCCACGTTCTCCGCCGAGCCGGCGGTGATGAAGCAGATGTCGGCCCCAAGCCGGGCGGCTTCGGCGTGCGCCAGCCTCGCGACTGCGGACGCGTTGACCGTCGTGCCCAGGAACGCGACCGGGGCGTCCGCCGCCGCGATGCAGCAGCGCGAGCAGTTCGACGAGGTGAACACAATCGGGTCGGGCATCGGGTCCACCGGGGCCTGGAAAGGGCTGTTGCCATAGTCGAAGCCCTCGACCTGATAGCCCCCGCGCTCGCCGAACAGCGTCACCCCCGGCCTCGCGGCGCGCTCGGCGAGAGCCTCCTTTGTGTGCTCGACGACCTCCAAATCGCGGACCCCGAAGGCCATCAGCGAGCTGATCGTGGCGCTGGCCCGTAAGGCATCGACGATGACCGCGACATAGCCGCGTTCCGTGCAAATGCGGCCGCCTTCGCGACCGCCAAGGATGTGTGCTTTCAAGAGGGACCTCCGGCTGGATGCGGGATACGAGCCGGGTCCGCGTGGGGCGGGCGTCTCGCCCGCCAGGGCCGTTCACGGCTGACCGACAGGAAGGGCGACTACGAGAACGACAACGGCATCGCGGGCGGGACGCCCGCGCCACGCGAAGTACTGCGACCGCGGCTTCGCGCGCAGGTCCGCATTGACAGGACGTTGAAACTGCGCGCGGCTCTATCTCATCACTTGTGTGGAGACATGTCAACATGAAAGGCGTATTGCTCGCCGCCGGCAAAGGCACTCGCATGATGCCCCTGACCGCTCGCCGGCCGAAACCGCTGGTGCCGGTCTGCGATCGGCCGATCATCGAGCATATCCTGTGCGGCGCGCGAGACGCCGGAATCGATCACTTCTGCCTGATCGTCGGGTACAAGGGCGACATGCTGCAAGAGCGCCTCGGCGACGGCTCGCGGCTGGGGATGCGGATCGAGTACGTCTGGCAGGAACAGGCGCTGGGGACCGGGGCGGCGACGCTGCTGGCCGAGGAGTTCGTCGGCGAGGAACCGTTCTTCCTCGGCTGGGGAGACATCCTCGTCCCGCCCGGCAATTACGGCGCGGTCGTCGAGGCATACCGTGAGCCCGGCGCTGAGGCGGTCCTCGGCCTCAACTACGTCGATGACCCGTGGGAGGGGGCCGCAGTCTACGTGCGCGACGGGTTCATCGACAAGATCATCGAGAAGCCGGCGCAGGGCGCCTCGACCACCAACTACAACAACGCCGGACTGTTCGTGTTCAGGCCCGATGTCTTCGACCGCCTGCGCGAGTGCGTCCCTTCGGCGCGCGGCGAGATCGAGATGCCGGATGCCATCCAGGCGATGCTGGGCGACGGGGTGCCGATCCGGGGCGTGCCAATTGAGGGGTACTGGTCCGATGTGGCGCGCCCGCGGGACGCGCTGAGGATGAGCGCGAGGGTCATGGACGAGCGCCGGAGGCCCTCGCCGGTGTTCGTCGACCCGTCGGCGCAGGTCGGGGAGGGCGTGGCGCTCAAGCCGCCGGTGTACATCGGCCCGAACGTCACCATCAAAAGCGGAGTGATCGGCCCGAACGTTTCGGCGCTCGCGGACGTCACCATAGGCGAGCAGGTGCGCATCTACGATGCGATGCTGATGGCCGGGGCGACCGTTCGCGACGGGGCAACGCTTCATCGCGCCTTCGTGGAAGAGGGCGCGACCGTGCAGGAGGGCTCCAACGTCGCGGGGCGGTCGGGGGTGACGGTGATCGTCGATCTGACGGGCGACGTGCTGTACGCGGAGGGTTAGAGGGCAGGGATCGTGCCGGGGCGGGACGGCTGACGACAACGACTTCCTATCGCCCTGCCCCCGGCGGGAAGGGAGTAACGCGCCATGCGCGGCAGGATTGTCGCGCCCACTCCGTTTCCGAAGCAGTCGTCATGCCGGGTTCCGGCACTCTGAAACGATGAAAAGGCGACGGCCCTACCCCGTCCCCGCTTCGCGGGGCCACCCCTCCCGTACCGGGAGGGGAGAGGCGAACGACGATTCCCGCGCAGCAGGAAACTGCTGCTGTTCTCCCCTCTCCGCTGTGCCGCGCTCTGCGCGGCCCGGAGAGGACGTG
>CAYWBK010000402.1:0-6036 GCA_964455745.1 uncultured Armatimonadia bacterium
AAAGCCTACTCCCCGCCGCCTGCGCCGCCCTCGGCGGAGCGTCTGCGCCGCAGGACGCCAACAAGAGCCGGAATGCCCAGTCCGAAGAGAGCCAGCGTTCCAGGCTCAGGCAGGGGATCGGAGCCGTACAGACGATCCGTGAAATACGCCGTGCCGGTGCCGTCAATCAGGGTATCGTTCCAATACTGGTCGCCCATATAGATCCGACCGGTTGCGGAGATATCTAACCCCGAGTAGCCGCCCTGGTCGTTCCATCCGGCAGCGTCGTTGCTGTAGACCCCGTCGTAGAGGTGGGCAGGGCCGGCGACGGTGATGCCGACAGCCAGATCAAGACTGACCTTTTCGATGGCGCTGCTCGTGCCGTTATACTCTGTCGCGTACAAGGAGCCGTCGTATATTGCCAGGTCATCCACCATGGGCATGGTAAAGCTGGTGGATGTCACCGACGTGCCCGCGGCATTGATCTTGTAGATCTTGCCGTCCGTGCGGCTGGCGATATAGATGTTACCCGCATCGTCCGTGACCACACCACGAAGATCGCCTGCTCCCGAGCCGCCGGCTAACGTCTGAAGGTTCAGTGTCCCTCCCGATCCCCAGGAGGTATCCAACGTCGGCAAGCCGGTGGAGGGGTTCAGTGTGTACCGCTGCACATCGGCAGATGCGCCGTTCTTGGCGTCTTCAGTCACATACAAGTAGTTACCGTCGACAGTGAGCCCGTACACCGGGAGAGAAAGCGACACTTTGTAGTCAGTGGACCCGGTGAGGTTCGCGTCGACGACCGCGAAGCCCTGAAGACCGACCCCGGTGTACTCTTGGCTGAGGCCGGCGTAGATGTAGCTGTTGGTGGCCGCCAAAGCGACGATCTGGGTGCTGTTGTCGTAGCTGGGGTCGGTCGAAGGCACCGAAATGTTGTTGAATGTGAAGCGCGCAACGTAGTTATTGTTGCTCTCGGAGGTCTGGGATACGCTGTACTCGTAGATGTACCGGATTCCGCCGCCGTGCATGAAGCCGGCGTAGACGTAGCCCTGGTTGGGGCTCAAGGCGACCGACCGAAGACCGTAATCCACCCCGGGCGCCGAACTTTCCGGGTGGCCGCTTGAGGTTCCTGAAACGATGGAATTGTCAAGAATCGTGGTGTCCCAGAAACCTGCGTATGCGTAAGTCACCGACAATACAGCCAGTACGACTATGAGCGCGTACCGTGTCGAACGCATCCAGAACACCTACCCTTTTGATGTTACACGGTCAGCTAATGCAAGCCACATCCGCCGCGTCCAAGCACCCGGTCGGCCAAAGTGGCCTGCGCTTACCCATTCTCACTACGCCAGAGAAAACGAAACACCCAACTCGCCGGACGTCTTCAGCGCGATTGCCTCATACAATAGCACTCAGCGCGCCTTCACGTCAATTCCCATTGGGACAACTTTTCGTTAAGCCTGTGTTAATTGAGCGGCGTTCCCCTTTGCATAGGGAGGCGACGGGACCGCGGACCCACTACTTGTTCTTGCCCTTCGAGTAATAGTAATAGTAGTGGTAATAGCTTGGGTACCCGTAGTAGCGCTGGTCGGTGGGCATAACGTCGTTGACGATGACTCCCGGAACCTCGGCCCCCACGTCGCCGAGGGCACGCAGGGCGCGCTGCACAGGCGCAACGTATCCACGTGCCCGTGCAACGAACAATACCAGGTCAAGCCGGGGCGCGAGCTGCAGTGTCCCCGAGTAACCGAGGACGGGAGCGCCGTCAAGAAGCACATATTCCGCTTGCTGTGAGGCTTCGCGGATGATGTCGCTCATCGTCTCGGAACTGGCGAGATCGGCGCCCTCCCCGGTGTAGCCTCCGACGGGGACAATGCGCAGGTGAGGGATGCCCGCATCCTGCGCCGCCTCGTCAAGGGTCATGAGCCCTTTGCACACGTCTGTAATACCAGGCTCCTTGGGTATGCCGACGACCTCGTGCACCTGCGGGCGAGGGAAATCAACGTCGATGATGATGGTCTCTCGCTGCGCCTGTGCGAGCACAGTACCCAAGTTAACTGCCAGCGTCGTCTTGCCCTCGTGGGCTCCGGCACTGGTGACAAGCGCTGAGGAAAAGCCACGCTGCTCTTTGAGCGTCATGACAGCGGCACGCAGGCGGCGATATGCTTCGAGATATCCGGACGTCGGGGGTGATGCCCCCAAAATGGCGGTCGAGCCTGTGAACATTCGCTTCACTCTCTAGGTTTGCCCTCATCGGGGCCGGGTGACGGCGGACTCGCTCCTGAGCCGGTAGACGCCTCTTCGCGCAGTACGACGTCACTGCGAGGAATTGCAGTGAGGACTTTCGCCCCGATCATCTGCTCGGCCTCGAGTTCGTCCTTGAACGTCATGTCCATGTTGTGCAAGAAGAAGATGAAGATGACGCCGACGACAAAGCCGCCGATGGTCGCGCCGATGAACTTGGCAAGGAATTTGGCCTTCACCTTCGAGGATGTCTGGATTTGGGCCTTGTCGACGACGGTCAGGTCCTGTGCGTCTTTAAGACGACGCTCTTCAGCGGAGAGCAACTGAAGCCTATTGTCGATCAGACTGGCCTTGTTCTGCGCGTCGGTATAGTGGCTCAGCACGTCCGCATATCGCGTAGCCTGCTGCTGCAGAACAGGGATCAGAGACCGCAGTTGTGTCTGGCGCTGCTGGAGTGCGGCTGCGAGGCGCTGACTATCCCTGAGGCTGAGCTCTGCGGTCAGCATCTGTTCGTGCAACGCAGGAGCCATGTAACCGGCCCCCTGCGAGCCGGATGATTTCTTGCGTTCGGTGGCCAACTCGGCCTCGAGCACCACTATCTGCTTCTGGACCCGCACGACATCCGGGTGCTCCGGCGTGCGTCGTGCCAGGAGCGCGGCCTTCTCGGACTGGAGTGTCATCAATTGACTCTCCAGGGATCCGACCGGCCCCTGCGGGGTCATAAATGAGCGCTCCGAAGGCGGCAGCATGGCTTCCTCACGAGCGCGGACGGAGAGGCTCGTGATGCGGTCCTGCGCCATGCCCTCTTCAGTCTTGGCGGCGGCCAATTGGCCGTCGATGGAATTGATCTCTTGCTGCGCCCACAGGATGGTGTCGGTCGGCTTGCCGGCGCGAGGTCCGGTTGTTTCGTAGCGAGCGAGCTCGCGAGTATACGCGTCGACTTTTGCCCTGGCGTCGTCCTGCCCCTTGAGCATGTCCGCCTTGATGAGGCGCAGGCGGGCGAGACGCCTGTCGTTCCAGTACTTGACGACGACGTCCATCCCGTGATCCGCAAGTTGCTTAGCCTGATCGGCGCTACTCCCGGTGCCGGTGACCAGGAGAATACGGCTGCGTTTCGGGCGATCGCTGCTCAGCGGGGTCAGACGGCTGAGGACGTCCGGGCCGACGATGCCGGTCTCACGCGCGGCCTGCTCGATGACGTAGCGACTTGAGATAATGTCGCCGAGGGTCGCCCAGAACTCCTCGCCGAGCCCGCCGATGCCGACGTCGTTGCCGGACTGCTGCGCCTCCTGTTGCGCGTTGGGGGACACGTAGAGGCTGCCTGTGGCCTCGAACGTGCCTTCAGGGAGCAACTGGATGGCGATGACGATCCCCGCCCCCAATGCCATCGTGAGCAATGCGAGCCATACACGTTCGCGGACTATTTGGTAGTACTCAAGGAATTGCATGGAGACGGATGGTCTCTCGCGTTATGAAATAGCGGCTAATGGCGGTAGAAGAAGAAATCGACGATCGCGGAACTCAAGAAACTGGTGAGTGCGGTACGCCAGAACGACTCGTGCTCCTCTTTCGCAGGAACGTAGATGACGTCTCCGGCGCGGGCGATGTACACATCGGCGCCCACCGTAACTCGACTGAGGTCATACAGCTTGACATTCTGCTTGACGATCTCGTCGGCCAACAACTGGGCGGGCAACTTTTCGTTCTCCGGGACGGTCGTCTCTTTGGGGACCCTAGTGTGCTTCAGGCGAGCGTCCTGATTTGCCTGCACTTTCTTCTCGATCTCGCGCATCTCGGCCTCGGTCGGTCGGCGCGCGATCATGATCTTGTTGGGGTCGGCACCGGCCTGTACGCCGCCTGCCTTGCCAAGAAGGTCGATGAGCGTGTCGCCCTTCTGGATGGCCAGCGGTCCGGGCTTGACTACATCGCCCATCACATACACACGGTCGAGTAGCCTGGGGACGACGATCCTGTCGCCCGGCTGGAGCTTGATGTTGGCGACTGTGTCGGCGTGGTTGAGAAGCGCGGCAATGTCGACGGGGATCGGCTTACCGTCCCGCAGCACGACCGTTCCCTCGAGGTTGGCGTCCTCAAGAGGACCGCCTGCTGCGGAGATCGCGGCGACCATGGAGTCGGCCTGGTCGTACACGTATACTCCGGGCCTTTGGACCTCCCCGGCGATCGCAACGATGCGCATGAGCTTGGGAACGAACAGCACGTCGCCAGCCTGGAGCGCAGTGTCGTCGGAGGTCTCGCCCGTGCCCAGGAGGGCATCGAGGTTCACCGGAACGCGCTGGCCCCTGCGCAGCAGGTATGCGTCTTTCCCGTTGGCGACTTCCGTCGTACCGGAGGCGAGGGCGACGGCTTTAGCGACGGTAGAGGCCTTGTCAAGGAACTGGGGACCGGGCGCTCTGACCTCACCGGTCACATAGACGAGGCTGTCGTCTTTAGCCGGGACCACGATGATGTCGTTGGCTTCCAGCTTGATCTCTGCAGCCGCGGTAAGCTGGCCGTTGCGCCCGATCAGATTGTCGAGCCCCAGCGGGATGTGCTTGCCATCGCGCAACAAATAAGCGGAGGGAAGATCGGCGTTCGGCAGTATCCCGCCGGAGAGCACTACGGCTTTGGAGGCTGTGTCCGCGGCGGCCAGCGGGACCGCGCCGACCCTTGCCAGGGCGCCGGTAAGCCCGACGATCGGTGTGCCCTGGGACGGGACCACGAGAGTATCGCCCGCCAGAAGCGGCACTTCCTTCGGAATGGCCATGCCACCGGCGGTCGACTGTATTGCCAACCGCGAGGCGTTGCCGTTCCTGAGAAGCATCGCCTGGCCGAGATCGACACCTGGCTCGAAACCGCCGGCGGCTGTGAGGAGGGGAATCAGAGACTGAAACTGGCGAATGTCGTAGACGCCGGGGCGGCTTAGCTGCCCGATGACCGTGATGACCCTGGGAACGAGGCTGGTTGCCTGAACCGCGACGATCGGATTGATCTCGAACTTGCGGAGTCGCTGCATCAGGATGTCGGCGACGGCGGTGGACGTCAAACCCTGGACGAAGACCTCACCGATTTCGGGGAAGATAATCTTGCCGTCGTCACGCACCCAATACTGGCCGGTCAGCGCAGGTTCGTCGGCTGCGTTGACGATGATGACATCCCCAGGTTGAAGGGGGATGTTCGGCGGCATCGCCCCCGCTGCGGGGATCACCACGGTCTGGGGGGCGCCGTTGTCGGTCGGCAGGGGGCCGACAATCGGCTGCTGCGGGCCGAGCGGCTGGACAGAGTCAGGGGCCAAAGGACGAGCGATATCTGATGCGGGGCGGCTGGGCACTGCCGTTCCAGGAAGTGGAGATGCGCCTGGGGCCGTCGGGGCACCAGGAGCGCCTGGAGCGCCCGGCGCTCCGGCTCCACCTTGCTGTGCGTAAACGCTGGATGAGGTCAGGCCGAGAAGTAACAGAAGAAGGAGTGCGTAGTGGAATCCCTTCAAGGTAGGCCTCATGTTCTCTCACCGCACGGAGGTCGGCGGCTGATCCGCTATCGGGCACGCGGGCGCGTCGTGCAACTAGCTTTATGCACAAGGTCAGAGTATAGCCGTCGCGCACCTGCAGTGTCAATACGCGGCATCACGCGGGACCACTTGCGGGTACTGCGCCACGCCGAGGAACGGCGGATCTCACCCCCGGCGTGTCCGAGGCAACGGCACCTCACCCCCGGCCCTCTCCGCAAGCGGCTATGCTTTACCCACATTTTGTGTGCGGGCCACAGGCCGTTGCCTCAAAAGGCCCGAAGGGCCGAAAGAGTTTAGCCAGGCTCGCAAGA
>CAYWBK010000403.1:0-6033 GCA_964455745.1 uncultured Armatimonadia bacterium
ACCTGACGCTAAAGATTATAGTAAGTGTTTGTGGCAATGTCGTAAGAACAGTCTGCGGCGCAGCCCAAACGCGAGCGCTCCCTACGTTTCCGCAGGATCAGCGAACGCCGCGTGCAGCGCCTCGATGGCCAGGGCCGCGCAGTGCTTGCGCCCCAGAGGCAGGCCGCCGAGGGCTTCCTCCAGTTCCGCCGGCGTCAGCTCCAGAGCGTCCTCGACGCGCTTGCCCTTCACAAGCTCGGTCAGCAGGCTGCCTGCGGCGATGGCGGGCGGGCAGCCATAGGTGAGGAACCCGCACTGGACGATCCGGCCCCCATCGACCCGGAAATGCAGAACCATGTAGTTCCCCCGCCCCGGCTGCCCCGCGGCGCCGACGGCATCCGGGTGGTCCAGTTCCCCCACATTGCGCGGCGAGCCGAAATGGTCCATCACAATGGCACTGTACATCGTCACTCACCCCTGTGTGATCGTCGGCTGCTGCTTCTGCGTCGCAGCGGATGTCAGAACCCGCTCATACACCGCGATGGAGCGCTTTGCGACATCACTCCAGCGGAAGTGCCGCTCCGCGCGCGCCTGTCCGGCCTGCCCGAAGGCCTGAGCGGCACTCGGATTGAGCAGCACGCGCGCGACGGCCCCGGCGAGGGAGCGCGGGTCATTCGGCGTCGCCTTGATGCCGGAGACACCGTGCTCCACGACGCCGGCCAGGCCGCCCGTATCCGACGCGATGACCGGCGTCCCGCAGACCATCCCTTCAAGGGCCACCATCCCCAATGGCTCGTACAGGCTCGGCACGACGAGAAGGTCAGCCGCCCGATAGAAGGTAGCGAGGACCTGCCCCCGCAGATGCCCGACGAAGCGCACGCGGTCGGCAATGCCCAGTTCCTCGGCGCGCCGCTCGAGACCGGCTCGCATCTGGCCGTCCCCCGCGAAGACGAAACGCGCCTGGGGGCAAACAGGGGCGAGAAGCGGGATCGCCTCCAGCAGGATGTGCGGGCCTTTGATCTGTGCGAGCCTGCCGACGAAGGCGACCAGTTGCTCGCCGGGTCCACAGAAGAGAGTCTTGAACAAGCCTGCATCGGCGCGTGACGGGAAGCTCTCCGCATTCACCCCGCAGCCGGTGATGGCGATCTTCTCGGGCGGCACCTGGTAGCCTTCGACAAGCTCGCGGGCGATGAACTCGCTATTGGTCGTGACGGCGTCGGCGATCTCGCACACCCATCGCTCGGCCTCCACGATGTACTGCTGATGCCCTTGCGGCTCGTAGAAGGACTTGCCCAGTTCGGTGTCGTGCATCGTCACCACCACCGGCAGGTCGTAGATCTCCTTGAGGGCTTTCGCCGCGCTGGCGGCGAGCCAGTCATTGATCTGCAGGAGGTCATAACCGCCGTTGCGGCGGCACATCTCGATGCCCCGCCCGAGAAGGCTCACGTTGCCTTGCAGGATGCCGGCAACGTCGCAGTAAGCCTCGAAGGGCAGCATGTACGGGGTGTTGCTGACCTCCATCCCCGCTACGATGCTGTGCTCGCGTTCGCTGTCGTAGTTGTTGCAGGCGACATCCACGTGCAAGCCCTCGGCCACAAGTGCCGCACAATGCTCGAACGTGTACCTGCCCAGGCCATACCCCTGTGCAGGCGGAAATTCCGTGGCAATACACAGTATCCTCATATACTCACTGCCTCTCGGTGAGTGTCAGACGCGGTTGTTTAAGACAACTCGACGCAGGAGCGAAAGAAGGACGCGCGCCGAATCCTGCCAGGAGAACCGGCGGGCCTGTAGCGGTCCCTTTGCCGCCAGGCTTGCTCGCAGCGCATCGTCGCCCATCAGCCGCGTGAGCCCCTCTGCGATTGCTTCGACTTCAAGCGGATCGACCAGCAGCCCAGCATTCCCCACGACCTCCGGCAGCGACGTGGCGTTCGAGGCGAGCACGGCTGTCCCGGACGCCATTGCCTCTATTGGAGGCAGGCCGAAGCCCTCGAACAGCGACACGAAGGCGAACACGTCCGCAGCGGCATAGAGGGCCGGGAGATCGTCGTCCGGCACGAAGCCGGTGAGGACGACGCTATCCTGAAGGCCGTGCCGGGCGATGGCCTGGTAGAGTTCCCGTTCGGCCCCACCGGGACGCCCAGACAGCACAAGCCGCCACTCCTTGTCGGCGGTCACACGGGCCAGCGCGAACGCGGCGATGAGCCGGGGCAGGTTCTTGTTGCGTTCGAGCCCGGCAACGCTGAGCACGAAGGGTCCGGTAAGTCCGTAGCGCCGCCTGACCGCCTGTATCCTGGTGTCTCGCGCCGGATCGCCGCTGATGGCATGGAACCTGGGGCCGGCAGCCCCGGATATGATGCGAATGCGCTCGGGCGGGACGCCAAGGGTGCTTTGCAGGTCGTCGGCAACGAAGCGGGACAGGCATACCACCGCGTCGGCGCCTCGTGCCGAGGGAGGCACCCACTGCCGTAGATATGAGCGCAAGGCGGGATCATAGAACTCGGGGTGATGGAGGAACCCCAGGTCGTAGACGACCACGGCACGCGGGCACGAGCGCAGCATGGGAAGGACGGAAGTGGGGGCGAAGTACACGTCAGTTGCTGTTCGGCGCAGTTCGGCCGGCAGATGTAACTGCTCCCACGAGGGGTCACACAGGCCGGCCTCGGTGATCTCAACCGGCTTGAATGATGCAGGAGGAAGCCCGAGGCCTGCGAGGTCGCGCGGGCAGAGCAGCAGGTACTCGCTCCCATCGTTGACCGCGGCGAGGCCATGCAGCAGCCCTAGCGTGTAGTAGGCGCTGCCCGCCCTCGGGGCCCCCAGTAATCTGCAGTCAACAGCGACTCGCACTTCTGTCCCCCTTCGGTCAAGCAAAGCGGTGCGTCCACCGTTCGCGGAAGATGCAGTCGTTGCGGCGAGCGGCCTGGTCCAACTCGGAGTTCTCCGACCTGACCGCACGCGCGGTAACGGTCGAGTGGTGGTAGATCTCCGAGAGCGGCGAGTAGATTAGGCGGAAACCGGCCTCCCGCGCCCGGAAGCAGTAGTCCGCGTCCTCATAGTACGCGGGTGCATAAGTCTCATCGAAGTGACCGATGGCCTCGAGCACCCTGCGCTTGATGAGCATGCACGAGCCTTCGATGTACTGACAGTCGAAGCTTTGGGCAAAGGCTGGGTCATCGCGCTCACAGCCCTGGCCCGGAGGAGGCCCCATGCCCCGTTTACCGAATACCAAGCCGCCGATGCAGTGGATGCGGCCCGTTGCAGGATTGAGTATCTTGGGGCCGACTATCCCGATGCTGTCGTCACTCTCGGCTGTCATAATAAGACCCGACAACCACCCTGCGGTGACGGTGGTGTCGTTGTTCAGCGACACGACGTAGCGCCCTCCGGAAGCCCGAAGCCCCTGGTTCGCCGCCAGAGTGAAGCCCAGATTGCGGGCATTGGTGATGACTTCAATGGGCATGCCGGCGGCGATGCACTCCTGCAGGAACGCCGGCGTCTCGTCGGTGCTGCCGTTGTCGATGACAATGACCCGGTACGGGATCTCCGTGTACTCCCGAACGCTCTGGAGACAGTCTCGCGTGTACTGCAACTGGTTGTAGACGGGGATGACGATGTCAACCACATCGTCACCGGCGTATCTGCCTGCTTCCCACAGGTCGGAGACCATCTGCACACCTGCCTGTACAGTTCGCCCACGCTCGGGGCTACGCCACTGGTCCTGCAATCTGGGTATGGCAATGCTCGTATGCAGCTACCGTATTAACCGCGATGTCCCGCCAGTTGTAGCGTTCGCGCGCGTGTGCCGCGCCGGCTTGGCCGATTCGGGTCGCCAGGTCACCGTCGCTGAGCACGCGCAGTATCGCGCGACCCAACGCTGCCGCGTCTGCAGGCGGCACCCGAAGACCTGTATGCCCGTCCTCGACGATCTCGCTGAGACCGCCGGTGTCACTCACCACCACCGGCGTGCCGCAGATCATGCCTTCAAGGGCAACCAGTCCGAAGGGCTCGTAGAGGCTGGGCACTACCAGGACATCAGCCGAGCGGTAGAGCCCGGCAAGTGCGTCGCCGGTGACGTACCCGGCGAACCTTACCCTATCGCCGATCTGCAACTGCCCTGCCCTTTGCTGCAGGGATTGCTGAAGCATCCCCTTGCCTGCGATAACCAGCCGCGCTCGCCCCTCGACGAGGAGAACGTGCGCGAGTGCTTCCAGCAGGTGGGGCAACCCCTTCTCCTCGTCGAGCCGACCCACATATAAAATGAGACAATCATCCGGCGCGGCGAACGTGTTGCGGAACGCACGGCAATCGCCGTCGACGCGGAACCCCTGCTCGTCCACGCCGCACGGGATGATCCTGACCCGGCCAGGGTCGGCATAGTAGTGGTTCAGGAGTTCCTGCCGAACGTATTCGCTGCAGCAGATCGTCAGGTCGGCCTGCTCGCAGGCGTACCGCTCGAGGTGCGCCGTATACTGCACGGGTGGGTTCATCCGACCGAAGTGCTTGCCATGCGCCGTGTCGTGGATGGTCACCGCCAGCGCTGCCGAGGGGTGCAGCCACTTGAGCATCTTCCCGCACTGCACCGTCAACCAGTCGTGGACGTGGAATACGTCCGGCGCTCCGGTGGCATCAATCAATTGAGCAGCAGCCTCGATGACTGAGACGTTGAACTGTGTTACCGCCATCGTGTCGTCCGGCGGCTTCGGTGGCGGGGGAAAGCTGATCCGGTGTACCCCGACTCCGTCGACAACGGCGTCCTTGTCGCGTCCGCCGATGCTATTCGTGATCACCTCGACCCGGTGCCCCAGTGAAGCCTGAGCGACGGCCAAGTCGCGTACCGCCCTCCCCAGGCCGAAGACCTGGATCGGCGGGTACTCAGAAGACAGGTGCATGATGCGCATAGGCTTGCCCCCTCAGGCAACGGCGTGACGGTATGAAGCGAGGGTATCCAGAGCCGTGGCTTGCCAACTGAACTCCTTGGCGCGCTTGAGCCCTCGCTCGGCCAATCCTGTGCGGAGCGCCCCATCCTCCGCCAGGCGCACGAGAGCGTCGGCCATCGCCGGCACATCGAGCGGGTCCACGAGCAGGGCCCCCTCGCCGACGACTTCGGGCAGCGATGTCGCTGAAGACACGAGCGTTGGCGTGCAGCAGGCCATCGCCTCCAGAGGCGGCAGGCCGAAGCCCTCGTAGAGCGATGGGTAGACGAACACATCCGCAGCGCGATAGGCAGCGGGCAGGTAGCGGTCGGGGAGGAAGCCCGTGACGATGGTGCGCTCCGGCACGCCGAACGCCTGCGCTGCCTCATCCGCATCGTAACGCATCCCGCCGACGCCTCCGGCGAGCACGAGTTGATGTGGAATCCCGTGGCTGCGCACGGCGCGCGCGAAGGCCGCCAGCAGGTTGTCGATGTTTTTCTTCGGTTCCAATGCGCCCACATACAGGATGAACGGACCGGCGATCCCATATCGCGCTCGGAACTCGTCTGCGATTGGGCCTTTATACTCGGGGGTGAAGCGCGCCAGGTCGACCGCCTCGTAGGTGACGTCGATCCGAGTGGGGTCGACGTCGTAAACGTGCTCGATGGCACACCGAGAGTAGTGCGACACCGTGATGATGCGGTCGGCGACCCGCGCAGCGACCCGAGACCATCGCGCCAGGTACTGGCATAGGGAAGGGCTTACGAGGTCCGGGCGGCGCTCGAAGACAACGTCGTGGATGGTGGTGACAGTATGACAGGGCGCAACGATAGGGAGTGCGAAGGTGGGGTTGTGATACAGATCGGCCTCGAGTTCCTCCAAGACCGACGGGAGCTGGAGCTGTTCCCAGTCCGCGTCGAGCATGGCGGCTTCGACCGTGTAGTCGCGGAAGTTCGGGGCATCGGTGACAGGCGAGAGGGGACGCCCGCCCGTCCGCAGGAGAACGAATTCATCGGCGTCGTTGATGAGCGCCAACGCCGACGCGAGCTGGCGGGCATAGGCGCCGATCCCGCCACAACCGTTGAACACGCATCGACAATCGATTACGATCCGCATGGCCCCCCTCACGGCCGTTCGCTGC
>CAYWBK010000404.1:0-6032 GCA_964455745.1 uncultured Armatimonadia bacterium
GAAGGACACCGTGGGAGCACCGACGCCAAGGTCGCCCCGCAGGGGCGTTAGTTCGCCCCATGCTGTGCGGATCACGTCGGCAGAGGGGCAAGTGGTTAGGTCGATCATTCGGCGACCTCCCGGACGGCGTGCAAGGTGGGGCGAAACGCTGTGTGCCTACTGGCCAAGAGCGTACTCCAGGCGCCACTGGAAGCGGGTTCGCGGTATAGGTGTGATGGACATGAAGCGCGTGGTATCAGTCCCCGTGAGGCAGAACCCCTATCAAGCGATAGGGTAACACACTGCGGGCGAGGCTGCAACCCGGCGCACCACATACTGGCGAATCGATACCTAACCTGACATGGCCAGGGCCTTTGGGGCCTCAGGTCTGACGACACTTATCGCTGCGAGATCGGAAGGGGAGCAGCCTCGCACTGTGTAAGGCAATCTGTGCGCTTCGCCTTCCGCTGGCATCTTGGTACGTCCAGAGACAGTCGTTTCGCCAGAGGTTACGTACGTGACCATGCCTGCCCTGCGCTCCCACCTCCAGCGCGGGAATGTCCGCCCCCCCTCTCACTCGATCATCCGCTACTCCGCCGGCGCCACCGGCAAATCCAGCCTGATGTGCAGCTCCTTCAGTTGCTTCGCATCCGCTGGGGCGGGTGCGCCGCTCATTAGGTCCTGGGCCCGCTGGGTTTTCGGGAAGGCTATGACCTCGCGGATGTTGTCTTCGCCGCACAGCAGCATCACGATGCGGTCGAAGCCCGGGGCGATGCCCCCGTGCGGCGGAGCGCCGTACTCGAACGCCTGCAGCAGGAAGCCGAATTTCTCCATCGCGTCCTCCATGCTGATCCCCAGAACGCCGAAAATCTTCTCCTGGATGTCGCGGCGGTGAATTCTGATGCTGCCGGAGCAAAGCTCGTAGCCGTTGATGACCACGTCGTAGGACGCCGCGCGCACTTTGCCGGGGTCGGTGTCGAGAAGCTCCCAGTCGTCCGGGTGCAACATGCAGAACGGGTGGTGCTCGGCGTCCCAGCGCTTCTCGTCCTCGTTCCAGGCGAACAGCGGGAAGTCCACCACCCAAAGCGGCGCGAATGCGCCCTCGGGGATGAGGTCGAGTTGCCGCGCCATCTCGCGGCGAACCCAGTCGAGGCTCTCGGCGACGATTGCGGGCGTATCCGCGACGAAGAGCAGCAGGTCGCCGGGCGCGGCCTTGAAGGCGGCGAGGATCTTGTCGATCTGCGCGGGGGTGAAGAACTTGGCGATGGGCGAATCCACGCCGGTCTCCTGGACGCGCATCCAGGCGAGGCCCTGGGCCTTGTGCTCCTTGGCGAATTCGGTGAGCTTGTCGAGCTGCGCGCGCGAGTAGGCCGCCGCGCCTTTCACGTTGATCCCCTTGACCTGCCCGCCCCTGTCCACAGTGCCCCGGAAGACCTTGAACTCGACCTCCCCGGCGATGTCGCTGATGTCCACGAACTCCAGGCCGAAGCGGGTGTCGGGCTTGTCGGTCCCGTATTTGGCGATGGTCTCGGCGTAGGTCATGCGCGGGAAGGGCGGCAGCTCGTAGCCGATGGTCTCCCGCCAGATATGCTGGAAGAGGCGCTCGCAGACATCGAGCACATCGTCGCGCTCGACGAAGCTCATTTCGATGTCGATCTGCGTGAACTCGGGCTGGCGGTCGGCGCGGAGGTCCTCGTCTCTCATGCAGCGGGCGATCTGGTAGTAGCGGTCGATCCCCGAGACCATGAGAAGCTGCTTGAGGAGCTGCGGCGATTGCGGCAGGGCGTAGAAACTGCCAGGCGTAAGGCGGCTGGGGACGAGGTAGTCGCGCGCGCCCTCGGGCGTCGGCTTGAACATCATCGGAGTCTCGACCTCGAGGAAGCCCTCGGCGCTCATGAACTGGCGCGTGGCCTGGGCCGCCCTATCGCGGATGACGAGGTTTTGCTGCATCTTCTCGCGGCGCAAGTCGAGATAGCGGTACTTCATGCGGATGAGTTCGTCGGTGTCGACGTACTCGGCGATCCCGAACGGCGGCGTCTTGGCGGGGTTGAGGATTTCGGCCTCGTGGACGCGCACGTCGATCTGGCCGGTGGGCAGATCGGGGTTCTCAGTGCCGACCGGGCGCATGGCGACGGTGCCGCGCACCGAGATGACGAACTCGGCCCGGAGGCCCTCGGCGAGCGCATGGGCCTCGGGCGCGTGCTGCGGGTCGAAGACGCATTGGACGAGGCCGTAGCGGTCGCGCAGATCGATGAAGATCAGCCCGCCATGATCGCGCCGGCGATTGACCCACCCGTTCAGGACGATCTCCTGAGCGATGTGGTCTGCGCGCAGTTCGCCGCACTTGCGGGTGCGCTTCATGAAGGTGATCTTCTCGGCCATAAGACTGCCTCCGACTGCGGCCGCATCGGGCCGCCAGGATACGCTTGCGCGGCCCGTGATTGGGGGGCCGCGTCGTGGGGGGTATCTTACCGCGAGAGGGGAGGGAACGTCAACGCGGAACGCTGAACGCAAAACGCAGAATCAACGGCAAGAACGGCAAAGACGGCAAACGACGGGACGGGCAGCCTGGTGTTGTCGTTTCTGCCGTTTTTGCCGTTGATTCTGCGTTTTGCGTTAAGCGTTCAGCGTTCCCGACAGGGCCAGACCGAGGATTGCGCCGCCGAGGACCAGCCAGGCTGCGTTGAGCTTCCAGCGGATGCCGACGGCGGCGGCGAGGACGGCGATGACGCAGGCCGGCCATGTGCGCAGCGTCTCGGTGCCGAGCTTGGCCGTTACCGCCAGCATCAGGCCGATGGCGCTGATGTTGACGGCATCGAGGAACGCCGCCATCCAGCGGGACTTGCGCAGCTTGGGCACCAGGGGATTGAGGAAGCCGACGAACAGGAATGAGGGCAGAAAGATCGCGAGGGTTGCGACCACTGCGCCGGGGCCGCCTGCGATGAGGTAGCCGATGAACGTGGCGGTCGACAGCACCGGGCCGGGCGTGAACTGACCGATCGCGATGGCGTCGAGAAGCTGCTGCTGCGTGAGCCAGCCGTAGTCGTGCACCACTCCCCCCTGCAAGAAGGCCACCAGGACGTACCCGCCGCCGTACAGCACCGCGCCGACCTTCAGGAAGAACAGGCCCAGTTGCCACAGGGGAACCGCGCCTGTGGCCGCGGCGACGCCCGCGGCGCCGGCAGCGCCGGCGACACCGGCGGCCTGCGCGCAGGACTTCCTCGCCGCGCCGAGGAGGAGCGCCGGCACGGCCGCTGCACCCCCATCCGCGCGGCGGCCTCCGGCGGAGAGCCGTAGCCATAGCATCCCCAGGAGGCTGCCGGCGATGAGGGCCGCAATCGCATCGAGGCCTGCCACCGAGGCTGCTGTTACCGCGGCGCCGATGATGACGAGCTTCGCGCTCTTGGCGGCCTTCGAGCCGAGCCGCCATACGGCTACTGCGATGACCGCGATGACCGCCGGCTTAATGCCATATAGTAAAGGCCCCACCTGTGGCAAAGCGCCGTAATGGACGTAGGCCCAGGCCAGTGCGGCGGTGATGAGAACCGCGGGGAGGACGAAGCAAGGGCCTGCGACCAGCAAGCCTGCCCAGCCGGCGCGCGCGAAGCCGACATGTGCGGCCATCTCGGTGGAGTTCGGGCCGGGGATGAGATTCGTCGCGCCGATGAGGTCGAGGAAGTAGTCGCGCGTGAGCCATTTGCGGCGCTCGACGACCTCGTCCTCCATCATGGCGATATGAGCCGCCGGGCCACCGAAGCCGATGACGCCCAGCTTGGCAAAGAGCCGGGCGAGTTCACCAAGCCGTCGCAGACGGGAAGTGGTCATGTCATTAACACACGCCCCGAGAGCACGCACTCGGAGCCGGGTGGCTGTCCGGGTGCGGCCCTCGGGGAGGGGGATTGCGGTACGGTCGGCAAGTCAGCGCCGACAATGAATGAGCGTCAGGGCAGCGTGTACAGTTCGTTGCCGCTGAACCGGATCGACCCACCGGCACTATAGGCTTTGATGTTCTCATTCTTGAACCACTTCACGTGGCCGTCGGCGAAGGCAAGGTTCTCCCCACCGTTGTGGCGCGCGACCGAGTCGGTGTCCGAGCTGTGCGCGGCCAACCAACCGCCGTAGGTCGTGGGGCTCTTGCACCCGCCGCCGCCGCAGATGTTCAGGCCATTCGCCAGAACCACCTGCATGCAGATACCATCGGTCGAAGAACCGGCCGAGCCCGCTGCTCCGCCGCCCACGTTCGTCCGACCCGCATCGCCGGCCAGGAAGCTTGACGACGGCGCAACAAGCGAAGCCATCTTGCCGCCGACTCCGCCGCAGCATGTGGACCCCATCGCGATTTCGTACCCATAGCTGATGCCCGTCTGTCCGGGGTTCCTCATCCCGCAGGCGCTTGTGCTACTGCAGCCTGCGTCGTTGATCGTGTCCCACTTACTGGACGGGCACGAATATATCTGCCCGTTCTTGGTGTACGGATAAGTCAATATCCACCACTGATACGGTTGTGGGCTGTTGGCCGTCGGCCACCACGTCACGCACCCCGGGACACTCAGCGGGAACTTCTCGTCGAAGTCCTGGGCGTACATCAAAGTCGCCAGCGCGATCTGTTTCAGGTTGCTTGAACAACTGGCCTGACGCGCCTTTTCGCGTGCCCGCGCGAAGACCGGAAACAGAATTGCCGCCAGGATCGCGATGATCGCGATTACGACGAGCAATTCAATCAGTGTGAAACCACGTCGTGACATTGCGCCGACCTCCCTTGCGATGTTGATTCGTACCTGCGCCAAGACCGTCATGCCGCGACTGGGCTGGGCCTCGTCCCGTGTGGACTTCGTCGCGAGCCCTCGCTCATCACCTACCTTCCGGAATGCCCCATTCACTCATATATTACTGATTTCTTACCAATATTCTACTGCATGTTTACCGTTTCGATCAATACCATGATGTTCTCGGGTTTGGCATCTCCGGGAATGGCGTGTGCCGGGGAAAGGATGTAACCCCCATCCCTTCCGACCTCGGCCATCATCCGCTTTGCCTCGGCGCGGACCTCCTCCGGCTCGCCGTATGGCAGAAGTTTCTGCGTGCTGATCCCGCCCCAGAAGCTTAGGCGGTCGCCGTGCAGGCGCTTCATCTCGTACACATCCATAACCTCGGGCTGGAAGGGGTTGAAGCAGTCGAGGCCGATCTCGATGAGCTGCGGGAAGACTTCCTGCACCATCCCGCACGAGTGGATGGTCACGAATTTGCCCGCCTCTTTCGCCGCCCCGTATTGGCGGGCGAGGCGCGGCAGCAGGAACCGTTCCCAAAGCTTCGGGCCCATGAGAAGCCCGCGTTGGGAGCCCCAGTCATCCCCGAAGTGCACCGCGTCGATGTCGAAGTGCACCGCCTGCTTCACCAGGGCCACGTTGTAGTCGCAGATCGCGTCGAGCAACTCGTCCACGAACGAGGGAGCCTCGATCATGTCCATCATCAGGTTCGCCATGCCGCGCATCGTCCAGGCGCGCTCGAAGAGCGAAAATCCGATGCCGAACTGGACGAAGTTGTCCCCGCCGGCGGCGCACTGGTCGATCATGCCCTCGAACTTATCGGGGTCTTCAGGGTCGGGCATCTCAAGCTTGTCGAGGTTGCGCTCGGGGATGACGAGATTGCAAACATTGCCGATGTCGCGGTCGATGCTCCGGTCCCACTCCACCCCGAATTCATCACGCCAGGTGTTCTCGTCGAGCCAGGTGTCCTTCGGGCCGGGCCTCGCGGCCACCCCGTGGACGGCGTTGTCGATGAGACCGAAGGCTCCGTCGCCGTACCGGGCGCTGAAGGCTGCTGCGGCTTTCTGGGTGAAGCCGATCACGTAAGGCGTCTTGTCAGGTTGCTGGTGATTAAAGGAGGCATAGACGCGCTCTTTGTTGGTCATAGGTGATCTCCTCTGGCTCGTGCGTTGGTAGAGGAATCTTCCGCCCGTGCGGTGCGATTCCTGCCTGTTCGCGGCTCTTCCTCAATATGTGTGGGTCCGAATCTTGATTGTAGGTAGAGGTCCTCAAGAGGCCATCTTGAGG
>CAYWBK010000405.1:0-6028 GCA_964455745.1 uncultured Armatimonadia bacterium
GTTAAGGGACGTTGCCGTTCTCTGTGTCCTCTGTGTCTCTGTGGTCAATCGCCGTTCATCTCTGCGCAGGCCATCTCATTGCCAAGCAAGGCCGCGCAACCGGCGTAGTCATACTACCTACAATTGGAAGACGCACCCTAGCCAAGCGGGTGTGACTCGATTTTGTGGGTAATTTGAACAGTTCATGCCGCTTTGGCGGCTCTTTCGAGGATGTCCCACTGACGATTGAGCGCTCGTGTGCGGATCGCCAGGATGTTATCCGCGCCTTGGCCGCTCCAGCGCATTCCCGAGCACTTTGGCCGCTCCCCCACGACAACCTTGCAGCCCGCTTCCACCGGGCCACTGCCGATCATCAAGCCCTGGGCGCGGAACCTGCCGTACTGCATACGCTCCTGGTTGCGCGTGAAGTAGCCGATCTCACGCCGAACGGCTTCGCGCTACTCCTCGGTTTTGGGCTTCGTCCGCTGCAAGGCGCGTGGAAGGCTGGCTGGGCCACCATCTTTGAGCCGGCGCTTGTGCTTCTCGGCCCAGCGCTTGCCGTTGACATCGCCTTACCCTCCCATTTTTACCACCACTTCCTTCGCCGCCCCGAGTATCCTCCCGAACGCTTCCCGCCCCAGGATCGCCCACATCCCCAGGCTGAACTCGTAGCCGCCCTGGTCCCAGGCCTCGGGCGGGCCAACGTAGCCCAGGTAGTCATTCGCATAGCCGACGCACACGCAGGTGAGGGTGTCGCTTATGCCGCGAATGGCCAGACCGACCTCGACAAACGGTTCGACCGAGATGCCCACAAAGGCCATTCCGCCGATCCGCAGGACCTGTACCTCGGCCTCGAACGGCCCCGCGCCCAGTTCCGCACGGGCGATGTGCTCCTCCAGCACCTGGACCGCGTTCTGCGCCGCGGCCCGCTGCGTATCATTCTTGGCCGCCTCCTGTTCGCGTGCGGCCCTCTCGCGCTCCAGTTCGGCCAGATCGGGCAGTTCGCGCGAGGCGATCTGCACGTGCGCTGTGGCCGCCGCAACGCGGCTGCTCGCGGCGGGGTAGTCCGAGGCCGCTGCCAGGCCGAGAAGCTTCACGGCCTCTGCGCCGAGAATCTGCCCGTAGAGCGCCACATCGCCGAAGCCGCTGGTATTGCGCACCGGGTTGATGTTCCCGCAGGCTCCCTGAACGAACATGCAGTGCTCGCAGCCAATCCCGGCCCGTTCCACATGCGCGATCGCGGCTCCGGGGTAGTCGGCGGACACCAACTCGTTGACCTGCACAGTTACGGGGTGGCAGGTGAAATGGACGAGCGCCGTCTTGGGGCGGCCGTCCAGCGTCTCCAGGCAGAGCACGGTCACCAGCGGGTCGTTCGTGCCCCAGTCGGCGATCTCATCATCCGGCGGGCGCTCGCCATACGAGTGGATGCGGCCATCCTTGCCGATAATCCGGCGGCACCAGCCAACGCCATCGGCGCGCCCGGCCGCCTGCTTGATGCGCGCCGGCTCGCGCGCTCGGTCGGCCAGCGCGACGGCGGACGCAAGTTTGTCTGCGAAGACCTCCAACCACTCGGCAGCGCCGGGATGGCTGGTCAACGGGCGGGCGCCGAGGGTTTCGGGGGTCGAGTGCGCGTGTGTCGCCGCAATCATGATGTGGTCCGGGGAGATGCCGGTCATGCGGGCTGCTCGCTCGCGCGCCTCGGCGATGAAGTCGCGCCCTTCGCCGAAGGCCCTGCGGGTGACGCCAATGGCATCGACCATCACGAGCGCCACGCGGTCGTCACCGTCATCGACCACGACGGCCCTCGCGTGCAGCGGGTCGTGCACCCCCCGGAAGAACGTGTGCCGAGCATTGAAGAAGCCCAGTTCGGGGATGGTCAGAGGCGGGGTGATGTCCACCGTGGCGGAACCGGCGGTGAGGGGAGCGTCGGGCACGTGCGCCATAGTAGCCGGCCCCTTCTCGGGATCAAGGGTGCCGCCCTTGCATGCCGAATGGAGAGAGAGTATGACCAACCCAGCCATCGATGGAGGCAGGTCAGTCGTGCGCAGGTGGGGGGAGACCCTCATCGAAGCGCCAGTGCAAGGTCTGTAACGTTGCCGCGTCGTCGGAGAGCCATCAAGACGAGACGGGCGAGCGTTGGCGGAACCGCATGGGGCCAAGAGCTCGATGCGACCTCGGGGGATCATCCGCGTCGCTGTTGTGATCGTATGGGCCGTACGGATTGTCCTCGTGTATGGGGGTATAGATGTACTGAACTTCGTCGCCTGAAGCGGCGGGGGGCTCATCTTCCATCACTCCCTGACGCCAGACGAGTAGCCCCGGTACGTGCAGCGCAAGATACCGAAAGGCTTTGTTGGTCTGGCGTGCGGCGGCGTCGGTTGAGTCAATGAGCATCTCGCCGATCACACGGCGCTCGTGACCTTCCTTGGAGATCATGGCATTCACGTCACTGATCTCAGTCACCCAGACATACTCCGGCATGCGCAGTTTCTGCGCATAGATGCGCTTGATGTCAGCGCACATCGGGTGCGAACTGACTGCGTACTCCTGGAAACGGGCGGACATGCAGAGGTAGGTCCGGAACGCGAGCGGGCGTGCAGGGTCGTCGATGGCCTGGATGAACGCCAAAGTCGTGTCAGTATCCCAATCGACGGCGTCCGAGCACTCCAGGTCCTCGCGCAGACCAAGCAGATGGCCCCCCAGAATGGCGAAGAGCGCCATTCTTTTGGCTTCAGGAGGCTTCACAAATACTTCTTCCGGCAGAGGCACGACGACCTGTGTAACTGCGATGTTGGGTATATAGCCGGGTGAGTGCTCGCGTGGGGGTTTGCCGGCGGCGTAGGGGTGGTAGCAGGGGAACTGGAGTGCGGAGCTCTTGCCACTCGCGAGCGTCGTGGGGACGTACGGCCCCTCCACGTCGTCGTGAACCAGCAGGGCCGGCACCCACCGGCTCGCAGACAGGTACCGGATCGTCCGACGCGCGTAACTGAGTGTGTCGTAGACTTGCTGACTCTTGGGCAGGTCCCACGCGAGGTTGTGGCCAGCGACCCAGACGGCATGTGCCTCTCCGAGGGAGTCGGCCTTGCCGTTCTTCAGCAAGAGGAACGCAGGCAGCCCGCTCTCGACAGCAGTGTAGGCTTCCTCAAGGGCACTGTCAGCCTCTGCGTCGCCTGCCTGAACGTCCGCGACGTGGATCTGGAACCCGAGTTCGCGCAGAACGGAGTAAATCGCGCCGTGCGTTAGCCCCCCGGCGGGCCTGGTGAAGCGTGTCTCCGCGACCAGTTGTCCCGCCATGGCCGTGATCTCTGGCAACGAGACCTTCGGGTAGTATCGGTACTTGTGCAGGTACTTACACGCCCCCCATATCGCGGCTTGCGCGCAGACTCCGGTCTCGTTGCGCCCGATGAATGGCACAGACCCGACGTGCAGCCGCTTCCCGTTAACCGTCTGGCCGAACATCGTGGCGCAGTGGCTGAAGCAGTCCAAGCCGTCAAGCTGACTTGGTACACGCAAGAGCGTCTCCCCCACCGTTGGGGGAGACGTTGGTCGAATCACCATATAGCCAAGATATCCAAGCTCGACTTCCTGTTCCCGCGACAGGGGACCGGAGTCCGTGCGCAGGCGCTCGACCACCAAGTCGCCCTCTGTTGCGAAAAAGTGCAGACGAGTGGCCGTCGGCGGATGCTCGACGAACGTCGTCGCGTAGAAGGCGAGGAACTCGCGGAAGTACTCCTCGTCGAGGACGTTTTTTTCCTCAAGCATGGTGCGACACTTCATCGCCTGCAGGTAGCACCACAGGCGGGCCACAAGCCCAGGGCGTCTTGCATCAGTTCGGCTCGCGATATCGAGCTCGCGAAGATACTTACCAATAGGGCCATCGCCGCAATATGGCTTGTCCAGGTTCATGGCGTCGCGGTCCCCCAACAGGTAGCCTTGGCCCAACATCAAGTGTGTCCGAGAGAAAAGGCGCACCGCCATCGCGATGCGCCTCCGGGAGGTACTGCCATCTCGCCCCTGCGGCCTACTTCCGTTTGGGTGCTCTGGGCGGACGAAACTGCCCTGTTACGAACGCGTGGAAAGCCGATTCCTGTTGCCGCTGCGCGGCCTCAATTGCCTTCGCCGCTGCCTTGCGTGCTGCTTGTTCGTCGGGATTCCGGGCGAGACGTTTCATATCCACGAGCACCTTCGGGCTGTTCATGCCTTGCTCTCTCCCTGTATGATCAGCCACATGCGTGTCCCTCCTAAGATTGACGCTGTGCTATCCAAATGTGCATGCAACAACAACGCACGCCGAATTGGGATTCAGCGTACGCGTGTAAACGAAAGAAATAAAAGTATATGCCAAGGATCACCGGTCTGTCAACCCCCCGCTAGCCGTACTGTCCGCAGTGCATTGCTTCACAGTCGTATAGCGCACGCACTCCTGCCGCATCCATTGTTCCAAGTATACCCAATATACCACTGCCGAACACCACTGTCAAGCAGATGGTCCATATAAGTATAGGAATAAGTATAAATCTCTATACATAGCCTGACAGCACATCGATGCCCCGTGCTGTGGCGGCCCCGCTATGCCCAAACTCGGTCCGCAAGGTGGCAGTGCGTTGCTACGGGATCGCGTGGCTTACCCGCTCCCGGGCAGCTCCTTCCGGGCGGAGGCGCTTCTCGCTCGCCAGCACACTCAGGGCTCCATGACCGACGAGACATCCTCCTTCGCAATGGCGTGCAGCTTGATCAGAGACCGGCACGCGAAGAGTGCAGATAGCGCCAGCAGCGGTCGCTCCCGCGTCCGAGCGGCCGTTCCTCCTAACTAAACCGCACCCCCATCTTGATGCTCTTGTCCGGGTGTTCGTCGATGTCGCGGTAGGCGTTGGCGGCTTCTTTGATGGAGACAATCGGCGTTACCAGATCGTCGGCGCGGAGCTTGCCCTGCTGCAGAAGTCTGAACGCGTACTCGGTGATGCGCGGGCTGTCCCACATCGGATGATCGCGGTTCGGGTCGCTGATCGAACGGCTGGAGACCATCGTGATGCGATTCATGTGCCACTCCGCGCCGAGGAACAGGCCCTTCGCTTCGCCGGTGTAGAAGGCCAGGGGCACTACGCGGCCGCCGAGGTGGGTGCAGCGGATCGCCTCGTGCAGGGCGCGATAGTTGCCGCTGGCCTCGATGGCGACATCCACGCCGGGGCGGTCGAGAGTTGTCTTAATAGACAATGCAACGTCTATAGCGGTGGGATCGTAGGCAATGTCGGCCCCGTGGCGTAACGCCGCCTCGCGGCGCATCGGAATCGGGTCGACGACCGCCACCCACTCCGCGCCGGAAAGCCGCGCCATCTGGGCGGCCATGAGGCCGATGGCCCCCATGCCGAAAACCGCCACGCGCTCCCCGAGGCGCACCTGCGCATCGCGCACCGCGCCGAGCGCGAACTCCGCCGGGTCCCAGTAGCAGATCGCCTCCGCCGACATCCCCTCGGGCGCGCGCTTCACCGCGTCGGATGGCACCTGGAGGACCTCGCGGATCGGCAGGTGGCCGTACACCCGGTCACCCACCGCGAGGTCGGTCACGGCACTGCCGATCTCGATAACCTCGCCGACCGCGATATTCCCCAGCGGCATCGGAAACCAGAGCGGCTCCTCGGGCTTCTCACGCGGGATGAACAGGCCGAGCGCTTCATCCCATTCCCCCAGGTTGAAGGGCGAGATGTTGCGATAGAGGGCAAGCTCGGTCCCGTGTTTCGGGGTGGCGAACTGCGTGCGGATGCGTACTTCGCCGGGCTGCAGATCGCCCAGTTCGTACTCCCGGACGACCGGGGTTCGGGGCGCGACGGCGACGAGTTCGAGGGGCATGAGAGAAGCCTCCTGGTGGTGAGTAGCAGAGACGGCATGAAACGCGATGGCATCCCACAACGCCCAGTTTGCGCACGGGGGCTGTTCCACCGACCGGCGTCAATCCCCTTCGTCGGTAAGGCATGGGAGAAGGCGGCGATGTGGAAAGCCGAGCCGCCGCCATCCACCGACAGGAGCATCGTCTTTGCGCAGCAAGCCAAGG
>CAYWBK010000406.1:0-5983 GCA_964455745.1 uncultured Armatimonadia bacterium
ATCGCGGTCTGGAGACCGCTCCTACAGACGACGCAGCGACTTTTGCAATCACCTCATGGGGCATAACTGTTGCCTTAAAGGCCCGGAGGGCCGAAAGACTTTAGCCAGGCTCGTAAGAGCCTGGAAAGCCACCTCATATTCGATAGAAACAGCCCCCGAAGGGGGCGGCACAAATGGCGCGATGCCGCCGGTTCTGTATCGCCCCTTCGGGGCTCGTTGGTATGTCCCTGACGGAATCCGGGGGCTTGCGCCCCCGGCTAAACTCCGACGACCCCTTCGGGGTCTGACGACAACGGCATAGATCAGGCCATCATGCCTCAGAATGCCAAGATGTGGGTAAAGCATAGCCGCAAGCGAAGAGGGGGGAACGACAACTCGTCCCGGTACATTTCCATCGTTTCAGAGCGCCGCAAAGCGACATGTGGATTACTTCGCAGGTGAAGACACCCCACAGCTTAAGTGAATCGTATTGGGCCTAATCGGAGTGACGAAGATGACCAGATACGCTCTGCCCCTCGCACTTCTGTTGGCGTCGGCCACCGCTTATACCGCGCCCATCGCTACTTTCACTCCGCCGGTCGTGTGGTCTTACCCCGGCCAGCCGAAGCTGGCGATGACCGAAAAGCCGGATGGCGGGCCGGGCGGGCAGGCCTGGACCGAGGTCGGCTACTCCGCCGGCGCTTACGCCAACTTCCGCTCGCCCCAGTCTCTCGCCCTGCCGCCCGGCGCTTTGCTGAAGGTCTGGATCAAGGGCAATGGCAGCAAGGATGTCCTGTACTTGTACCTGTTCGGCGGCGCCGGGCACCGCGGGTACAACCTGCCCCTGAATGACACCAACTGGAAGCAGCTCACCTTCGACATCTCCGAGGACTTCGGCGAAAACGATTGGAATTGGGCAACCCCCGTCCGCATGGACCTGGGGAAGGTCCAGGACTTCCGCCTGTTCGCACTGCCCCCGACGGGCGGCACGAGTTTCGGCCTGGGCGCCATCACCATCGAGCCCCCGCCGCCGAGCGCCAAGCCTGCGGTGATGCTTGCCACTTGCGGCGCGGACTTCGGCGACCCCGCGAAGGCCTTCCGCATCATTCCGCATCTACAAGCCGCTGGCTACGAGGTCTGCGTCAAGCAGATCTACAGCCCGGGGGCGGGCATCTACGTCAACTCCGACCAGCTCGCGAAGTTCAGTGCCGTCATCCTCATGGACCTGCCCGAGGCCGACAAGGACGGCTACCCCAAGAACTTCCAGCGCGTTGCCGACGTGCTGCACGAATACGTGGACAACGGCGGCGGGCTGTTCTTCACAGCCATCCCCAGCGGCTGGAACAACGTGATGCCGACCATCAACCAGTTCCTGCAGCCGTGGGGCGCTAAGTGCCTCGACGAGCAGGTGGTGGACCCGGAGACCGTTCTCCGGTCCGACGCGTGGTTTCAGCGCTACCCCTTCTGCTGGACTGACAACGTGGCCGTTCACCCGATCACGCAGGGCGTGAAGGGCACGTGGTATCCGGCCTGCGCGTGGCGGGCCGACGGGATCCTCACCACAGTGGCCTTCGCCGCCGACAACAACTGGCAGGTGCTTCTGCGGGGGCGCGAGGCTGCGCGCTCGGTGCGGCCCAAGGGCGGCGATCTGGTCACCGACCCGCCCCTGACCTACAAGTCCGCGCCGCCGCTATTTGCCGTGCGGCAGGTCGGCCGGGGCCGTGTGGGCTTGCTGCCGATCTACCCCTCCTTCATCGAGCAAGGCTGCGACCATCCCGCCTGGAACTCGATGGTCTGGGATGGCGTCGCCAAAGGCCTCAAGAGCGACATGAAGCCGCTCTTCCTCAACACCGTCAAATGGTTGGCCGAGCCTTCCGCGCAGGCAGGATTCGGCGGCTACGTCGCCCCCAAAGCGACGGTGGACTACCGGCCCGAATACCGCCGCCCGGTCCCCCTGGATTGGTCGCAGACCAAGTTCGCGACGCCGAACCACCAGGATTACCTGGTGCTTGTCGGGATGCAGTCGAACCTGAGCGGGGGCAGCGGCTCGCCGGCCGCCATGCTGGAGGCTGCGAAAGCCGCAGGCTACCAGGTCGCGATCTTCGCCGAGGACATCGCCCGGATGGATGGCGCGAAATGGAAGCAGCTCAGTGACGCCTGCGCCGCCGCCGGCGGCGAGCGGTTCCTCGCCTTCCCCGGCCTGCGCTATAAGGACCCGCAGGGCAACGCCTACCTGCTCTTCGGCAACTTCACCTGGCCCAATGACGAGTGGTACCACAAATGCTTCAATGACAAAGGGCAGGTGATCGACACCTACGTCCTGTATGCGAAGGTCTCCGGCTGGCGGCATGTGGTCATCCATTCGCTGACCACCAAGGCCAATCCCGTCCTGCACTTGCGCCACTACTCGTGTATGGCGGTCTACACCTACCAGGACGACAAGCTGACCGACGATTCTTACGCCGACTACCTGCTGTTGGAGGAGAATGCCTACTACCCGATCCCTCTGGCGGTCCATTTCGTGTCCACGCCCGAGGGAGTGGCGAAGGCGAAGTCGGGCTTTCAAACGCGACTGTGGGCCGACTCGCTCAAACAGGCCGCCGACCTGCTCGATGGCGGCAAGGCGGGGGAGAGCTATTTCTGGAATCCGAAGCCGACGTACCTGTCCTCCGGTCCACGGCTGCTGGACTGGCAGGAGTTGAACATGAATTCCTGGCGCGCGACTGCGCCGGGGACGGATAAGTGGATGTTCCGGCTGAGCCTTCAGGGTGACGCGGCGCTGAGCGAGGTGCGCGTCATGGACGGCACGCGCCTGTATCGGGACTTCCGGCCCGGCACCCCCGCCTTCTCCGTCGATCAGACCGGCCACCACGGCAAGCAGCAGATGTTCACCGTGCGCGCAAGGGATGCCAAAGGCGGCGAGTTGATCTCCTCGCACCTCAAGACCCACACCATGGAGCACGTCTTCTTCATGTGCGCCGACCGGCAGAACTCGCTGGGGGAGGGGAGCTGGGGCTATCAGCCGTGGCCGGGGCAGTACTCGACCGCGCCGCTGATCGACATCTACGATCTCTTCCCGCCGGGCTGGGACGGCACCGCCGCCGGTTTCGGCTCCTGGTGCGAGGCGACGCTGCAGCCGGCGAAGGGCACGGATGTCGCCAGGGAGGACGACATCTCGTACATGGCCTGCACCAAGCGGACGCTCTTCGCTTCGCGCGACTGCACGATCACTCGGCTGGTCGGCGAGGGCAAGTTCCAGTCCGCCGATGCCTGGGGCGACTGCAAGCCCACGCCGATCTTGACGCCACGCCGGTACCTGGCCGATGAGGTCACGCAGTACCACTATCGCGTCGCCGACGATGCGCCGGGATACATGCTGGTGGAGGGCCGGGCCAAGGCATTGGCCGACACCAGCGTGGTTGGTGGGGCGGGCGACGAAGGCGTGGTCCTCTATCGGCTCAGTGACAACGGCAGCAAGGGCGGCGAGTTGCAGTATTTCGCGTGCACCGGCGCCGACGGCAGCCGCGAGGTCCGCTTCACCCCCGAGGGGGCCAGGCCCTTCATGAAACAGGACGTGGCGAAGGCCGGCGACTACCTCGCCACCTTCCCGCGCCGTCTGGGCGCGCCCGCGCTCTTTCCCTTGACCCCGGTGAACTACAGCCTGTGGGGCGCGCCGGACATCTTCGGCGTCACCTGCGGCGCTCCCGTTCCCGGCGGGAAGATCAAGGCCGGCGACGCCTGGGACTACCGCTTCCTGTTCTCCTGCTTCACTTCGCAGGCCGGCGACCTCAACCAAACGCCCGAGCGCATCCGCCTGATGTATGGCCTCGCCGGCAAGCCCGGCTACAGTGTGACGGTCAGCCAGGGCAAGCTGCTCGGCACGGTCTACGAGTTGCGCCTGCAGAGCTCGGACGGCGCGGCGGTGGTGAAGCTGGGCCAGGCGGCTCTCCCCGGCTCGCTGCCCATCGTGGTTGAGGGGCTAAACGAGCGCTGGACCGCCGTCATCGCCGACGGCAAAGGCCAGCCGCGCAATATCGGCGTCTTCGAGGGCCGCGGCTACACCGTCACCGACCTGCGCGACGGCGCGAAGAGCCTGTTCGTGGGCCATCCGGTGACCTGCGGCGACCAGCGCGTGTTTCTCAACCTCGTGGACTGGTCGCCGGACCGCGCCGGCGTCGAGGTCCATAACCCGACCGATCAGCCGATCAGCACCTGGGTGGCGACCTCGCCCGCCTGCGGCTTCCTGCCCGCGGGGAGAATCGAAGTCAAGCTGGAACCAGGCACATCCCAGGTGGTCGCGTTCGGACGGTAGCCGCGGGAGGCCGGCTGCGCGTCGCTCTGTATGGCTCCCACGCTCACAGGTAGTGGACCTGCCCTCGGGCCAGTCGCAGCGCCGGCCCGGCGGCGTTGCTCTCCTTGCCGTCGCCGGCGGTGAAGTAGCTCATCCGCTCCGCCTGCCAATCATCGGCAGGCCATACCGAGCGCACTCTCGTGGTGCGGAGGAGCCATTCCAGCAGCAGGCGGCGGCACTGGTGGACGATGTCCTGGTGCGCCGGGTCGTGATAGAGGTTGCGCGTCTCGTCAGGGTCAGTCTCCAGGTTGTACAACTCCCCGACGTCTTGTCCCTCGAACATCTCCGGCTGGTAGTGTACGAAGCGCCAGGGCCCCCAGCGCAAGGCCTTGCTCCAGGGGTGCTCGGTGACCGCCACCTCACGCACGGGCTCCTCGCCGCCGCCGAGCAACCCGGTTAGGTCGTGGCCGTCGGTCGTCTCCATCGCCGGCAGTCCGCACAGGCTCGTGATCGTCGGGGCGAGGTCCACGTTCTCGGTCAGGTGCGAGCACACCCGCCCGGCCGCCGTGAGGCCCGGCACCCGCCATAGGAACGGGATGCGGCACACGGCCTCCGAGCAGATCCCCGGCGCCTTCTCCTGGATGCCGTGGGCGCCGCTGTAGCCGCCGTGGTCGGCGTGGTAGACGACCACGGTGTTGTCTGCGAGGCCGGCGCGGTCGAGATAGTCCAGCAGCAATCCGACGGCGTGGTCCGTCTGGGTGATGCAGGCCAGATACCCCCGCCATAGCCGTCGCGCAGCCGCCTCGAAACCGTGCGGCTCGAGCGCCCCCGTCCAGTTGTGGAAAGCCGCGAAAGCCTCCTGGAAGTGTGGCGGCCGACCGGACGGGTCCTGGTTGATGGTGGGCGGCAGATCGAGGTCCTCGGGGTACATGTCCCAGAAGCATTGCGTGGGGTAGAAAACCTCGTGGGGGCGCTCCAGGGAGACCTGCACGCAGAAGGGCCGCCCCGCGCACTCGTCCAGGAAGCCTGTCGCCGTCTGCACAGCGTGCCCTTCCTGGGACAACTCGAAAGGCAGCTTCGAGGGCATCCCCTCCATGCACAACTCAGGATGCAGGTCATAACCGAGGTGGAAATCCTCCTGCTCCAGCAGCCCGCGCGCCCGGATCTGGTCGTAGTAAGGGCTGGCCATGTACTCGCCGGTGGCCGACTCGAAGCTGTCGGCGAAGAGGTCCAGATGATCCTCGAGCCAGTTGCGCGGGTCATTGGGGGTGTGCAGTTGCCCGATGCCCGCCGTGCGGTAGCCGTAGGCGCGGAAGTGGGAGAAAAAGCTGGGCAGCGCCTCCGGGCGCGGGCCCGAGAGGCCATAGTAGCCGTGGTTGTGGCAATACTGGCCGCTGAGGACGCTCACCCGGCTCGGCGTGCAGATGGGGTTCTGTGTGTAAGCAGAAGTGAAGCGCACCCCCTGCCTCGCCAGCCGGTCGAGGTTCGGCGTCAGGGCTTGCGGGTGCCCCTCACACCCCAGACAGGCCGCCTGGTGCTGATCGACGATGATTTCGAGGACGTTGAGCCGTTGTGTTGTTTGAGTGCTCAGAAGCCATCGCTCCTACCAGGAGGGTGAGCGGCATGTCGACTCTGATCGCCCCGCTGCCTCGAAAATCCCGTTTGCCGGGCGAACGGCGACCTCACCCCCTCGGCCGCCCACGGCGGCCACGT
>CAYWBK010000407.1:0-5948 GCA_964455745.1 uncultured Armatimonadia bacterium
CTCTCCGCTTGCGGAGAGGGGTTGGGGGTGAGGTCGCCGTTCGCCCGGCAGCGGGGATTTTCGAGGCAGAAATGGACGGCGATTGACCACAGAGACACAGGGGACACAGTGAACGACACCGTCCTTGAGCGTCTATCATGGGGTAGGCGGGCCGTTTTCCAGTCGTTCTCTGTGCCCTCTTTGGTCTCTGTGGTTCAATGCCGTTCGCCCGCCGGTTGCCAAAGCGGCGCAGTAATGTTAGGCACCTGAGGGGGCCTCCGGGAGGGGAACTCGCATCTTGTAGATGTGCGCCTCTTGCGCCTCACCCATATCGAAGCTGATGCTGGAGCTATCGGCAGGAACGGGCCAGCCGAGTTCGCGTCTCGTCTCGATGTAGAGCGAGATGTCCTCCTCGGCCATGCGGAGGGCCTCCGGGATCGTCTCGCCGAAGCTGCCTGCGCCGTCGAGGGCAGGACAGAAGGCGGAGTAGCGCCCGTCCTCCTCGCGAATGACCACTACCGCGTAGGTCTCGCCGACGTGCTCAGCGGATGGCTCTTGCCGGCGCCTGGCGGCAGAGCCGATGGCTCCTATGGCGCTTGTTCGCGCGCCCATGTCGCTCACCTCTGTCCGCATCATAGTAGATCGCCACAATGGCGGCAACCGAATGGTGCGCGGAGCTGTCCGGGGGAACACGCGGGAAGGACGCATACCATGGCCGAAGCTCAGACGACCAACGCGCCCGGTTGCCTGCAAGCCGGCGTCGCGCAAGTGGACATCTCGCCCCCGGCGGGGGTGCATCTGTCCGGGGACATCAGCGGGCACCGGCCGGCGAAGTTGCTGGGCGATCCGCTGTATGCCAGGGCCCTGGTTCTGGAATCCAACGGGCGCAGGATGTGCATCGTAGCGCTCGATGTGACGATTGTCACCGGGCGCTACACTGCTTTCATCCGGGAGGCCGCCGGACAGCGTTTTGGACTTGAGCCGGATGCGGTGATGGTCCACGCGACGCAGACGCATTCGGCCCCGTCGATTGGGACCATCATGCTCGACGAGGACTTCCCGCCGCTGCCGCCGGAGTTCGAGTGGGTCGGCGGCGGCGAGGCGCGGTATAGCCAGTGGGCTGCCGAGCGGGCGGTCGAGGCAATCGGCCTCGCGGTCGAGCGGCTGGAGCCGGCGCAGATCGGCGTGGGCAGCGGGATCGAGGGGCGCATGGCTTTCAACCGCCGCGCCGTGATGCGCGACGGCACGGTCGGTATGCCGGGGCCGAAGTGGCAAGAGCCGCTGGGGCCGACGTGGATTCGGTATATCGAGGGGCCTATCGACCCCGAACTGGGCGTCATCTGCCTGCGGCGCGATGATGCGCGCATGGCCTCGGTCATCGCCAGCTACACCTGCCACCCGGTGCACGTCTTCCCGAAACCGATCATCTCGGCAGACTGGCCGGGGGCGCTTTCGGCCGAGCTTGCGGCGATGCACGGCGGCGAGTGCGTGCCTGTGGTCATCAACGGCGCCTGCGGGAACATCAACCCCTGGCCGCCGTTCGACCCCGATTACGTCGAGGACCACCGGCGAATGGGCCGGGTATTGGCGGAGGGCGCGGCGAAGGTCATCGAGACGCTGCAGTTCACCGCTGAGGCCGAATTGGGCTGGTCGGTAACGCGGCTGCCGATCCCGATCCGCGCGGTGCCCCCGGAGGAGTTGGCCTGGGCGCAGGGGGTCCTGGCGGCGAGCCCGACGCCGCAATGGGTTGACGAGGCGCGAAGCGGCGTCGATCCGAATTGGATGGTTGCCGCGAGCATCCAAAGTGTGCACCTGATGCTCCAGCGCGGGCCGAACCTCGACTACGAGGTGCAGGTATTGCGCATCGGCGACGCGGCAATCGTGGGTCTGCCGGGGGAACCGTTCGCCGAACTGGGGCTGGCGATCAAGATGGCCTCACCGTTCGCGCACACGTACATCGCCCACTGCACGTCGCAGTATGTCGGTTATATTCCATTCGCCGATGCCCTGAAACGGGGCGGCCATGAGGCGAGTACGCGCTTCTGGGCGAAGCTGGCGCCGGAGGCTTTCGAGATGATCGTGGAAGGGGCGACGGAGGAGCTGAGGCGCGTCAACCCTCACGTCTGACTATCCTCCTGTCCGGCGTAGCCAGAACCAGGGGGAGGATTGACCACTAAGACACAAGAGCACGAAACGGCTTAAGCAGTTCGGTCGAAACTTGTATTGCCGTTTCGTGTCCTGGTGTCTTCGTGGTCTGAATCGCTCAGTTTTCCCGCAATCCTGTGCGTATTGAGGCAATTGCAAAAGTCTGTAGGAGCACTCTCCGCGCCGGGCTGTGCCCGGCAATGCGACCGGACCCCATAGTGTGCTAAAATAGCGTCTATAGAGACGAAAACGTGTCGCTATCGCGGCGTATTAACGGCAATCGCGGTCTGGAGACCGCTCCTACAGACGACGCAGCGACTCTTGCAATTACCTCTACTGAACACAAATCGACTTCTACGGAGCCACCATGACCTTCCGCCAACGCCTGCTCGCCGTGTTCGCCGGTCAGAAGCCCGATGCTATGCCGTGGTATGCAGACCTTAGTTACTGGTACAGCGCGCATAGGCAAATCGGCGACCTCCCGCCCCAATATGAGGGCGAGGAGGGATTCATCCAGATGCACACCGACCACAAGGTCGGCTACTACTTGTATGGGCCGGCGCCTTTCAGCATGGCTAGCGATGGGGTCGAAGTCAGCTCGTGCGCGGATGGCGACCGCACCTGGATCACCTGGAAGACGCCTGTGGGCGAGATGACGGGCGTGCAGCAGTACCTACCTACCACGTTCTCGACCGCCTGGGTCCAGTGGCCCTGCCGGACGCCGGAGGACGTGAGAGTCTTGCGGTACATCGCGGAGAGCCGACGGTTCGAGGCCGTGCCGGGCGTGTGGGAAAGCTACAACGAAAAGGTCGGCGAGCGCGGGTTGACGCCGGTCTTGCCGCCCCGGTCGCCGGTGTCGGCGATGCTGGCCGAATGGACCGGGGCGACGAACCTGGTGTACCTGTTGGCGGATGCGAAAGAGGAGATGGAGAAGACGCTGGCGGCTTTCGCAAAGTCCACGATGCCGGTCTTCCCGATCATCGCCCAGGCCGGGTGCCCGCTGGTGGAGTATGGCGACAACCTGACCGGAGAGATTGTGACGCGGCTGTTCGAGCGCTATCAGGCGGACTTTTACCGCGAGTCCATAGCGATCCTGCACGACGCGGGCAAGAAGGTCGGTGTGCACATTGACGGGACGATGCACGGGATCATGCCGGCGGTGGTTGAGACGGGGATGGACTTTATCGAGTCGGTGACCCCGAAGCCGGTGGGCGATGTGGAGATTGAAGACCTTAGAAGCCTGGCGGCGGAGGACACGATCTTCTGGGGCGGTATCCCAGGGGCAATGTTCGCGCCCCCGTTCACGCGCGATGACATCCGCCGGCAAGTCGAGCGGGTCATCGACGCGCACTGGGAGGCGGGCAAGTTCGTGCTGGGGAGCGCGGATCAGGTGCCGCCGAACGGGGACATGGAACTGGTGACGTATGTCGGGGAGTTGGTGGAGGAGCTGTGTTGAACGGCACCTCACCCCCCGGCCCCCTCTCCACTCGTGGAGAGGGGGAGAACGGCGACGGCGCGCACGGCACCTCACCCTGACCCGCCTGCGGCGGGTAGGCCCCTCTCCACTCCGTACCTGTTTAGCGACTGCCTCCTTCGACATGTGGCGGCGCGATTTATCGCGCCAAATGCAGGCCCAAACTGCTCTCCGCCCATTGCACCGCTGGCACGAGCAAGCATCCTCTTGAAAGCGAAGATGCTGGTAGTTACGCGACGTAATGCGCGCGATAAATCGCGCTGCCACATGGTCTGAGAGAGGTGTCGCTAAACACATACTCCTCTCCGTGGAGGGGAGAACGTCAAAGGCGTCGAGAGGTGGCTCAGTGGGCTGCGGTCAGGCGCAGGGCCAGGTCCTCGGCGAAGGGCGGGGTGGTCAGCGCCAGTTCGCCCCCGTTGTGGGAGATCGTGCTTTTCGCGCTGATCCTGCCGGTCTGGGGATGCCACCACTCGGGATCGTACTCTCCGGCGGGCACGTCGAGCTTCAACGTCACGGCTGTCTCGTCGGTCGGTTCGTTGCGACACAGGTAGATGGCGTACTGCTTGCCGGTTTCGGCGAGTATCTCGACGTGTATCCCCTCCGGCAGGGTCCCATTGATGATATCGCGGTGTGGAGCCATGCGCACGAAGGCGAAGCTGGCCATGAAATCGGCCAGCGTGCGCAGTTGCCGGCGGAAGGCCGCGCCGCCGCCGCCCGGCTGGGAAGGCGGGTAGGCGAAGGTGCCGTCCTCATGGTCGGCTGTGAACGAGTAATCCAGGTTGTTGTACAGCCCCCCGCCCGCCATGACGAATGCCCAGCCCTCGCGCCGGTAGACGAAGTCGCTGGTCCCCACAAAGCCGGTCTCGTTGTCACCGATCACCCTGCCCAGGCTGTAGTTCATCCCCACCGTCTCAGGCGGCCAGGCATAGTGGAAATTGAAGATGGAGATGGCCGGGGGTGGGTCGCGCACCTCGGCCTTCTGGTTGGCGATGTTCAGGGAGATCAAGTGACGCCGGCGCGAGGGCTTCTCCGCATCCACAATCACCTCAGTAATATGGCGCTGCCAGTCCATTGGCACATTGCAGATATATGGCTCGTTCATCACCTCATAATACAGGTTGTCGAAGTCGCTCAATTCGGCAACGATCTTGCGGGTGAGGGCCTCCTGGAAGGGTAGCAGGCCGCCGTTGCGGTCGAGGGTGTAGCTGTCGTTGGCGACCGTCGGGCCGAGGGCGTTTATGTTGTTGGCGGGGTTCAGCGGGCTGAGTTTCCACATGCTGTCTTCATAGAAAGGACAGAACAGGTTCATCTCGACCACGACCCCACACTTACTCGCGGCGGCCATGAAGTCTCGCAGGCGGTGGAACCAGGCGTCATCAAAGCGCGTCAGGTCGAACTTATTGCCTCCGTTGGCGTAACCGGGCTGGTCGCTGCGGGCCCACGGGCAAAGCAGCTTGCCGGGAGCGGGGGCGAGGGTGTTGCCGGCGATGTTGAAGTTGCCGGGGGCCTCGCAGTAGACGCCAGTGAAGGTGCGGGTGAGGTTCATCTTGTCGCGGGCGAGGGTCTCGAGATACTTGTGGTAATCGAAATCCAGGTTCAGCACCGAACCGTAGTGTTCGCCCGAGGTGATGAGGACGGTCGGCTTCCCGCGGAAGAGAAAGTAGTGCGGATTGTCGGGGTGAAGCCGCAGTGGCTCGGCCTCGGATTCCGTCGCCAGCGCGAATACGACAAGCATCCCCAGTATCATACAAGCGAAACAAGCCATCGCTATCGTCTCCTGTCGGATCATTCCTCGCGTAGCCCGCAGCCTTCTTGGACCGAGGCATCCTCGGTGTGCGGGTAGAGCTTGCAGTACCAGGGCTTGATGGGTTCGATGCCGCAGCGATACAGGCCGGTGCGGCCGACCTTGAGGTGCTTGCAGTGGACCTTGCCGTCGATCTTCGGGCCGGCGAGGAGGGCGTGTGAGGCCATGCTGCCGCCGAGGAGTTCGTCGGGGGCGGCTTTGCAGCACTCTCCGCAGCGTTTGCATTTGAGCTTGGGCATGAGATCATTCGTGCCAGCGGAACCTGGCAGGCTCCGAGGTGTCTGAGTCTGGCGTATCGAACCTATATTAAGCGGGGTGCGTCATGGCTAGACTATCGGGCTTCAGCGCCGTTCTATTCAGCATCGTGATCGCGAGCACCTGCACCGCGGAGGAACCGCACGCCACGGCTCTCATTCCGGTGCTGCACCAGCCGGTGGGGGTTATCGCCCGCATGTTCGGCAAGGGGGCGAAGCCCGTCGAGGGGATACAGAGCACTGAGCCTGTCGGTGTGGCACCGGGAGACCTGGCACTGATTCGCGCGGATGT
>CAYWBK010000408.1:0-5927 GCA_964455745.1 uncultured Armatimonadia bacterium
GCGCGAGAATCGCCGTTTGCCTCTCCCCTCCCGGAACGGGAGGGGTGGCCCCGCGCAGCGGGGACGGGGTAGGGCCGTCGCCTTTCATCGTTTCAGAGTGCCGGAACCCGGCATGACGACTGTGGTCCGTCGCCCTCCATCTCTCTGCATGGCATCTCATTGCCGAGCAGGGGCCGCGCAACCGGCATAGTAGTAACACTAAGGGGGCAATGGGAAGCCGGTGAAAGGTTGCAGCTCAGGCCGGGGGGGTACCTGAGCTGCAACACGCTGGGTAGTTGGTGTCTCGCGGGAACAGTGAGTCTGGGAGCTTGATGGTGCATGCACATTCTGCCGTCGAGACACTGACCACCCTGAGTTCATTGTACCCATCAGGGCCGATTCTCTAACCTCGCTATATAGATAGGCTCCGCCTGCAATGGGGTTCGATTGCTGTACTCATAATAGTATTCCTACGCCGGTTGTGCGGCCCTGCTTGGCAGTGAGATGCCCTGCGAGAAATGGACGGCGATTGACCGCAGAGACACAGAGGACACAGAGAACGGCAACGTCCCTCAACGCCTATCGTGGGGCAGGCCGTTTCCCAGTCGTTCTCTGTGCCCTCTGTGTCTCCGTGGTTCAATGCCGTTCTTCCTTCATCCGGGGATACGGTCAGCTTCTGACGAGATTCCGAGCGCTTCGTCTGCCGGTTGTCAGAGCGGCGTAGTAATGAGTAGGCGCGGCGCTGCATAGACGCAGCGGCGATTCTGGAGGACCTCCGTTCCGGCCCGTCGAAGGTAGCCACAGTGGCAGCGATGGGCCAGGCACGACGGCGGCGCCTTGCCGCGAGTAGAGCGGGGGATTGCATCTCTTGAGAGGAAAAGCCACCCTATGCAGATCAGTTTTATGACCTGGGTATGCCCCGACTGGGACCTCAACCAGATTCTCGCCGCGGCGATCCGCTACGGATACGACTCCGTCGAGCCGCGCTCCCAGTGCGACCAGAAGCACGGCATCGAGCTTGCCGCCACGAAAAAGCGCCGCAAGGAGATCAAGTCGCAATTCGCCGACTGCGGCGTCGGCATGAGTTGCATCGCGACCTCGTGCACTTACTCGCTGGCCAATCCCGAGGAGCGCGCGAAGAGCGTCGCGACCACGAAGCGCTTCGTGGACCTCGCCGCCGAGGTGGGCTGCCCGAACATCCGCGTGTTCGGCGGCCCCACGCCCGAGGGCGCGGACTTCGAGGAAGTGAAAGAGTATGTCGCCGAGGCCCTGCGCGAGTGCGCGATCCACGCCTTCGGGACCGGCGTGTCAGTCTGCTTCGAGACGCACGACTCGTACTGCAAATCCGCCGATGCGCTGCAAATCGTCACGATGGCCGACGCCCCGCAAGCCGCAATCTGCTGGGATATCATGCACCCCTTCACCCACGGCGACACGATCCAGGAAGCCTTCGACAACCTGAAGGACTACATCCGCCACTGCCATGCCCACGACGGCACCCCGCCACCGGAGGGGCAGGGCGGAGGCTGGTCGCTTGCCCTCATGGGCGAGGGCCAAATCCCGCACGACGAGGCGATGTGCCTCCTCGCGACGACAGGCTTCAAAGGCGCGATCTCAGGCGAATGGATAGGCTGGCTCCCCGCCGAGGAGGTCCTCCCCCATGACGGGCGAGTGCTGAGGGAGTACCGGAAGGCGGCGGAGGGTGGGTAGCGAAGCGAGATCGCCGGCTCTCGGCGGGTCGACGGGTTACTACAGCGGTGCCACGGCCCAATAGATAATTAGCCCCGGAGCGATACCGGCCAATACGCTGAAGAAGAAGCCGCGCACCTCGACATCCTCATAAAGCGGGGGCAGGCGACGAATGGGCCAGGCGTTCGGGTCACAAAGCCGCCTGGACACTGCAGCTATCAACCCGGCCGCGGCGAGAGATACAGCGGCCCCTATCACCGGAACTATCGCCATCATCAGCGCCACCAGAGGGATACTGACCATGACCCCCACATAAAATCCGCCAAAGGCCACCCAGCGACCGTGTCGCACCGGCATGGCCAGGAGCGGCACCAGCGGCCACGCGAGCAGGGACAGCAGGCCGATCCTGGCCGCGCCGAGCAGCACAAGGCTTAGATCGCAACTGAGCGTGACCGGCACTCCGATGCACTGCACCGCACGGGCCACGACGAGCGGCAGGGCCGTAGCGACGCCGATGATGGCAGCCGCTGCGAGCAGGCGGGACACCCAAAGCCTGCGAGCTCGACGGGGGAGAAGGGCCTCAAAGCGCACAGGTGGGTTGGCCCTTTCGCTCTTGTCGAACGACAGCTCAAGCACCCCCGGCCACAGTGCCACCGAGATCTCCACTGCGAAGAGGATGGGGACGGTCACCACCAGGCCGACGCAGGCAACCGACCTCGGGAACACTGCAAGGCACGCACCGAGGGCGAGGCCGAGAACCGCAGCGCGGCCAAGAAGCCTACCCACCCAGCGCCGCCAGTTCGCCTCGGGCAGACTCAGCGGTGTGAGGTCGTAGCCTTTCCGCCACACGCGCGCGACGGCCGCCACCCCCACTCCGGCGGCGTACCAGGCGCGCTGAATAGGTTGCCGGAATGTCGCCGGCGAAGTCTGTGAGCGTAGCAGCGCCCACAGCACCAGACCCATGATGAGGAGCGACCAGCCCCAGAAGCCACCTACAAACCACAGAAACGGCCCGTTGAGACGCGGTAGAGCGAGATTCTGTTGTGACGCCAGCCAGTTTGCGCTCGCCACAGCAATGCAGCCTTCGAGCGTCCAAACAAGAGCCGTCTTCACCCGCCCGATAGCGCCGGCCAGATGATATCTCGGTCGCTTCACGGGCAGGAGTCGCTCGTAGCAAAGCTCTTTACGGCTACTGAGCCGTCTGTCGCCCAGCCATATCCAGGCGATCATTGGGCTGAGGGCCATGAGGCCGGTCCCAAGCAGCCATATACTGGCCGGGATCACGGGGGTCGGTATGCACTTGGACAGCGCCACAGCCAGAACCAGTATCGCCGGCAGACCTGGTCGATACCCTACGGCAATGATGAACAGCCCCATCGCAATCCATACCGCCATCACGCCCCCCTGGTGTGTATCGAGGCCCGGCGGCAAGCCCTCCATGCCTGCCATCACCGAGATGGCGGGAAGGCCTGTGCAGACGACGAGTCCGGCACTATCCGGCGTCCAGGCCAGCCCGGCCTCCAGCCGGACAATCGCCCAGAACGGGCTTCGCGCCAGTTGCCTTCGAATCGACGCCAATGACAGCGTCATCTGCGTCACCTCCCCCTGCCATTACTGGTCTTCGGTCAGCTTTACAGGTTGCCCCTGCCGTGGCAGCACGCGCTCACCTCGGTGATCAGGAAGCCCACCAGTCGCCGGCCAAAGCAAGTGCGATCCCCGGTACCATCCCTAGCGCGAAGCCCAGCAAATCTGCGCGCCAATAAAGCGGGCGGGCGCGGCGCAGCGGCCACGCGTTTGGGTCGGACAGGTATCGCGACAGCGCGGCTACCCCGGCTCCGCCCGCCAACAGCGGGACGGGTCTGGGCACCCCCAGCTTCCCTAGCGGGTCCACGGACACGATACCGATCACCGCGCCCACGAAGAGTGCCACGACCAGGGGCCATCGTCGCCGGCGGGCCGGCACGCACAGTATCGGCAGCAGCGGCCACGCCAACAAAGCACACAATGCAAACTTGCCCACAAAGCACGTGAGGCCATCCAACTCCGGCATCCGCGCCGGGGAAGCCACGGCGAGCTTCATGGCCTGAGCCAGAGCACATGGCACAATGGAGAAGAGAGCGATGACCACGGTGGCGGCGAGGAGGCGCGAGGCCCATAAGCGCCGGGGCGGGCGGGGCAGGAGGAACTGGAAGTCCATGGCCCCACGGCCGAGGTCATACGGGTCCTCAGCGATTCGCACGGTGCTGGGCCACAGGGACACGGTCACGCAAGCGCCGATGGCCGGGACGAAGCCCAGCGCAATGGCGATGGCGGACGCTTGTCCGGGCAGCATCGCGAAGGCCACCCCGGCAACAGCAGCCATCGCGAGCGCCGCGCCGAGCAATGGACGAAGCCAGAGCCACCAATCGGCCTCGGGTATGCCCAGGCGGTGGAGGGGGATGCCTTCGTTCAGCACGCGGAGGGGGTCCGCCAGCCACACCGTAAAGTAGTACCAGGCAAGACGAAGGTAGTACCAGGCGAGGCACAGGCGCCTCGCAAGCGGCAGTCGCTGAAGTCGCCCATCCGTCGGCAACAGGCCGAAGCCCAACCGGACCACGGCAAGACCCCAAAACCCGCCAACGGCCCCGGGGAACCAGTTGGGGAGGGCAGGCAAGACGAAACCCCTGCGCGGATCGAGGCGGTAGGTAGCCACCAGCATGGCGCATCCTCCGAGCGTCCACCAGACAGCCGTGAGCGCTCGCCCGACAGCGCTGGCCAAGCGGTAGTGCACCGGCTTCATCGGCAGGAGGGCTGCCATGTGCATTTCCCCGAACGTGCCGCGCGGGCCATGATCGCCGCTCTCCTGCGCCGAGATTGCGGCGCAGGCGATGATACAGCCGCCGACCAGCCACAGTATAGCCGGCATGAACGATGTGGGCACGAAGTGGGACAGCACTACTGCGACAGCCAACAAAGCTGGCAGCACCCACCATTGCGCTAAGACTATGCTGACCAGCACCAGCGCCGGTCCCCATGCGAACGCCGAGAAGTCCGACACATCCCGATCATGGGACGATGCGAGTTGCAGCCGCAACGCCGTGACGACGCAGCCCCACAGCGCAACCACCCCGCAGCCATGTCGCGTTTGCCAGGCCATTCGAGCCTGCAGCCATGCCATCGCCCAAAACGGGCTTTGTGCCAGTCGCTCTCGCAGTGGCGTCGATGTCACGATGTCGCCTCCCCCGCCTGCTGGTCCTCCGTCAGTGCCACGAACAGGTCTTGTAGCGAGAGTGGTTCGATCTCGTAGCTGGAAGTCCCAACGTACTCATCCAGGAGCGCGGCCCGGGCGGGCGTGTAACCCGCGACAACCGCCCATACGCCGTCGCGGTCCCGTCCGAAGCGCACCGTCGCGCCTTGCCACTGTTCCGGTTTCCACTCGCACGCGGGACTGGGGGGCGCATCACGGTACCGCACTCGCCGCGCGGATGCAGCCGTGGTCTCGACAGGCCCGCTGACAAGGGTTTGGCCCTGGTCCATGATGCACAGGTGGTCGCAGACGCCATCCAGTTCGCTGATGATGTGGGAGGCCATGACGATTGTGGTCTCCTCCTCCGCGATGGCCGCGATCATGGTCTCCATGAGCCGCTGGCGAACCACCGCGTCGAGATTCCCCGGCTCATCGATCAGCAGAAGCTCGGGCCGGTGCGCCAGGGCCATCAGCAGTTGAAGCTGGATGTACTGCCCGGTCGAGAGTGTCTTGACGCGCTGCTTCAGCGGGATGTGGAGCATCTCCAGAAGCTCTTGCTCCCGCGCTTTGTCCCACGTCGGGTAGAACTTGGCGACGAAGTCGATGTGCTCGCGGCAGGTCATCCAGTGGAACAGCCGCAGGTGGCCGGCCACGTAGGCGAAGCGCGCCTTGGTCTCCGCGCGCGGCTCGTAGCGGATGTCGTCTCCCAGAACCACCACCCGCCCCGCATCGCGCGGAACGAGGCCGGTGACGGCGTTCAGGGCTGTGGTCTTGCCCGCGCCGTTGCGCCCGAACAGTCCGCAGAACGCGCCGCGCGGAACCGTGAAGCTCAGGCCCCGCAAGGCCTCGACCCTCCCGAACCGCTTCTCCAATCCTTCGACAATCAGGACATCATCTGACATGTCAATCACCCCGATCAGGAAAGGGTGCGTCTTCCAATTGTAGGTAATATTACTACGCCAGTTGCGCGGCCGGCCTTGCTCGGCAATGAGATGCGATGCGGAGAAATGGACGGCGATTGACCACAGAGACA
>CAYWBK010000409.1:0-5921 GCA_964455745.1 uncultured Armatimonadia bacterium
CATCATCCTCACCAACCCCGACATGCTGCACAGTGGCGTCCTGCCCCACCATGCCCGCTGGGCGCACTTCTTCGAGGGGCTTCGTTTCGTCATCATCGACGAGGTGCACGCCTACCGGGGCATCTTCGGCAGCAATGTCGCCAACGTCATGCGCCGGCTTCGACGCGTATGCGCGCACTATGGCGCGAACCCCGTGTTCATCTGCTGCAGCGCCACTATCGGCAATCCCCGCGAGCACGCTGAGGCCATCGTCGGCGCTTCGATGACCCTCGTCGACAACGACGGCTCCCCGCGCGGACGCAAATTCTTCTGTCTGTGGAACCCGCCTTTCGTCGACGCGTTGAAGACCGCCCGTCGCAGCGCCAATTCCGAGGCGCGACATCTGATGACGCGACTGATCGCGGACTGGGACGTACAGACCATCGCCTTCGTCCGCGCCCGGACGACGGCGGAGATCCTGTATCGCTATGTCCAGGAGGATCTCGAGAAGCGAAACCAGCGCCTCGCAACGGCGGTGCGGGCCTATCGCGGCGGCTATCTGGCCACCGAAAGGCGCGAGATCGAGCGGCAGCTTTTCGCCGGGGAACTGATGGGTGTCACCAGCACGAACGCGCTGGAACTAGGCATCGACATCGGCAGCCTCGATGCGTGCCTGATCGTGGGCTACCCCGGAACCATCGCCAGCGCCTGGCAGCAGGCCGGTCGCGCCGGGCGCGGAGCCGAGGAAAGCCTGGCGATCCTCATCGCCCGCGAAGACCCGGTGGACCAGTATCTCATGCTACACCCCGAGTACTTCTTCGGCCTGTCGCATGAGAGCGCTGTCGTCGACCCGTATAACCCTTACATCCTGGTCGGGCACTTGCGCTGCGCCCTGCAGGAGTTGCCGGTTTCGGGGCGCGATGCGGAGCTATTCGGCGAGTTCACGGGCGGGATCATGGAGATATTGCAGGAAGCGGAGCAAGCGCGAGAGATCGGCGGCCGCTGGTACTGGACGGGGCCGGGCTATCCGGCGGGGGAAGTGAGCCTCAGAACCACGGATGAGCACAGTTTCCTCATCCATGATGTCGATACCAATAAGGTGATCGGCGAGATTGACGAATGGGGGGCTTATAAGCTCGTGCATGATGAGGCCATTTACATGCACGATGCGGAGACCTACTTTGTTGAAAAACTCGATCTTACGCAGAAGATCGCCTACGTCAAGAAAGGCACTTTCGACTATTTCACAATGGCGGTCGATCATACGACCATTCAGCTTTCCGACTCTGAGACCGAGCCGGCGCAGGTGAAACAATGGCGCGTCAGCGAGGTCGGCCTGGGGCCGGCGAATGTGCGCGATCTCGTTTTCATGTTCCGCAAGGTCAAATTCTTCGAGAACGACAGCATCGGGTTCGGCAACCTGAAGCTGCCGCCGGTAGAGCTGAACACCGAGGCGTTCTGGCTGTCTCCGCCGAGGGAGTCGCTCCAGCGGGTGCGGGATTTCGAGCGCCGGCCGGAGGACGGACTCTTCGGCATCTCCAACGCGCTGACGGGCGTGCTGCCGATCTGGGTGATGTGCGACCCGGCGGATGTGGGCACGGTCGTGGATAGCGGGAACCTCGCGACCCCGAGCATTTTCGTGTTCGACCGCTATCCGGGGGGCTTGGGCTTCGCGCAGAAGACTTATGAGCTTGTGGAGGAGGTTCTGACCTCGGCGCTGGAGCTGATCGCCCACTGTCCGTGCGAGGACGGGTGCCCGTCGTGCGTGGGCTCTCCGCTGCCATACGCCACCGGAGCCGACCTCGAGACACGCGGCAAGATCCCCGACAAGGAAGCCGCGCTGTGCATCCTGCACGACCTTCTGCAATTAGAGCCGTACACCCCGAAAGCCCCCAGCCCCGGTCGAAAGGCGCTGATGGCGTCCTTGCCCGGCGGAACCACCGGCCTGCCGGAATCCGATGACACTCCTCTTCAAGTGACGAACCTGCCCTCACAGATCGAGATGAAGATTCGCAAGCGCCTGGCGCGGTTCAAGGGTGAGTGAGGCCTGGGCGCCGAGGTGGGCGAATGGCAGGCGCGGTGAAGTCAGACTCGGCGTAACCGGCGAGAAGGGTGGGCGTGGGTAGGCGCATCAACGAATAGGCGATAGGCGATCAGACTCTGCGTCCACAGAAGGCGCGGCGGCACCCGCCGTGGACAGCTACCTTCGGCGACGTCCCGCCATCTTGTAGAAAGTACCTCTCGGTCCGATTCCCCAGATGCTCACAACACGGGTCCCGTCGTCCACGCGGTATCCGACGCGGTATTCGCCAACCCTGATCCTATAGGAGCCTTTCGGCGCATCCTGCACGCGTATGGCCCCCGGCGGACGAGGGTCTTCGGCCAAAGCCCGCAGGTGCTTCGCCACCTGTTTTTGCATGTCGACCGGCAGGCCATCGAAATCCCGCTGTGCCGGAGACTGCATATCGACGCGGTAGCTCACAGCCCCCGCTCCTGCAGGAACTCCTCAAGGGGTCTGCCCTCGCGGTTGGCGGGGTCGGACATGCGCGCTGTCATCACCATGCCAAGCCCCTTGTCCACAAGGGCCTCGTACCGATCCCCGCCCGCCGACAGCCACTCGTCCAGATCATGCTTGACGAAGCGCCAGCTACGACCCACCTTCGCCGCGGGGATGCGGCCCTCACGGGCGCGGCGCTTTAGGGTCTCAATTCCGACCTTGAGATAACGCGAGGCCTCACTGGTTGTCATGATGTCCGTAGCCATGTTGTTCACACCCTTTATCGCGCAAGTACGCTCTGTTGCGTATGATAGCGTTCTGCTGACGTAGGGTCAAGTGCGACGGCGGACAGGGGGGCGTCTTTCAATTGTAGGTAGTATTACTACGCCGGTTGTGCGGCCCTGCTTGGCGAGGAGATGCCCTGCCGAGAAATGGACGGCGATTGACCACAGAGACACAGAGAACGGCAACGTCCTTTAACGTCCATCATTGGACAGGCCAGCCGTCTCCCAGTCGTTCTCTGTGTCTCTGTGGTTCAAGCCGTTCGCCCGTCATCTTGGGATATGGTCAGCATCTGACAAGATCTCGAACGCTTCGTCTGCCGGTTGTCAAAGCGGCGTAGTAGCTGACGCTTCGTGTCTTCGGGTCTTCGTGGTCGAGATCGTCCGTACGCCCCTATTGCCCCGGCAGACCACCCGGTGGCGGCGGGACGTCGCCGACCACGCGGGACTCAGTTACCTTGCCTCCGGCGGCTTTGAAGGCGGCGAGGACCTTGCCCCCTTCGCCGTTCTCAGCCCAGAACTCCGCCCGTTTGAACGCCCCGGTGTACTTGCTGACGTCGAGGATGACCTCATCCACGCGGCGCGAGCCGTCGGCGTTGAGCAGCCCCGCGCGCAGGTAGCCGGGCGGGAAAGCCAGCTTCGTGTCGAGGGTGGCCAGGCGACCGCCGAGCGAGGCGCGGTATGTCGCCACAGTGTCCTTGCTGCAGGTGACCAACAGCGTTCGGGCTTCGGAGGGGATCGCGGGGGCGCCGTAGGGGAACTGGTCCGCCGCCTTGAGCAGCAACTCCGGTATGCCGGGCGCCTCGGGGAGGCCGGTCGTGATTGTGCCCTTCGGGCCGAGGCTGAGCGGCTTGCCGGCGATCTCGACTGTCCACGCGTCCTGACCGTCGTCAGTGCGTGTCAACGTGCAGGACTTGCCCGCGACCTTCAGGTCGAATTGGCAGTCGCCCACGCGCAGGTTTTTCATCTCGAAGCCCGGCCATTTCGCCGGCAGATGCGGTGCCAGGAAAGCCTTCCTCTGAACGGCATCCGCGCGCAGGCCGGTGAGGTAGAAGACGACCGCCTCGGCGTTGATCCCGCCCTCCCAAGGGCGGAAGCGGTGCTTGCCCCAGACGGCGTCCGCGGGCTTGTCGTCCGGTTTCACCATTTCGGGATAGCCGCCCGCCTTGTCCGCGGCGCGCAGGAGGCCTGCGAGGGCCTTGTCCGCCGCCGGACCGCCGCCGAGGCAGGCCAAATCATACAGGGCGTAGCCCGAGATCATCGGCACATAGTAGCCGAAAGCCGGCGTCATCTTCAGCGTGCCCTCGGGCTTGGCGAGGTATGGCAGCGTCTGCAAGACGTTCTGCGACTGCTGGGTCGTCGGGCCACTGTAGCCGATCCACATCGGGCGCAGGTCGATCGGTGTGAACGGCCAGCGGTGGACCTCGGCGGAGAAGTCCGACATCGCCGGGGCGTAGTATCCGGGCGAGGATTGCCAGTAGAAGCGCTCGGTGGCCTCCCTGATTCGCGCCGCCTTCTGCGCGTATTCGGAGGCCTCGTCCGCATGCCCGGCCGCCGAGGCCATCTCGCCCAAGGCTTCCGCGGCGGCGACGTACTCGAAGGCGGAATCGGCGGACTGGGCCTCGAGGCTCACGTAATCGGGGGCCTCCTGCTTCGCCTCGAAGAGCAGATAGCCGGGGAAGCGATAGGTTTCGTCACCGTGGAAGGGCAGAGTCCCGCGCTCGTCGACCTGCTGGCCGAGCAGGCACCGGCGCAGGTAGCCCCACTGTCGGCGGATCAGGTCGCTGTCGCCGGTGTAGCGCCAGTACCAGTAGTGCTGGAGGATCACGAAGCTGGGCACCTCAGCGCGTTCGACCGGCACCTGGCTCCAGTCCGGCTCCTTGATCTCGCCTTGCTGGTTCATGTTCAGCGACAGGTTGTTGCCGATGGCCTTCGCCTGGCAGCACCCCTTGAAGTGGTATTCCAGGTGGCGCTTCACATCGTCGTAGTGCCCGGCGGCGAGCATGTAACGGATCGGCCCGTTGCTGTCGCGCACCCAGGTGTAGGTGTACTTGTCCATGGGCGAATAACCGCCCTCATACGCCTGCTGACAGCGCATGATATGCTGGGAGATGTCCAGGAAGTCCGACAGCCGCGCATCGTCGCAGGTCAGCGTCGGCCCCTGCGCGTAGAAGGCCTGGCAATCGTCATATTGCGCCTTGAGAATGCCAAATGAGGCGGACTTGAGCTGGTTGAGGACATCCGTCTCGGACTTCTCGTCACCTGTGAAGGCCATGTAGGCGACTACGGTTGCAGACTGCCCTGCCGGGAGAGAGCCGATGTCGCAGGTGTACGCGCACGCGCTCTCCGACTCCTTGGCGAAAGGACTCACCTCAGCCTTGAGCGCCGTCGCGGGCTGTGGGACCAGGCTTCCGCGGATAGCCTGGCAGCGGGCGTTAAGCACGCCGGCCCGCACACGCGACGTGCCGCTGCCGATCAGCAGCCCGTCAGGCACGGGGTCGCCCCGGAGGGTGAAGCTTTGTGAGAAGGCGATGCCGCGTCGGGTCCGTTGGCCCTCATTGGCGGCAACCATCACTCTGACGAGCACCGGCAGCTTCGGCGGCGCGAAGTCGTAGATATCGAGGCGCAGGCCGTCGGCGTCCTGTTGGGCGCTGTGGACCATCCCCGCGCGCTTCACCCACGTCACGCTCTGCTTGGCGAGAAGCGCCGGCTTGCCGCGCTCGCAAAGGCCCGGCGCCGCCTGGCCCAGGAAGCCGTGGAGCTTCTGGTACTCCGGCCCGATGATGTTGTCGAGGGTGCCGAGGGGATAGAGGGGCCCGACCTCGGCGAAGACGTAACCGTTGCCGATCGGGAATGCGCCGAGGTCGGACGGCCCCGGCTGCTGAGCGCTGAAGTCGACTTCCTCCCGCCAGTCCTTCGTCTCCTCAGCCAGCCAGGGGTAGTCTTGCGCGAGCTGTTCGCGCGTGGCGGAGGCGTTGTTCTTGTTGAAGCGGGCGTCCGAGCCGAGGCGGCAGCCGGAGAGGAGGAGGGTGCAGGCGAGGAGGAGGGCGAGACGGCCTCCTACCCCCCTGCCCGTAGAACGGCACCTCACCCCCGGCCCCTCTCCGCAAGCGGAGAGGGGAGAACGGCCACCTACCCCGCCCGCTTCGCGGGCACCCCTCCCG
>CAYWBK010000410.1:0-5899 GCA_964455745.1 uncultured Armatimonadia bacterium
AATGCTGACGGCGACGGCATCATCCGCAAGGAGGGCGACCTGTCCGTCTTCGCCGAGATGCAGGGGCCGGGCGTGATCTGGCGCATCTGGTCGGCTGCCCCGGGCAACGGGCGCGTGAAGATCTACCTCGACGGAGCCGCCGAGCCGACCGTCGATCTGCCCTTCCACAGCTACTTCGACGGCAGCGCCTCGCCTTTCGTGGGCAAGGCGATATGCCACATCGTCTCGCGGGGCTGGAACTGCTTCGTGCCCATCCCGTTCGCCAAGTCGTGCAAGATCGTCGCCGAGCCGGGCTGGGGGGCCTACTACCACTTCAACTACACGACCTACCCCAAGGATACCGTGGTGCCCACCTTCCACCGGGACCTCGCCCCGGATGAGATGGCGGCTTTGTCACAGGCCGACAGCACCCTCGCCAACCGCCTCGGCTTCGACCCCGCCGGACGCCGCGCGGGACAGCGCGTCCACGGCGCCACGGTGACGGTCGATCCGGGTGAGACGGCGACGGTCGCCGACATCTCCGGGCCGCGAGCGATCACCGACCTGCGCGCGAAGCTGAACATGCTGCCGGCGGACATTGAGCCGGACACGTTGCGCGAGCTTTGTCTACGGATCACCTGGGACGATGACAGCCGGCCGTCTGTCTGGGCGCCACTGGGCGACTTCTTCGGCTCGGCTCCGGGCTACAATGCGTACAAGTCGCTACCGATGGGGATGACCGACAGCGCAATGTACTCGCTTTGGTATATGCCTTTCGCGCGCAAAGCGCACATCGAATTAGTCAACGACGGGAAGGCCCGCCGCACCGTCGCCTTCCGCATCACCGACGCCCCGCTCGACAAGCCTCTCGAGCAGTTAGGGCGCTTCCACGCCAAGTGGCATCGCGACGCCTTCCTGCCGGATGAACCCGAGCGCCGCGCGATCGACTGGACGATGCTCAAGACTCGCGGCAGGGGCCGGTTCGTCGGCGTGATGCTGCATGTGTGGAACCCGATGGGCGGATGGTGGGGCGAGGGGGACGAGAAGTTCTTCGTAGATGGCGAGAAGTTCCCCTCGACCTTCGGCACAGGCTCAGAGGACTACTTCGGCTACGCCTGGTGTTGCCCGGAGTTGTTCCAGAGCGCCTACCACGACCAGACGCACAACGACGGCGACAATCGCGGCCACGTCAGCGACAACCGCTGGCACATCGTCGATAACCAGCCGTTCCAGGGGCAGTTCGAGGCGGACATCGAGAAGTACTTCCCGAACAAGCGACCGACCCTATACGCCGCGACCGCGTACTTCTACCTCGCGCCGGGACAGGCGGACGGATACCCCGAGTTGCCTCTCTCGGAGCGCGTCGGCTGGTACGTGCGGCCGGTGAAAGCCGCGGGAGTGCTCGAGGGCGAGGACTTGAAAGTGCTGGAATGCACCGGCGGACAGACGCAGGTCCAGGAGATGTCAGGCTTCGGCAGCGGCTGGAGCGGTTCGGGACAGCTTTGGTGGACCGGGGGCAAGCCCGGCGACAAGCTGACTTTGGCGGTGCCGGTCAACGCGGACGGGAAGTATCGACTACGCGGGCAGCTCACCAAGGCGGTCGACTACGGCATCGTACAGCTTTCGCTGGATGACCAGAAACTCGGCGGCCCGCTGGACCTGTATAATCAGGGTGTCATTCCTACGGGCCTGCTGGATTTCGGGGTTCGGCAACTGACGAAGGGCGATCACAAGCTCACCATCGAAATCACCGGCGCGAACGCGGCGGCGGTCAAGTCGTACATGGCGGGGTTGGATTACCTGAAGCTGGAGAAGGCGAAGTAAGTCGTTGAACGGCGAACGGCTTGAACCACAGAGACACAGAGAGCACGGTAACGGCAACGACGGCACAGCCTGGCAGGGAACCCGCCGCTCTCTGTCGTCTATTGCCATCTGTCGTTACTGTTGTTCGCCGTTTGCCGTTACCGCCGTTCTCTGTGTTTTGTGGTTAAAGCCGTCCGCCGTCTTCAGTTGATGGAGGCACCCATGAACCGCGTCACGATCCTCATCCTCGCTTTCCTGCCATCACTCGCGCACGCGCTTCCCATCGCATCCATCGAGAAGCCTCAGGTTCCGCTGCCACTGCAGCCGTTTACCGTGGAGCTTCTCGATCTCGAGCGTGGCAAGTGGCACTTCACCGATGCGCTCGGCCAGCGGCTCGACCTCGAAGGCCCCGTCACCGCGTATGCCTTCCCTGGCAAGACGGACGTTTCCCCGGCCCTCGCATATCTGTGTTGCGATCCGGAGTTCCCCGAGGACCTCTTGCACGCCACGCTCAAGATCGCAAGCCCGACGGCAACGGTCGGCAACGCGACGTGGTTCCGGATTGAGGAGCCGTACTTCTCCGCCGAGGTCGAAGTGTCGCCCGGCGAGAGCGGCGCAGTCGTGGCGCGCCTGCACGCCATCAGCCTCGGGCCTGCGGCGACGGGCGACCGGTATGTGGCCGGGATGTACCTGCGCTTCGGTGACAAGGCGTTTCCGCTTTGGCTCGCGCCGGATGATGGCGCGAAAGGCCTCAGCCCGCGGCTTCTCACCGACCGCGTCGGCAACGTGTTCAGCGAAGGCGAGACCGTGCGCGTCAGTCTGGCGACATCGCACGTCGCAGCGGCGCAGACCTTCACGCTCACCGCGAAGGACTACGCCACCGGCCGGAGTGCCTGGGGCGGCGAGATGAGCCTGCCGGGCGCGCCGGGGCTGTCCGTGCGCTCGTTCGAGATCCCTCTGCAGCGCTTCGGGGTCTTCGAGGTGTCGGCGCAGGCGGCAGGGCTGCCGCCTGCCACGGTCCGCGTGTGCCGGATTCCTCGCCCGGTCGCCGTGAACCCGGATGCCTCGCCCATCGGCATCAACCTCTTCCAGCAGCAAATCTGGTGGTACGCGTACCAGGCCCCGATGATGGCGAAGGCGGGCGTGCACTGGATACGCCCCTGGCTGGCGTGGGAGAACACCTGGAACACGCAGCAGCCGCAGCCTGACAAGTGGGACACGCGCGCCCTCGACTCCGCCCTCCGGCGGATGGACCTGTTCAAGGAGCGCTACCAGCTCATCTTCTTCGCGCCGCCGCAATGGGCGACCGGGCAGACCGGCTGGAGCGCTCCGCCAGTCGAGAAGATGGACGTGTGGGCCGCATACGTCGAAAAGCTGGTCGGGCAGTACAAGGGCCGCATCCGGTACTGGGAAATCTGGAATGAACCGGACGGCATGTGGCCCGAGGAGACGCGTCACTCGGGCGCGCACTACCTGGCGCTGTTGAAGTCCGCCTGGGCCGCGGCGAAGCACGCCGACCCCGACTGCGTCGTCCTCGGGCTGTCACACGCGGGCTATGAGGACTGGCTGGAGAACGTCGGCAAGCTCGGCGCGAAAGATTACATGGACGCGGCCACGATTCACTGCTACGCCGCGCCGAAGGACTTCATCGACCAGGTCGAGCGGCGGCGCGACTTTCTCCGGCGATACGGCATGGGCGACAAGATGCTGTGGATCAACGAACTGGGGAACAGCGCCTATGACTTCAGCCCCGGCTACTCGGCCAAGTACGGGTGCTCGGAGCGCAACCAGGCGACGACGGTCCCCGAGTTGTACGCCCTGGCCTTGTCAGTCGATCCGCGCATGAAGCCGTACTGGTTCTGCACCTACGACCCCCGCGATGCCGCCCACGAGTCCGACTGGACGGGGGATTGCGGCTGTGGGGTGATCTACCTCGGATTCCTGCCGAAACTCGCCTACGCCTCGCTGGCGGGGACGGCGCGGCAACTCGACGGCAGGAAATGCCTTGGCCGCGCCGACGTCAGCCCGGACATGCACCAGGTGTCCTTCACCGGGCCGATGACGGTCGCGTGGCACGATCAGCCGGAGAAGAGCGTCCCCGTCCGCGCTACCGACTTCGGCTGCGCTGCCGACGAGCAGATCGTCGTGCGGGACATCTACACCAACCAGGTCGCGGCGGGGAAAGCCTCGGGCATCCGCCTCGACTTCTCAGGGGGCGCGCTGTACATCGAGGGCAGCCGCCAGCTTGCCGCCATCGCGCAGGCTGAGATGGCCGGCAGCATCGACCGGCGCGAGATGATGCTCAACCGGGGCGAATCTGCGACGGTCACTCTGCCCGCGCCCAAGGAAGCGACGACGCATGTACTGGTCCAGCCGGGAGTGCAGGTCCTGGCGGCAGTCATGCCGCAGGCCGCGGGTGGCCAGCGCGAGGTCCGCCTGAGCGCCCCGCAGGACTGCGAGCGCACCTCCGGTCTAGTTAGGATCGTCACACGCTTCCCGAAAGGCTCGTTCGGGCTATTCGCTGACCACGAAGTGACGCGCTCAGTGGCGGTGACCGTCGGCGAGCCGAACTTGATCCCCGATGGCGGGTTCTTCCTTGGCAATCTGGACGAGTGGATGCCGCAGCGCACCAGCCCATACACGTGGGATGCACAGGTCGGGCACGCAGCGCCGGGCAGCCTGCGCCTCGACGCGCCCTTCGACCGCCGCCTCGTGTACTGGAACGTCAGGCCGGTGAAGGGCCGGCCGATGAAGCTGCGCTGCTGGGTGAAGACTGAGAATTTCATCGGCGGCGTCGCCACGCTCAATGCCTGCTTCTTCGGCACGGACAAGTGGCTGGGCACCATCTGCCTCGCGACCAACGGACCCACCGGGGAGATCGAGAAGGGGTGGAACATGATCGAGCAGCCCGGTCGGATGCTCTCCGGCACGACCGACTGGACGCCGGTCGAGGCGACGCTGCGCGCAGACCAGATCCCGGCGGACACCGATCACATCGCCTTCTTCATCGACGTATCGAAGGGCGGCACGGGCCGCCTATGGATCGACGATCTGGACTTGTGGCAGCCGAAAGGCGGGTAAGACGCAGTGCCATTCACCTATGCGCGGGTGGCGACCCTGCGCGCTCGGGCACGGCGGTGGGGTCCCCGTCCGTAGTCGCGCTTGGCACGCCTACGGACACCCCACAGCTTGAGGAAGTGGTGCAACCCCGCTACGGGGGCTAAGCTGGATGCGGGATGATGACGTGCACAGGCAACCCGCTGACTCTCGTAGAGCCATCCACCACGTCGCGCCGCTGATCCTTGGGCGACTGCGGCTTTGCCTCGGGATGGCGACCTGCCTCCTCACTGCCCGGTTTGCCCTCGGAGCCGCTTCGGCTTACTCGCTCTAACCGAGGCGCACCTTCCTGACGCGCCGATGTCTGGCCAGGTCCATTGCTCCTCCGAATACGGTCGCGCCGACTGCGGAAAAGCGGCTCTCGTGCCAATGTTGCGTTTTTATCAACTAATTGTTGTCGCCCTATTGACGCCGGCTGCCATGACATGGTATGATGACGGATGATGAAGCGTCGGTGCACTCCCGTTTTGCAGGAGGCTGACGCTCACGACTTCGCATAGACTTTGTATGCCAGTCGCTTCAAGGGCGTGGCGCAGCGCTGTACTTAGCGCTTCCGCTCGACAGGGGTGACTAGTACAGACCTATGTCGAGAGGAGACCTACAGTATGGCGCAAGAGACAGGCAAGGTTAAGTGGTTCAACGATCAGAAGGGCTTCGGGTTCATCGAGCGAGCGAGTGGCGAAGACGTCTTCGTGCATTTTTCGGCGATCTCGGGCAGCGGCTATCGCTCCCTCGCCGAGGGCGCGGAAGTTACCTTTGACGTCGTGACCGACGCCAAGGGCCCCCGGGCGGAGAACGTCACCGTCGTCGGCTAAGCCCCACAAACCTTCAACTCACGAACAGCCCCGGCACTCAGTGCTCGGGGCTGTTTGCATTGTGGGGAATGTGCCGGCGATCAGGCAGGGGTGGTGTGCGGGTTGCCTGAAGCGGCGGCCACGACCGGAGAGGCTCTTCCTCAATGTGTGTGGGTAGATGCCAGGAACTGGTCTTGGCGAGGGGG
>CAYWBK010000411.1:0-5885 GCA_964455745.1 uncultured Armatimonadia bacterium
CGGGACCAACTCAAACGAAACATCAACTGTCAATGTGCGGAAAATGAGACAGAGAGCACAGAGAACGGCAGGGAAGCGGCCCGCCCGCCCACGATAGGCGTTAAGGGACGTTGCCGTTCTCTGTGTCCTCTGTGTCTCTGCGGTCAATCGCCGTCCCTTTCTCCGCATCGCATCTCATTGCCGAGCAGGGTCGCACAACCGGCGTAGTAATACTGCCTACAATTGGAAGACGCACCCAGGGGAAGAAGTCCAGTGGACAAATCCGGTAGAAATAGGTATGATTTCGTGCAGAGTAGGAGATCGAAGCGGTCGGGGAAGCCGCCGCCAGACCGCGAACGACACTAATGTACCGCCGCTGCCGTTGCGCTCATCATTACCCGCGTTGCCTTGACATCGAGTCACGATCTGATTTCGTTCCGGATGGCCCTTCTTCAGACGCCTGCCACCAGCCCCGGTGTTACGCCACAATATGGTACACATCGACGGAATCGAAAGGAGCAGAATCATGACACGACGAGGCTTCACACTGATCGAGCTGTTGGTGGTGATCGCGATCATCGCGATTCTCGCAGCCATCCTGTTCCCAGTCTTCGCCCGTGCACGGGAGAAGGCCAGACAGGCAAGCTGCGAGAGCAATCTCAAGCAGATCGCGCTCGGCGAGCTGATGTACGACCAGGACAACGATGAGCGCAGCCAGAACTGCGTTTCCTACGGCACAGGCTGGAACGCCGGCGGCACCTGTAGCGGCTGTTTCCAGCAATACGAGGCCAACTGGGGCGACGTAATTGCTCGCCCGGGCCGCAACTACAACCCCTTGACGCCCTACATCAAGAACACGCAGATATGGACCTGCCCGAGTCAGGGCGGAACCGACTTCCGATCCTATGGCTGGAATCGCGGCGGCGATCAGACAGCCATCGCGACCTTCGTCTATCCTGCACAAACCGTCATGTTCGCGGACGCCGAGCAGACCAACACGGCCAACTACGGCGACGTCGCATGGCTACCACACAACTGGCAAGACGTGAACACCGACAAAGACTGTTGCGGCGGACTCTCCTCCGCCGGCTCGGTCAACTTCCACCCGCACAACATGAGCAACATCCATAACGGCGGCTGCAACATCGCTTTCTGGGACGGCCACGTGAAGTGGATGAGCGCCCAATCCATTCCCACCGGACGCCGCGGCAACGGCCTCAACTTCTATGCAGCCGACCCGACCTCGGGGTAGCCTTCGCGGTCCAGGCTGCGCCGTCACCCATCGCCTACAGCGGACAAGCCCCTCCGGTATCCATCTCCGGAGGGGCTTTTTCGTGTCGGCAAGACGCCTCGACCCCGGCTACTTCGCCACCACCACATCGACCAACCGCGAGGCCCCCAGCCTGCCCGCCCTCGCCGCCTCCCGGATGCGCAGTGGGCCTGCGAAAGGCGCGTAGGCTTTGCGGGCGTAGTCATACAGCCGGGGCAGGTCGGCGGACGACAGCCGCAGTTGATAGACTCCGGCCGCCGATCGCTTCAGGTCCAGCGTCAGCCCCTGGGTCGGGGTGAATTCGGCCCAGGCGCGGTCCACGTCCAAGGGGCGGCCTGAGGCGTCGTAGAGGCGGGCGGTGAGGGTCTGCGGCTGCGGCCCCAGCGTGTTCGGGCAGTCCACCGCCAGGCCGATCTCGCGGCAGACGGCCAGGGCGCTCGCGGCGGCTTTGGCCGGGCTGCCCTTCTCGATCCGCGTACCGGCGTTCTGCATCGCAAACGCTGCCGACGGGGTGAGCGCGCTGAGCGGACCCCACGCGTCGGCCCGACGCTTGGCCTCGTCCACCAATACCCGTGCCGCCCCCGCATCCCCGCCCCACTGCGTGTACAGCACCTCAGCATCGTTCGCCGCAAGCCGGACATGCCCGCGCAGGCCCTTGCCTATCCAGGCGTCCGGCTTCAGGCAGCTTCGGACCGAGTACGCGGAACTCTGCGACGGCGGCAGGAGGCGGGAGACATCCACGTCGGCCTCAACCGCGAACGGCGAGGTGTTGACCAACACCACGGCATCATTGACCCCGTCGGAGAGCACGAAGCTTTCGATGCACCGGCTGGCGGGACAGGGCACCTGGTAGCTCATCCGCACGCGGCGGTCGCCGGCTACCGGCTTGCCATCGGCGAAGGCGGTGCCGCCGGGGTAGCTGTCCTTAGCGGTGGACCACCAGCCGATACGGGTGCGCGGCAGCTCCGGCGGCGCGATCGCGGCGATGTACAACACGCTGCCTTTCGCGGGGGGCTGGGGCAGGGCGCAATCGACCCACGCGTTGTCGGCGATGTCTTTCGGGACTTCGCGCGAGGCGATGAGCGCCCCGGTCGGGTCGCCGAGGCGCACTTCCAGGCGAAAGCCGCACGGCGGATGCTGGTTGTAGGTCGGCATCAGGATCGCGATGCTTTGCAGGCCGTCACGCGCCGCGATCACCGTCTGGCCGATACTCGCGAACTCGCGGATGTCGGCGGGCGTGTCGTGCCACGTGACGTTCTCTTCCTCCAAAGGCCGCGTAACCGTGCCGGTGGAACTGATGTCCACGGGCCGCGCGCCGGGACCGAGGCGGCTGCAGAGCGTCTCGGCGTCGGCTTGCGCGAGGCGCACGACTTCCCCGCGCCCCATCTTGCCGGCCGATAGCGCGTCGCCACCCCACTTGCCCGCCACAATGAGCCGTCCCCCCTGTCGCACGTACTCGGCAAGGGCCTTCGACACGCGGGGATCGACCCTATCGTTGTCGAGGCTGACGATGGTCGGGTAGTCGGAAGCGAGGCCGGCGAGGATCTGCCCGTCGTACACATAGCACTTGGGAATCTGGCGCTCGATGGCCGCATTGTGCAGGGCGTGCCAGGAGGGCTGGAAGCCCCGCAGCGCCCACGTCGGATGCGAGAGGAACACGCCGACGGCCGGTCTGACCGCGCGCATGTCATCGAGGACCGGCGCCAGCGCGTGGATTTCCTTCAGGAATTGCGCTATCGCCTTCTCGCCCGCAGTGCCTTTCACCCCCCACTCGCCATCCGGCAAAGACCCCGACCACTGGATGAACCCCAGGTCCCACGCGCCCGCGCCGAGGGTCTCGTACCCGTACCGGCGCGTGGCCTGCGGCGTATAACTGGTGCCGCCCCCGCGCGCCTTGGAGTCGGACTTCTTATAGGCCAGCCGCACAGGGCAATACGGCTTGCCCAGCCCGATGATGCTCTCGATATATTCGAGGTTGTAGCATTCGGGGTCGCTGTCGTACATGATCTGCCCGGTCTCGAAGCCGTCGGACTGTGCGGCGTAGATCTCCGGGCGCGCACCCAACTCGGCATAAGAGTTCTCGTTGAACATCGTCCCATGGTTGCAGGTGAATGAGGGGTGGCGCGGATCGGCCTCGCGCAGAGCCTGGTACATCCACCCGACGCGCTCGCCCATCGACTCGAAGCGGAAGTCCAGCCAATCCAGCCATCGGCGGTCTACCGTAGGCGTGCGAGGCGGGTCAACAGTGGCGAAGTCCTTGTACGCGGCGCCCCAGGCGGCGTTCAAGGCTGCGATGTCGCGGTAGCGCACTGCGGGGAGCCATGCCCGGAAGTGGTCGATGGCATCGGTGCAGTAGTCGGCCCATCGCCCGCTGCCATACGTGTCGTACATCGATTCCCCGCCGAGAACATAGAACAGCAGGTTCGGCTCGTCCCGCAGCCAGTGCCCGCGCGAGAGAAGGAAGCGGCGGGTGCCGTCGGCGATGACGGCGCTCTCGATGTTCGGCGAGGCGACTTCCTTACCGAACATCCCGCCGCCCATGAAAGGCTGGCCGCTGCTGTCGAGGGCGACGACTTCGGGGAACTTGTCGATGAACCACTGCGGGTAATAGTTGAAGCCGGGGTTGTTCCAGTTGCCCACCTGGAAGCTGCCGCTCATCCCGAAGCGCCGCAGTCGCGACAGATCGGTCGGGGCGAGCGGGACGGCGATGTGGGTCAGCGTCGCGGGGACGAGGTCGATCCAGCGCTCGCCGGCGTGAATGCGCAACTCGAAGCTGTGGTTCGGGAACACGTCTTTCCCGATGAAGGCCTGACCGCCGCGATACACAGGGTCGCTGCCCGCCCACCAGCCGATCTCCGTGCCGGTCGGTTCGTGGATGACGAGCCGATACCGCCCGGCAGGCTGCTCGGGGAACCGCGCCTCGGGCCAGGCGTTATCCGCGACGATATCCCAGCGTCCGACGGCAACCTGCGTGAAGCCGCCACCCGCCTCCTCGCGCTCCAGCTTCCATCCGCATCCGCTGTCGGTCGAGGTCATCGTGGGGAGGCAGGGCGCAGCCGCATCGAAGGCGCTTTCAGCCGCAAACGATTGCCCAAGCGAGTCGCAGCCGGCCGGGGGCTGCATCCCAACGCCGAGGGGGGAGCCGGGTTCGAGTTGCGGCACCCACATGTCGCCGAGGCCGGCGACGTTCGCCCCCGCGTCGCGCATCTCGGCCAGCTCACTGTCCGGCCCGCCGAACGAGAAGCCCACATACTGCAAAGGCCGCTGCACGAGCGGAGTGTACTCGGCCCGGAGCGCGAAGTCAGGCATCGTGCGAAGCCAGTCGTCCACAGGCGAAGTGAACGCGCAGGAGGCAGCGAGGAGGGCTGGAATGACGAGATGAAAAACGCGCATGGGGTTACCTCCCGGTGGGGGATGGTACTTCACCGGGGCCGTTCGCCGTGGTCGTCTCCCCTCCCTTCGCGGGAGGGCGAGTGGCCGCCGCAGGCGGCCAAGGAGGTAGGAGTCCGTTAGCCGTTGCTGTTCTCCCCCTCCCTCCGAGGGAGGGGGCAGGGGGGTAGGAAGCCGTTGCCGCTCTCCCTCCGAGGGAGGGGGCAGGGGGTGAGGTTGCCGTCAGCCGTTGCCGTTAGCCGTTGCTGTTCTCCCCCTCCCTCCGAGGGAGGGGGCAGGGGGGTAGGAAGCCGTTGCCGCTCTCCCTCCGAGGGGGGGCCGGGGGTGAGGTTGCCGTTAGCCGTTGCCGTTCTCCCCCTCCCTCCGAGGGAGGGGGGCAGGGGGGTAGGAAGCCGTCCGCCCCTACTGCACCGCCGCCAACACCGCATCCGCCACGGCCTTGCCTAACACATCGTAGCCGGGGCCGTTGTAGTGGTAGCCATCCCCGGCGCGCAGATCACTCTTGCCGACGACAAGTTGGTAGAGGTCGTCCACGGGGATGCCGTTGCGCTCCATGATCGGCAGGGCCGCCGCGTTGCGCTCGAGGACCTTGGCATTGCCGTCGGAGAGCGTATTCACATCTCCGCCCTTCGTGATCGGCGTCGAGGAACCCCAGATCAGCTTCGCGCCCCCGCCCAGCTTCTTCAGCAGCGCGATATAGTCGTCCAGGGCCGCGGCATAGGTCGGCCCGTCGAGGTGGAAGCCGTGCAACCCGTTGTTGAAATGGATTGCGACGTACTTGCTGTCCTCCAGCATCATCTTCGTTTCCTTGATAAGGACGGGATCGTTGATGCTGCGCGAGGTGCCGAGGCGGTCCACATGGTACTTGCCCTCCAAGAGCTTCGTCACCACGGCGCTATAGCCGCAGGAGATCGAGTCGCCGATGAGCAGCACTCGCGGCAGCTTGGGATCGTTGGCGCAATCCCACCAAATGTTGGACCACTCGTACTGCTCTCGGACGAGGTTCTTGTCCGGCTCGCCCCCGGCCTGGGCGCAAACCGGCGGGGCGATAATGAGCGCGAGTGTTGCGGCGTAGGCGAACCACAATGGGGCTCCGGCGATCGTGCTGGACATGCTGCGTCGCTCCTTGCTTGCAGGGCTGTATGGTGATTGCGTCCGATTCCGCGCGGCAAGCAGTCGGACCTTCCGCCGGGCTCTTCCTCAATGTGTGTGGGGATCTTGACACGGGCTGAACAAGTCGTCTCGG
>CAYWBK010000412.1:0-5855 GCA_964455745.1 uncultured Armatimonadia bacterium
GAGCCTGGCTAAACTCTTTCGGCCCTTCGGGCCTTTTGGGGCAACGGCCCGTGATGCACACGCAAGATGTGGGTAAAGCATAGCCACTTGTGGAGAGGGGAGAACAGCAGCAGTTTCCTGCTGTGCGGGAATCGCCGTTTGCCTCTCCCCTCCCGGTACGGGAGGGGTGCCCGCGCAGCGCTGGCCGCGTAAAGCGCGGCAGGGGTAGGGCCGTCGCCTTTTCATCGTCTCAGAGTGCCGGAATCCGGCATGACGACTGCCTCGACAGATGCTTGCTCGTCGCCGACAGCGCAAGAGGCGGAGAGCAGTGTTGGGCCTGCATTTGGCGCGATAAATCGCACCGCCACACGGTCGAAGGGAACAACTGCCAAACAGGTACAAACGGCGAGAGACGCATCCTCGCGACATATACGACGCATACTGCAACTTTGGAGGCACCCGATGTCGGAACTGCGCAAGGACCCCGTCCTTGACCGATGGGTTATCATCGCCTCGGAAAGAGGCAGAAGGCCGAGCGATTTCGCCGCGGCGGGCAGCGAACCCAAGCCGGCGACCTGCCCTTTCTGCGGCGGCAATGAGCACATGACCCCACCCGAGATCTACGCAGCCCGAGGCAACACGCCCGCCAACGGGCCGGGGTGGGAGGTCAGGGTCGTGGCGAACAAGTTCCCCGCCCTCAACATCGAGGGCACCGTCGAACGGTCCGGGATCGGCCTGCTCGACCGGATGACAGGCGTGGGGGCGCACGAGGTCATCATCGAGACGCCGACGCACGAAGAAGACATGGCGGAGGCTTCGCTCGAGCACACCGCTACGGTTATCAAGACCTTCCAGCAGCGGACACTGGACCTGCGCCGCGACGACCGCTTCCGGCACATCATCATCTTCCGCAATCACCGCGCCGAGGCCGGGGCATCGCTCAGCCACCCGCACTCGCAACTGATCGCCCTGCCGATCGTGCCGCAGATCGTGAAGGCAACACTGCAGCCGGCCCGCCTGCACTATATGCGCAAGGAGCGCTGCATCTTCTGCGATCTCATCGAGCAGGAGCTGGCCTTGCCCGACCGCGTCGTCCGGGTCACCGACCAGTTTGTGGTGCTGTCGCCTTTTGCCGCCGGATTCCCGTTCGAGCTGACGATCTACCCTCTGCGCCACAGCCACGACTTCGTGCAGATGGACGACAAGGAGATGCTGGCGCTGGCCGAGGTCATCAAGGACGTGTTGCAGCGCTACAAGACGGTGCTCAACGACCCGCCCTACAACATGATGCTGCAGACGGCCCCGACCACGCTGCCGCGCCCGGGACACCCGGAATACTGGGGCACCATCGCATACGACTTCCACTGGAGCATCCAGATCATCCCGCGCCTGACGAAGCAGGCAGGATTCGAGTGGGGCACGGGCTTCTTCATAAACCCGGTGTCCCCGGAACTTGCGGCAGAATCTTTGCAGGTAACGTCTTCTTGACGAAGAAATGTTACTGAAGCGCGATACAGTAGACATCGTGCACAATCATTATGCCTACGCCTGAGGCCCCAGATCAACAGTCGGCTTCCGCAGCCAGCACGGACATCCGGGCGGAGCTTGCGGCGCTTCTGCGCGAGAATGACGAACAGCTTCTCGCCATCGCGCGCACGCGCAGCAGGTATGTCGACCGTATTCTGGCTGTGGCGCATGCGGCGGAAGCGGCGAAAGACGGCCTGTCGCCGACTCTGGCGGCACTTGCGGCGTTGCTGGAGCACGGGCAGTTCGACGCGGAGTCCTCGGCGATCAATCCGATGCTGGACAGTTGGCACCGCGCGGGCCTCGCCGGGGATGAGATCGACGAGTACCTGGGCATTCTCGAGCAGTCCTTCGAGGACATGATCCGCGATAGGTCGGGGGACGACGCATCTCACGCAGCCGTCCTGATCGCGGTGCTGCAAAGCGTGTTCGGTGAGCTGAGGTCGCGGGCGGTCGCGCTCAGCACCCGGCGGCTCTTGTCGGACGCCAACGAAATCCGGCGCAACTTCGAGACACTGTTTGAGAACACCCCGGACGCCTCACTGGTCATCGACACGGCGGCCAGCCGCATCCTGGAGGCCAACCCTGCGGCGGCGTCTTTGACCGGCTACGCGCGCCAGCGCTTGCGCTGGATGACCCTGGCCGATCTGCAGCCCGGATTCACCGGAGACCAGCGGCGGGAGATCATCGAGCGGGTTGTCAACGAGGGCCACGTGGTGTACAACCACCTGCCCGTGCGCCGCGAGGACGGCGCCGAGATCGAGGTGGAGACGCGATGCGTCTACACCAGGTACAGCGGCAGGCCTGCGATGCAGGTCTTCATGCAGGACATCACGGAGAGTATCGTCAATCGCGAGGCTATCGAACGGCAGACGCTTGCCTTGCAGTCCAGTGTTGAGGCGACGACCGAGCAGTTACAGCAGCAGAGGATGTTCTTCGAGAACGTTATTTCGGCGCTGCCGGTTCGCCTGCTGGTGATCGACCAGGACCTGCGCATCCTGCACGCCAACCCGGCGTACTACGTCCAGCGCGGCTTGAGCAAGGAGAGGGTGGAGGGGCGGTCCATCGACGAGGTCTTCCCCCCGGCTTTGCTCGAGGGCGCCCGCATGCGGGAAGCTCTGATTTCCACCCTGCAGACGGGCGAGCGCGTGCGGTGGTCGGGGTACCGGCAGGGCTCCACCGAGCACAGCGAGCGGATCGTCAACATTCGCATCGACCCCTGCCTGGGGGTCGGCGGGCAGCGCAATGTCCTGGTCACTTTGGAGGATGTCACCGAGCGCCATCGCCAGCTTTACGAGCGGCAAGTCCTGCAACAGATTTCCCGCGTGATGCTGGGGATCGTGGAGTCGGACCGGCTGCTGAACGCAATCCTGACGACGATGACGGCGGGCGGCGCCGCCGGCCTGGGCTTCAACCGCGCGATATTGCTGCTGGTGGACGAGGCGACAGGGACGCTCCGCGCCGAGACGGCCGTCGGGCCGGAAAGCCCGGAGCAGGCCTCGCACATCTGGTCCGAAGTATCCGTTGAGCACCGGACGCTGGACGACTTTCTCGCCGAATACGACAACCTGCCGCCACCCGAGCTGCGCCCGCTGTACGGCCTGGTCAAGAAGATGGTGTTCCCTCTCACCGACGCCGAGCACCTGCCGATGCTGGCGGTGGGGGCCCACGAAACGGTGCACGTCATCGACGCAGAGCACGACCCGCGCGTCGCCCCGCTTCTGAGGGAGCTGCTGAAGACAAACGAGTTTGTTGTCGCGCCGCTAATCGTCAAAGATCGGGTCATCGGCGCAGCGGTCGCCGACAACAACATCACCGTTCAGCCGATCAGTCAGGCCGACGTGCAGTTGCTAACGGCTCTGGCGAACCTGGCCGCCCTGGGCATTGACAACGCGCGCGCATACCAGGAGGTCTCCGAGCGGGCCTCCGAACTCACCGCGGCGTACCAGGCCCTGCAGCAGATGACGGAACAGAAGATCAGAGCTGAAAAGCTGGCGGTTATCGGCGAACTAACCGCCATCGTCGCCCATGAGGTGCGCAATCCGCTGGCCACCATCGGGGGTTTCGCGCATTCGATCATGCGCAAGCCCAAGGACCAAGAGCGCATTCTGCGCGATGCGGGCATCATCGTGGAGGAGGTCGAGCGACTCGAGCAGATCCTGCGTGAACTACTCGATTTCGCCAGACCCCAGACGCCCAACGCTGTTCCGGGGAACATTGGAGATGTGGCGGAGTCCGTAGTTGCGATGATGCGTGACGACGCGGCTACCCGCAACGTGCGGGTGGAGGCGCGGATTGAAGACGGCCTGCCGCTGGCGCGTTTCGATCCGAACCAAATCAAGCAGGTGGTGGTCAACCTCTTCCGCAACGCGGTAGAGGCGATGCCGAACGGCGGAATCGTCGTCATCGCCTGCTACGGCGAACACGGCGCTGCGCGGCTGAGCGTCGAAGACACCGGCATGGGCATCCCGAAGGAGCGGCTCGGGGCTATTTTCGAGGCCTACGTAACCTCCAAACCGACCGGTACCGGCCTGGGCCTCGCCCTGGCCAAGAAGATCATCGAGGACCACGGCGCCCGATTGGCCGTCGAGAGCGAAGAAGGGAAGGGGACGATCTTCCGCATTCTCTTCCCGCCAGTGCCTGCAGACGAAACTTAGGCCAGGACGCATTGCTCGGCCTTCTCAACATCGCGACGCAAGGGAGTGACTTGAATTGGCAACGGTGCTCATCGTTGATGACGACCCTCATCCGCGCTTGCTATACCAAGAGTATCTCAGTGACCTGGGCTACACTGCCATCATTGCGGCCAACGGCCCCGAGGCGGTGGAGATCGTGACTCAGGGGAATGTCGATGTTGTGATCCTCGATATCGCCATGCCCGGGATGGACGGCATCGAGGTGCTCAGCAAGCTCCTCGACATCAATAGCCAGCTCCCGGTCATCCTCAACACCGCCTACGGCGCGTACAAGGAAGACTTCATGACCTGGGCGGCGGAGGCGTACGTGACGAAGTCGTCCAACCTTGGCGAATTGCGCAAGCAGATTGAGGCGGCGCTGGAGAAGCGGGGCATCCAGGTGCCCCCTCAGCCCCCGCAGGAGTAGCCGACAGATGGCGCTTTCACGTGAGATGCAATCCGCGCTTCGCGGTGTACTCGTGATGATCCTCGCAGGCGGGCAGGGCGAGCGGCTGTACCCGCTGACCAAGCGTCGCGCAAAGCCCTCGGTGCGCTTCGGCGGGGCTTATCGGATGATCGACTTCACGCTCAGCAACTCGGTCAATTCCGGGCTGAAGCGCATCTATGTCCTGACCCAGTTTGCCTCCACCAGCCTCAGCCGTCACATCCGGCGGGGCTGGAGCGGGCTTCTGGCCGACGATCTCGACGAGTTCATCGAGGTTCTGCCGCCGCAAAGGCTCACCGCGGACCGGTTCTACAAGGGAACCGCCGACGCGATCTACCAAAACCTCTTCGTGCTGCAAGATGAGCGGCCCGAGCGGGTGTTGCTGCTGTCCGGCGATCATGCCTACAAGCTGGACTACGGCGACATGCTGGAGCACCACGTCCACACGGGAGCCGCGCTGACCATCGCGTGTCTCGAGGTGCCCCGCGAGTCGGCCACGCAACTCGGAGTCGCGCAATGCGATGAGCAGAGCCGGATCATCGGCTTCGAGGAGAAGCCCGAAGACCCGAAGCCGATGCCCGCCAACCCGGATATGGCCCTCGTCTCGATGGGCGTGTATCTTTGGGACACCAAGGCGCTGGCCCAGGAAGTCGCCACAGACGTTACAGCCCGCGACACCAAGCATGACTTCGGGCGCAATATCATCCCCTCGATGGTGGAGCGCGGCCTGCCGGTGTACGCGTATATCTTCCGAGATAAGAAGGTCGACAAGCCGGCTTACTGGCGCGACATCGGAACCTTGGAGTCTTACTGGGCCGCCAACATGGACTTGGTGAACCTGGTACCGGAGTTCGACCTGTATGACGGCGCCTGGCCGATCTACACGTACCGCCCGCAATACCCGCCCGCCAAGACCGTCCACCCCGACCTGACCCGTGTCGAGGACTCCCTGCTGTGCGACGGGTGCATCATCTCAGGGGCGACGCTGAGGCGCTCGATCCTGTCGCCGGGCGTTCGGGTTCACCGGCGCGCCAACATCGACGAGTGTGTCGTCATGGATGACGTGGACATCGGGGAAGACACCAAGATCCGGCGCACAATCGTCGACGAAGGGGTCTCGGTGCCCTCCGGATACCAGATCGGCTACGACCTGGAGGCCGACCGCAAGAGGTTCGTGGTGACCGACAGCGGCCTCGTCGTGGTTGCGCTGGGGGCAGTATTCGACTGACCGG
>CAYWBK010000413.1:0-5840 GCA_964455745.1 uncultured Armatimonadia bacterium
TGCGCTCGTAGTCCGGCCCCTCCACACGGCCCGCGCCGCCTAACTTAGCGCCTATAGGGGCCGGGGGTGAGGTTCGCCGTTTCCCTCTGTCGTCTGCCTCACCGCCTCCCACGCCTCCTCCGCCGGCGGAACGTTCCCGTCCGCGGTCATGTCGATGTACCCGTGGGGCAGGAGGAAGATACGCGAGCGCTGTTCCCGGCTGATCTTCGTCGCGATGTTCCAGATGTGCGGCACCTCGATCCAGTCGGAAGCATCGTACAGACGGGTCAGGTCATAGCCCGCTTTCGAGGCTGCGTCCTCCCAGCGCTCCACCACCGCAACTCCCAGGCCCGCGTTCCATTGCTGATCGTAGGACATGTCGAGCCACCCGCAGCGCTTTGCGGTGTATGGCGAGGGGGCCTCGCCGAGATACCCGAACAGCAGGTCGCGGTAGTCCGTGCCGTCGCTGAGCTTTCCGCTGCTGACCGGCCCGCCGATGCCCGGCTGCAGGGCATACGTTCCGCCGCGTTGCGGTAGATTGCAGCGTTCGCCCGCGTAAGTGAGCGTGATCTCGCCCTTCGGCTTGAACCGGCGCGCGATCTCGATGTACGGGCTGTCGGACCGGAACACGTAGACGCTTTCGCCCTCGGCTGAGGGACTGGAGAAGGGGATCGTAATTCGCAGCGCGCACCCGTCGGCGCTCCTCGACGGACTGCCGATGCCGGTGTGCGCCTCGCAGGCGAACGTCCAGGGGCTGCCGAGTATCTCGGTATCGGACCCCGCCGCGGCCAGGGACGCCAGTTCATCCTTTGGCGTGTCGAGGACCGCCCGGTAGTACCGGGTCGCCACGACAAGCTTCCCGCCCTCCTCGCGGACCTCCGGGGGCGTGCCCTCGGGCTTTGCATCCTTGCGCAGGGCGAAGCATCGCACCTGTCCGGGGTCGGTGGTTCCCGGCATCCGCCAGCCCACCTCGCCGCCGGCGGTCGCCGCGGAGGCGATGGCCGGACCGATCTTGCCGTCCGCGGCCACCTCGTATACCGCCGCCGTCTTGCCTGCCGCCGGGGCGAAGGCGAAGCCCTCGACCCTCGGATAACGGACTGCCGGCACGGACACCAGCTCGAGGTCTTGCGGCCAGGACCGCTCCCCGATGACCTCCGCCGTCGCGTCTCCGTCGAGGACCGTGTATTCGCCGCTGCCGATGATGTGAGCCGAGATGGTCTTGATCCCGGCGGGGCGGTCGATCCGCGCCTCGATCTGCCGCGTCTCACCCGCCCGGATGCGGGGGACTTCGATGTTTTGGATCACCTGATCCGCCTTGGCGGTTGCGCCCGGACAGATCCAGACGACCGCTCCGGCGCAGTCCATGTTGCCCACGTTGCGCACCGCGAGGTGAACGTAAGCGCTGCTGCCGGGCCTCGCCAACTCCGGTGTGACCTTCAGCCGGTCGGACGGCAGCGTCAGCACCGGCTTGATGTAGTATTCGCCGCACAGCTCGTCGGCGTACTCGGCAACCCCGGCCGCCGCATCGTTCGAGGTGAAGAACCCCACCCCGGGCATGTCGGGCGCAATCCGCTTCAGATACCTGATCTGCCGCAGCACATCCTCTTGTGTCGGCGAGCAGGTGATCATTCCGGTCTTGTCATCTTTGACGATGTTGATCCCCAGGCCGGCGATGGTCTTCTGCATCACTCCGGCCTCGCGGATCGTCCTGATGTATGCGTCGAACTGGCCGAGATGGTTGCCGCGATAGTTGAGGTAGATTTCGGGGATGAACAGGTCGATGCGGTCTTGCACATCGGCCCAGAACTTGTGCGCCCCCATTGTCCAGACCGCGGCAAACCCGCCCGGCTGCGTCTGCCGAACCTGCTTCAGCGCCTGCATGAACTTGTCCGTGCTCGGCCCCGGACCGCCGATCTCGTCGATGGCGATCCACTTCGGGTCCGCGTAATGCTCGACGAACTTCTCCACCGGCCAGTCCTTGTAGCACTCCGCGCCCTTCCACGCGCATGGGATCGCGCCCCGTTGCAGCCAGAACCCCTCGTCACCTTTGGCCACCGTTGTGGGCACATTGCACCAGCGGAAGTCCTTCGGCGCACCGAACCACGCGAAGTACACGTCGCTCTTGACGACCGCGATGCGCTTGACCAGCTTCACTTCGCCGTGCAGCGTCGAGAATTCCAGCCGCCACCAGCCGTTCGACGGGGCCTTCCAGGTCACCTCAACCGGCGCGCTCTGGCCCGCCGCGAGGCCACCTTTCAGCGTCACCTTGGCGAACCGCCGCAAACCGCTGCTCTCCGGCCCGGCGGAGCAGTCTACCGTCAGGCCACCCTTGACGCCGGCTGGCCCCTCGTTGAGGACAGTCACCCCGATCTTCAGGGTATCGCCCTCTTTGGGGATCATCTTCGATATTGAGAAGCTATCGACAGGCAATCGCACACCGGCGACAGCGCATACACAGGCGGCGACCAGGCTGGCCAAGCAAAGCAGCAGACGCATGGGGTATCATCCTCTCGTTAGGCCATAGGGCCCGCCTCAATCTTCTCCGCGCGCCCTATCGTCCCCTGCCTTCAAGGCGGGTCGCGTGGGGCGGGCGGCTCCTCTTGCCTTGTCTGTGGTCGCGCGGTTCGCCATGAATGGCGCAACCACATGAGGTTGGATGGTGGTGAGGGCGAAGGCAAAGGACGCCGCCCTTTCGCCCAGGCGGGAAGAAGGGCCGGAGGGTGAGTCGCCGCTATGGAGGTGCCTTCCTCCCCGTAAGCGAACCCCGCCAGGCATGGACCTCATCGCCCTCCTCAAACGCCGGGTCGGGGCCGCCGCCGAGGATGCCGTGGCCGCGCAGTTGCGGCGCACTGGCTGCTCGATCATCGCCCGCAATGCCCGCGGGAAGCTCGGCGAGATCGACATCGTCGTGCGCGACAAGGACACCATCGTCTTCGTCGAGGTGCGCTCGCGCCGGGCCGGAGCGCCGGTTGCGCCTCGCGAGACGATCACCGAGGCGAAGCGCCGCCGGCTGGCGCGTCTCGCGGAAAGCTACCTGCGCGACCACGGCTGGGTCGGCAGGCGGACGCGTATCGACATCGCCGAGGTCTACCTGTCGCCCGAGGGCAAGCCGGAGCGCGTGGAGTTCCTGAAGGCAGCGGTGGGGGAGTGATTGCCGCGATTTCTATTCATTTGCGGGAAACAATTGACGTTATTTGACTGTTACTGTAATGTGCGGACAGTTCGTCCGGCGCGCGGCTCATCGGCGCCGGCGGCTTGCCCGCAAATGCTTGCAGCAGGGAGTGCTTCCAACATGCAGAGAATGCAGTGCGTACTGTGCCCGTATATCTACGATCCCGAGGTCGGCGACCCGGAGAACGGCGTCGCCCCGGGCACCGCCTGGGAGGACGTGCCCGACACGTGGGTCTGTCCCGAATGCGCGGCGACCAAGGACCTCTTCGAGCCGGCCGAGTAGCTCCTTTACTCTAGCTGTGGGGTGTCAGCCGTGCCCCGCGCAGCGGGGCGCCGGGGCGCGGCTGACGGGGACCCCACAGCGCCGCCACGGCGCGCGTGCCGGTGTGCCGCGCCCGCGCAAACGGCATCACGATAGCCGCTCCCAAAGGAGTGCACCACCACTATGCGACCCGTACAAATCGCTGAGAGCGCGCACTGGGTGGGCGCGTTGGACCCGCAGATTCGCATCTTCGATGTGATTATGCACGCCCCGCGCGGCACCACCTACAATAGCTACCTCATTCAAGGCGCCGAGAAGACGGCGCTGATCGAACTCGTCAAGGGACCGTTCGCAGACGATCTCTTCCAGAACGTGCGCGAGGTTCTGCCCGACACGAAGCTCGATTACATCGTCCTCAACCACACCGAGCCGGACCACGCCGGGGCGCTGTCCGCGGCGCTGGAGTTGTTCCCCAACGCCAAAGTCGTCTGCTCCAGGGGCGCGAAACTGCTGACCCAGCAGCTCCTCAACGCCGACTGCAACCCGCAAGTCGTCGGCGATGGCGACGCGATCGACCTCGGCGGCCGCACGCTGCAGTTCATCTCGGCCCCGTTCTTGCACTGGCCCGACACCATGTTCACCTATGTCCCGGAAATCGAGGGCCTCTTCCCCTGCGACTTCCTCGGCGCGCACTATTGCGACGACCGCCTGTTCAACGATAGGGTGCCCGACTACCAGACCGAGTTCAAGTACTACTTCGACATCATCATGCGGCCGTTCAAGGAGTACGCGCTCAAAGCCCTCGACAAGATCGCGCCGTTGGACATCGAGCTGATCGGCCCGAGCCATGGCCCCGTCCTGCGCGCGAACGTGTCGCAGTACCTGTCCGCCTACCGCGAGTGGGCCAGTCAGCCAAAAGCCGGCGACAGCAAGCACCTTCTGGTCTTCTACGCCTCATCGTATGGGAACACGGCGAAGATGGCCGAGCAGATCGCCGCGGGCATTCAGGAAGCCGGGGCGCGGGTCTCGATCTTCGACCTCGCCGGCACCGAGGTCCCCAAGTTGGTGGACGAGATCGAGGCCGCCGACGGCATCGTGGTCGGCAGTCTCACGATTAACGGCGACGCGGTGAAGCCGGTGTGGGACCTGCTGTCGAGCCTTGCGACCCTGAAGCTCAAGGGCAAGTTAGGTGCGGCCTTCGGCTCTTATGCCTGGAGCGGCGAGGCCCCGCAGCTCATCGCCGACCGGCTCGGCGGCCTGAAGTTCAAGCTGCCGGAGCCGCCGCTGAAAGTGCAATTCGTCCCCACCGAAGCCGACCTGGCGGAGTGCAAGGAATACGGCAAGCGGCTGGCGGGGGCGGTGTAGCGCCGGCAACGCCAGCGGTCCGGAGGGCGGAGCCGCTTCATCTCGTGGTCTCCTGGCGACCGGCGGGGCGCCTTCCGGAACCAAACGCACCCGCCGCGACGCCCCTGGCGTCGATGAGCGGATCCGGCGCGGGGAGCATCACGACGAGTGCTTTGGTGTATCTATACGAGGCGATGCGCGACGGTTGCGAAGGGCGCTAACTCGCCGTTCCGTCGAAGAGGCCGTCGGGCGGGTTGTTGGACGCCCAGCCGTTCGTGGCGCTGGGGACGTCCGTCTTATACCACTTCGCATGGCCGTCCATGAAACCGTAGTTGGCGCCGCCGTTGTGGCGGTCGGTGAGATAGTGGTCGTTCTGGACCGGGGTCTGGCCGCCATAGCATTGGCAGCCCCCAGTTACGCACCGCGAGCTCAGAAGGCGCACGCAGCCGTTATCTTTGTCGCCGATCATGATCGTGTTGGCCGGAGCCGGGACCTTCACTACCTGGTACCACCCCAGTGCCCGATAGGCCCAGATGTTGAACCCGTAGTTGATGCCATTCGGGATGTTTGGGCTGCCATTGTCCGCCGAATCCGCGCTCGGACAGATGAAGATCTGGGCGTTTTTGACATACGGGTAGGTCATCTCAGCCCACGTCACCCTGGGAATGGCGCCACTGGCGCACCAGCCGAGATTGGTGAACTTCTCGTCGTAGTCCTGCGCGTACATGAGGATGCCCAGCGAGATCTGCTTGACGTTGCTTGCGCAACTCGTCTGCCGCGCCTTCTCGCGGGCTCTGGCGAAGACAGGGAAAAGGATCGCCGCGAGAATCGCGATGATCGCAATGACGACCAACAGTTCGATAAGTGTGAAGCCGCATCGCGCCATTTGGAGCCTCCCTTGTCGCTGCGTCGACTACTGTCTTATTCTCTATTCGCCACAGGATCATACTCATCCTTTACCAGTTGGGCTCTTCCTCAATGTGTGTGGGTAGCTTGACAGGGGCTGAACAGACCACCTCAGACACATGGTCGTTATCCGTGCCGTCGCGTCCACAGGACGCCCGGCCCCGCCGCAGGCGGGGAC
>CAYWBK010000414.1:0-5811 GCA_964455745.1 uncultured Armatimonadia bacterium
ATACCTGGAGGGTAGCTCTTTTCGTCTCTACCTACAACTGGCGAACGCACCCTCCTGGCTACGCGCGTTGACAAAGCACTCTTGGGTCCCTTATAATCACATAACTCTCACAGCACTTATCCGGGGAAGGGAGCGCTTCCGCATGACGCGGACCTCAGTCCTCGTTGTCGCTGCCCTGTGCGGACTACTGATTCCTGGGCTCATGGCCATCGCCGTGGCTCAGGAGGCGAACCCTGACTTCATCGCGGGTACCGACCAGTTCAACAAAGGCGAGTATTCAACCGCCATCGACAGCTTCACCAAAGTCACCACAGCCACCCCGGATTACGAACCTGCCTGGTACTACCTCGGCGTCTCCAAGTTCAAATCCTCCCCGCCGGACTATTCCGGGGCTCTGGAAGCCTTGACCAAGGCTGCCGGGCTTCGGCCCACCCGTGCGGGCACGAAATTCATCATGGCCCAGATCTACGAGAAGCAGGGAGCCTATGATGAAGCCGTCCGCGCGTACCAGGAGGAATTGAGCCTCCGCAAGGGTCGCGATGAGGCGGAAGTATACAACGCCCTTGGACGCACTTACCTCATGATGGGCCAACTGGATAGCGCTCAGGACGTCCTCCAGCGAGCCATCGACCAAAAGCCCAAGTATGTCGAGGCGATCTACGATCTTGGCCTGGTATACCTAAGCGAGAAGGACTCGAAGAATGCTCTACGGCAGTTCAAACGCGCCAATGACATTCTCTCGGATTACGACCAGGCGAAAGCGCGCTTGAATCGGTTGACCGAGGCTGAGAAACGGGAAAAGAAAGCTACCGAGGAGCAGGCGGCCGAGGAATTCGGCTACGCCATCGAGTTCATCCAGGACCTCGGGCTGCGCCCGTCTTTGAATGAGTCCACCGGCGACGCCTACCTGTTGACCAAACAGTGGTCGGATGCGCGCATGGCGTACACCCACGCGCTGCGACCGGCGGAGGGCGGCAACCCGGCCGACCCCGGTGCCCACGCGCGCATCGGCCACGCGTTTCTCATGGACGCCGAGGAGACGTTCTACAAGAACGGTCTCGTCCTCTCGACCGCCCACATCGCCGCTTCCGCCGAACACGCATACGCCGACGCCCTCAAGAACGACGCAGATGCCCCTGTCGCTCTCAACGGGCTGGGCGAAGTGTACGCCTTCGAAGCCGCCACTTACGGCACCGATCCCACGCGCGGCATCACTTCTCACACGTATGATGAGGCCATCACGAAGTTCAACGCGGCTTTGCAGGGCGACCCGAACCTCGTCGCGGCTCTTCTGAATCTGGGACGAGCTTACCTGTCGCTGGGCGACCGCCAGGACCCGCACAAGCCGGAAGCTCAGGACTATTACAACAAGGCTCGCGACCCGCTCGACAAGGCGCTGGCGTTGCGCCCCAAAGACCCGGCAATCATCGCCGAGCTTGCCCGCGATCAGCTCGCTCTCGAGCAGTATGACGATGCGCTGCGGACCGCGCAGACGGCTCTTCAGATCGACAAGAATAACCTCGTGGCGCTCAACGCGGCCGGCATGGTGCACTATGTGCGCGGGGAGTTGGGCGACGCCGCCACCTATTTCACCGAGGCGATCCTCGCGGACAACACCAAGCCGCAGTCATACACAAACCTGGGGAATACCTACTTCCAGATGTCCTCGTGGTTCCGGGCGCGCGCGGAGTATCGCAACGCACTGCAGCGTACACCGGACGCCCTGATCGCGCGGACAGCCGCCCAGCGCAGCTATCTTTTGTTCCTGGTCGGCGTCACGCACTTCGAAACGGGGGCCTACCAGCCGGCCATCGACAGCTTCAACCAGGCTCTCGCTCTGGATCCCGCGTATTTTGATGCGCTGCGGGCGCTGGCGAAGGCCTATCAGGCGCTCAAGGATTACCGCGCCGCCGAGCGCGCCCTTCAGATTGCGCTCCAGCAGCCGCCGGACGACAAGAGCGGGGCTGACGTGCAATGCCAACTTGGCGAAATGTACGAAGAGGAAGGTAGAACCCACGAGGCGATAGCGGCCTTCAGCGCCTCTCTTGCCACGGACCCCAGCAACGTCCGTGCCCAGGAGGGCCTCCAGCGCATTCACGGCCGATAGGCCGGGCCGCTCTTGTTCCCTTTGGGGAACCTTTCCTATGGGGAGCATCCTTTTTCGGGATCTTGCCTTCCGGGGAGTCTTCACCCTGAGGATATCTCAACGCAGCACACATGGCGATAATGCCACGGGGGGCCCACCCGGTGCCGTTGCCGCTTACCTCACGGGGCCGCTCCTCGTTGCTCTTATCGCCCTCTCAGTCTTGGCGACGCCTCGACATTGTCGGGCCGAAGGTCAGACGCCGTACAGATTCGTACTCGGCAACGGCCTCACCGTCATCGGTTGTGAGACGCCCAGCAGCCCCACGGTGGCGATCAACGCGTTCTTGCGACTCTCAGTTCTGAACGAGCGGGCGGACACGGTCGGCATCCGGCAGCTTACCCAGTTGTGGCTGCCCGATCGACCCCAAACGAATGGCCTACCCAGCCTCGCAGATCAGCTTGATGACATAGGCGCACGTTTCGACACATCAACCGAGGCCGATTTCGTCAAGGTTACGCTGCTGGCTTCCGACAACGACTTCAGAAGGGCTCTGCAGATACTGGAGCGAGCGCTGTACTCGGACGACTTCGACCTCAAGGCGTTCGAGGCGCATCGAATGGTCGCCCTTCGCCTGGTCGCAGCGCGCTTGGAGTTGCCGCTGCCCGCCATCGACGACGCGCTCGTAGCGGCATTATACCCGGGCAGTGCGCAGTCTCGGTCGCCGCTGGGCGAGGCGCGGGTGCTGTCTCGCCTGACCCCCGCGCAAGTCATCACCTTCCATCGCACACACTATCTGCCCGGCGTCACCGTGTTGTCGGTCGCCGGGGGAGTGTCGCAAGAGCAGGTCAGGACGCAGATTAACCAGACGTTCGCGCCGGTCCTACCCGGTCCTGCGCCCGTTGCCGAGACCGCGGCGGCATCGCAGCCAAAGTCGGGGGCGGTGCGGGTCAAGGTTGATACCGACAGTGCGGCCGTTGCAATCGGGGGACGAGCGCCGGCATTGGCGGACCCGGATTACCCGGCGGCGGCGCTTGCCGTGTCGATGCTCGGTTCCGGGTTGGACTCGATTCTGTACCATGCTTTGCGCGAGAAGCAGACCCTTGTCTACTCGGTCGATGCCGAATTGACGCCCTCGACGGTCGCCGGGAAGGCCGTCGCTTACGCCCTGTGCGACCCGCAGGCCGTCGGTAAGGTTACCGACATCATGCTGAGCGAGATCCGCAAGCTCGCGGACACCCCGCCCGAGGCAGCCCAGCTTGAGCGCCGGAAGGCTTACCTGGCCGGCACGTACCTGATGGGGCGACAGAGGAACAGCGACGTGGCGCACTACCTGGGGTTGATGGAAGCGCTGGCCCCGGGCGAGGGCGCGACGTTGGATGCGACGCTGATCTCCAAGATTCGAGCCGTCTCGGCCGCGGACGTCAGCCGCGCCGTCAAGCAACTTTTCGGAAGTCCTGTTGTTGTTACGGTCGGGGCGGATGAGAGCCCGGGACGCCGGCCCGAGGGTGGGAGCGCACAGCTCCCCGCCATAGGGCGGCCATCCGTGTTATTTGGGCTCTACAGGTGATCCCCCGCTAGGAGGCGCATGCTGAATGCATCGCAACTCGGTTCCTGTGCTGATCGTTAGGGCGGCACTCTTGGCCGTCCTTGCGCCGCTGGCTTGCACATGGGGAGACCCTCCACCTGTGTCGATGTTCCGCGGCGACTTCATGCACAGCGGGGCGAGCGCCGCACCGTGCGCCATGCCGGTCTCGCTCACATGGAAGTACTCCCCGGATCGGGCTCGGCCCGGCATTTCGACCCCGGCCGTGGACGGGTCGAGCGTCTACTCCGCCCTGGATACGGTCTTGTACTGCTACGATCGTGCGACCGGGCAGTTGAACTGGAAGCGGGACTTGGGGGCGGCGGTGGCCTCAAGCCCCGTAGTCGCCAATCAGCAGGTGTATCTCGGCGCCGATGACGGTTTCCTGTACGCGATACAAACCAGCGACGGCTCGGTGCTGTGGAAGTACAAGACCGCCGGTCCGGTCAAGTCGGCCCCGTTGTACCGCGACGGAATCTTGTACTTTGGCTCTGATGATAACCGTGTCTACGCCCTCGACACCGCGACGAAGAAGCTGCTTTGGCAGTACCAAACGGGCGGCGCCGTGCGCACGAGTCCTGCGTTCTATAGCAACACGATTTACGTCGGCTCGCAAGACGGCTACCTTTACGCGCTCAAGCAAGCCGACGGGGCCATGTCATGGCGAACCTATCTGCACACCAAGAACGTGTTCGGCTCTCCGGCGATCGTGCAGGGTAAGGTTCTCATCGCCGGCGCGGCGCGGCTCACCGCGCTGGACGCCCAGACCGGCAATCGCCGCTGGGATTTCGACGCCGCCGACCTGATAACCACCAGTCCCGCGATCGCGGACCGCACAGCGATCATCGGAAGTCGCGACGGGGCTTTGTATGCCATCAACTGCAATACCGGCGCGGCCCAGTGGAAATTCCCGAAGGAAGGGTCAACCAAGCCCATATTGTCCTCGCCAACAGTCGTCGGTGACTTGGTCGTCGTATTGGCCGGAACGACCGACCTGGTGGCTCTCGCGATTAGGGACGGCTCGCTGCGCTGGGAGTACCAACTTCCCAAGCCGCCCGAAACAACGCTTACACCCGGTGGTCGCCCCGGCATGGGTGGGCCCGGCGGGAGACCGGGTATGGGCGGGCCCGGCGGTATGCCTGGCATGGGTGGCCCTGGGGGCGGTATGCCCGGTATGGGCGGGCCCGGCGGCGGGCGAGGGGGCGTAGGAGGAGGCGCGGGCGGCGGGCGAGGCGGTATGGGCGGCGGTGCGGGAGGAGGGACTGGCGGCGGACGAGGCGGTGTGGGAGGAGGCGCGGGCGGCGGACGAGTCGGCGCCGGGGGTATCGGCGGCGCTCAACAAGAGGAATACGTCTATCCCTTCGAGGACGTCATGCGTAGTTCGGTCGTCCTTGCCGCGGATTCATTGTACCTGCTCGCCCAGGATGGCGCCATGTACGCCTTCAACTCCAATTCCGTCGATAACGCCGGACCGGAGATCACCCTGGGCCTGCTCGAGGTTTCCGGTAGGGACAAAGCCCGTGTCACCTATGGGCTGTACGTGGAGGACACCCCTGCGTTCCCCGATCGCTGGGCCGGCGATGTCAAGATACCCGGCTCGCCGCCGGTATACATATCGTTCAGCGTTCGCGACATCGGCAGCGGAGTCGACCCCTCGAGCCTGCAGATACTGATGGACGGCCAGCCGGTGGCGTTGACCTATGACACCATCGAGTCGGTGCTATGGTACATTTACGACCCCAAGGACGACGCTGCTGAGTCGCTGCCCAACGGAGTGCACGTTCTGACGATCAAAGCATCGGATTGGCGTAAGAATCAGTCGGTAGCTTCGGCCTCCTTCACGATCGACAACACGCTCCCGCCGCCTGGGCAGCCCCAACGCGGCAGGGGCGGTATGGGCAGACCCGGCATGCCTGGCATGGGCGGGCCAGGAATGCCAGGAATGCCAGGAATGGGCGGCCCTGGTATGCCCGGCATGGGTGGCCCCGGAATGCCAGGAATGCCCGGCATGCCAGGAATGCCCGGAATGCCCGGAATGCCCGGAATGCAGGGCGGGCAGGGACAGTAGCGCAACTCATCAAGTCTCATACTCATTTTCCGCACATTGACAGTTGATGTTTCGTTTGGGTTGGTCCCGTCGGGT
>CAYWBK010000415.1:0-5757 GCA_964455745.1 uncultured Armatimonadia bacterium
CCGTATTCAACAGCCAGAGGACAGGCCGTCGGGGCTATGCTGCTACGGAACTATCGGTCATGCCGTAATCCTCCAAATCCTATCAATCCTGTTCCCCTCGCCGTTCCCCGCCGCCACGCTTGCGGCAGTTCTACCTACAGTCGGCGGGCGGACCCGCGAGCCATTTGTGCTTGACGGACCCGCTCGCTTTGTGTATATTGTGAGCCGGTCTCGTGCTGGCCCTGCAACGCTTCTGATTTCACACGCCGTCCGCGCTGGCCGGTTGCGTCGGGCGGTCGAACAGCGAATTCACAGCAATCGCAGCCGACAATCGCAGCCCTCGTCGCAATACCAGGCGTACCCCAGCGGCGCTCGGCACCAGGACCCCGACGTACTAGTTTGCGGACAAGCCTACCGCCGCGGATGCCGTCCGCGTCTCGCGGCAATGCAGCCTATTCCCACCCGACTGGGGATGCCGCATCCTTGATGCACTACCACGCCGCCACTAACCAACTCCGCCCGATGATGACATCCAACGAGCGAAGGACGATTCGTCTCTGGCGCAATTGTGACAGCAGACGGGGCTGCGCTTGCCACGCGCTGTGCCTGCGGTGACGGATAGACGCCCATGCCTTGCGCATGGGCGTTTGCGTTCCACAGCTCGTTTGTGTTCCGAAGGTATCGACGCCGGCTCTCTATATGGAACCGGCGACAGCCCACAATCGACTAAAGAGGTGATGAGATTCAGCACAGGGCCTAACCTGGGGGGTGGAGGCAATGGCGCCGCTCGTGCTGTTATTGAGGGAGAGTGCTCTGTCCAACAAGTGAAGGCGAGGCGGTCGTAGCTCTGGCTTTGGAAGATGCGCAGCTCAGTGTGTTTCATGAGCGAAAGTGTGGCTCGAAGCCACTCCCGGCCCGTTCGAGGGCCAACCTTAGGGGCATCAGCCGAGGTGCAATATGGTCAATGCTGCAGAGTTCTTCCGAGAGTACGCGTCGCGTCGCTGCGGGACGCAGTACGAGCCCCTCTCGGATGAAGAACTGGTGCACAGAGCGCAAACTTACAATGACCATGAGGCATGTGAGTACCTGCTGCACAAGTACCGCAACCTCGTTCGCGCGAAGGTTAAGTCATACTTCCTGATCGGAGCCGAAAGAGACGACTTGCTCCAGATCGGCATGATCGGCCTCTGGGAGGCGATCACCGATTTTAAGTCCGAAAGGCACACGTCATTCGCCTGCTTCGCCAAAGTTTGCATCCAGCGGCAGATGATCTCGGCCATCAAAGCTGCGACGCGCCAGAAGCAGGTGCCGCTCAACACCCGCGTGTCACTCGAGGCCAGCTCGAGCGGGGACCAGGAGGACCGGGCTTTGTCGGAGACGCTGCCGTCGAAGCCGGACGCCGACCCCGAGGCCGTCGTGCTGGGTATCGAGGGCGAGCGCATGTTGCAGGACACGCTGCAGTCCGAACTCTCACAGTTCGAGTGGAATGTTCTCTCGGAGTATCGGACCGGCAAGTCCTACCGCGAGATGGCCGGGCAGCTCAACTGCAAGGTCAAGTCCATCGACAACGCGCTGTCGCGCATCCGCCGCAAGCTGCCGAACATCGCGCCCGAGCAGGTGTCCAAACTCAAGGACATGAACTTCAGGCCCATCCCCGCGTAAGGCCGTGACAACCAGCGAAAACGAGCGCAGCCCCTGACCTTCCGGGGCTGCGTTTTGCTTTGGCGTGGGCGGGACGACTGACGGTGACTCTCCCCGACCCCTCTTCCACGCGTGGAGAGGAGAACGGCAGCGGCAAACGGCCGAGCACGCAACTGCTCGCATCGCTGGCAAGCCCCCAACGCCCTCGGACGCACGCGGCGCCAGCGCCGTCCAAGGGCCTGCGTGCCTCTATGGCGGCCCGCTGCTCGTACAAGCCCTCTTCGAGATGGCGCAACTGCCCGCCTTGCTGCAGCCCCTCGGCGAGACCCGGCGGCGACTCGATCTTTGCCGCACGATCGCCGTCGCTCTATGCGCCCAACTGCTCGCTCTCGGCTCGGAGCTGAACACCTACCAACTCTGGTTCACCCAGCCGCCCTATCAAGTCCCCTACCACCACTTCCTGCGCGCTTTGGATGCCCTCGCCGATCATCACGACCAGATCGAAGGAGGACCGCTTGATGGCGGCCGACATCTGCACCCCGGCACAGCAAGCCTTCGCCGCCGCACAGGAACTGCTGGCGGTGCCGGTGCGGCTGGGTGACCGCGACATCTGGCCGTCACCGCATCTCACGGCAAGAGCCGCTGCCATCCTCCGCGCAATGGGCGTGGCCGACCCGAAAGCGCGCTTCGAGGCCGACATTGCCGCCGCCCCCCTCACCAGCTCCATCGCCCCCCCGTCCCCAAAACTCCCGCGGCGTGTAGTGCCAAATCGCCTCCAGAATGCCCGTATATCAGGGCCTCACGGGAGCGAGTGTCAAAGATCGGCTAGGCTCGCACCGCGGCAGGCCTCGTCAAAGCGCGCCTCCGCGATCACACCGTTCGGCTTGTTGCCACATGCTCGGCCCGCCCTGGCCTGCATCGGGACATTCCTGTGCAGCCTAAGTCACTGACTCTCAGGCATGCGCCAGGCGAAGGGAAGCAGAGGAAAGGCGAGGAAAGGACTGATCGAAGTCATCCCGCGGACAGTACCTGCCGGACGGTGGAAGGAAGTATGCTGCTCTCCCCCCACGCGCCAGGCATGGCCGTGTAGTGACCGAACCCCCAACAGTCTCATGAGTTACGGAATCTCGAAAGGGGAAGTTGCATGCCAAGCCCGCAGACTGACACCATCCACGGAGGCAGTTCACTGTGAAGGCGCTACTGGTCGTCGCGGTGACGCTCTGTGTTTCCGCCGCTACCGCCCACCCGCAGACCAACCTGCTATTGAACGGCGACATGGAGCCGGGTGCTGACCGCAATGGGCCGCCCGACCACTGGGAGACCGCAGGGGATGCCAACACGGTCTCCCAGCGCCTCACAAGCGACATCGGCTTCCGGGGTGGGCGCAGCGCCCGCCTGGAGTGCACCCGCTGCGTTACTGAGACCTCGGCCAGCCATGCCATGATCTGCCAGATGGGGCGGATTGGCATCAAGAACGGCGAGTGGTACCGGCTGTCCTTCTGGGCCAGGCAGCGCGGGCTCAACGGCTTGCCCGTGATGGTCGCCCTCGTCAATATGGCGGGCTGGTCGAGCATGGGCCTCAGCGCCGCGGTGATACCGGGCGCGGAATGGGAGCGCCAGGAGATACTGTTCCAGGCCACCGGCGACGCCGTTGACACCATGCGCCTGCAGTTCTGCTTCCTCACCACCGGGACCCTGTGGCTCGATGACGTGGAGTTGGTGCAGACCGATGGCAGCCTCAAGCCGACCCTGGTGTGGCCGGATGCCGGGCAGCGGAACCTGGTACCCAATGGGAGCTTCGAGTGCGGGGCGGATTCCTGGGGGAGCGTGGGCCGCTACGTGACCTCGGGCTGGACGATGCCCATGAACCGCCTCTTCGGCGAGGTGGTCGAGGGTGACGCCGCCGAGGGCCGGCGATGCCTCAAGGTTGCCATGAGCCCGGAGACCACCCCGGTCTGCTACTTCGACTGCATGGCCCCGGTGCGCACCCCCGTGCGCACGCTGCTCGCCGGGAACGTGGGATGGATGCAGACCACCCCCGGCCAGGACTACTGCCTCTCGGCCTACCTGCGCGCCGACAGGCCGGGCAGCCCGGTCAAGCTGGTCATCCAGCCCTTCGGGAAAGCGCCGGTTGAGCGCAGCATCACGGTGGGCGCAGGCTGGCAGCGCTACAAGTTCAGCGCCAAGTCGCCGGCGAAGTGGTGCTCGATACTCCTCGGCCCAGACCTCAGCCAGGGCAGCAACAGGAACTGCACGCTATGGATTGATGCCGTCCAGTTCGAGCCAGGCGCCGTCGCCTCGCCATATACGCCCAGGGCACAGCTCGAGGTCGGGCTCTCCAGCCGACGGCGGGGCAACGTGTTCTACGAGGGTGACCGAACGGCCGTGGAGCTGACGGTCAGCAACCGGACGGCGCGGCCTGTCTCCGTGACTCTTACTGCCACGGACTTCGACGATAAGGAGACGGCGAGGAAGCGAATCGCTGCTCCACCGGGCAAGACGCCTCTCATCAGTCTCGTAGACATGGGCCTGGTGAAGCGTGGCTTCTACCGGGTACACACCTATGTCGACGGGCAGGAGCAGCCGCGCTCCTTGCGCATGGCGGTCATCCCCCGCTACACCCGGAAGGACTCGGTGTTCGGGGTGAACCACGCCTACCCGTGGGATCACCTACTGCATGAGTGCATCGACGCCGGGCTGCTGTGGGTGCGGGACTGGTCGCTGAAGTGGCATGATGTGCAGCCGCAGCCGGGACCCTTCAACTTCTCCGAGACGGACTACCAGATCAACCGGCCCATCGCCCTGGGGCAGCCAGTCCTGGGGCTGTTGCCATTCCCCTCGGACAGCTGGTCCTCCAGCGCGCCACCCGAGGTGGCAGCCGGTGAGGGCTACCCGCCGATCGGAGGGCGCACCTGCTACGCTCCCCGGAGCGACGAGGAGTTCTCGCAGTACGTGAGGGCAAGCGTCGAGCACTATCGGGGCCGCATCAAGTGGTGGCAGGTGTTCAACGAGCCGCTCTACACCAACCACGCCCTGCCCCACGAAGACGGATACACAGGGCGCGACTACGGGCGCCTGGTGCGGCTCTTCTCCCAGGCGGCGAAGAGCGCCGACCCGGAATGCAAGGTACTCGCGGGGATTGGCGGCTGGCCGGACGGGACGCGGCGGTACTTCCGTGAGATGTTCGAGACAGGAGCTCTGGGCTGCATTGACGCCGTAGACGTGCACACCTACCCCGGTCTGGCCCCTCCCGAGTCGTTGGAACCCGGGCTCCGGGTACTCAACGGGTTGATGCAGGAGTTTGGCGGGGTGAAGCCCATCTGGCTCACGGAACACGGGTACTACGCGGATGATGACTTCGAAGCCGAGCCTATCCAGCGCGTTCAGGGCTGGAACGCGCCCCTGCCCAGCGAGCGTGTCCAGGCCGTGTACTCCATGCGATTCAACGTGATCCTTCTCGCCAACGGTGTCCAGCGGATCTTCTACCATGCTGGCAGTTGTCCGGGGCTGAACACGGACAACACCGAGGGGACCTTCTTCAAGTACGACGGCGCGCCTCGGAAGATATACGCCGCGGTGGCCGCTTTCGCGGAACTTTTCCCCCCCAACTGCAAGCCGCTTGGAGAGCTAAACTGGGGAGAGAGCACCAAAGCCTACATGTTCGCGGCAGGGGACAACCTGATCGTGGCGGCCTGGAAGCTGCCCGAGGGGCCACCAACCCGGGTGGCGTGGGATGACCCGCGGATCGCGGTGCGCGACATGATGGGAAATCGGCTGTCCACAAAGGCACTCGACCTGTGCGACGCACCGGTTTTCATCACCGCGCGCGGCATGACGCCACCGATGCTCCGGAAGGCACTTCGGTGCAGCCGCCGGTGAACCTGGGGGGGTAGCAGTGCAACCCAGATGGCCTCACTGCCCGGTCCAGCCGTCTGGCCCGAAGGGCCACACACCGATGTGTCAGCGCCAAAGCGCGGTTGCATGACTAGCCACCACGGATAGCCACGGCCTGTCCTTTCGCCGGTGGATACGGCCCGACTACTGCAGATCGCCTACCTACGACTGAAAGACACACCCCAGTAGGAGCATCGTTTTGGGATGTGGCACTTTCAACGGTCAAGGCGCGGGGTGTCACGG
>CAYWBK010000416.1:0-5712 GCA_964455745.1 uncultured Armatimonadia bacterium
GTCAGTCAACTGCAGAACCAAGACCCTTTGAACCCCACGGACCAGTCGCAGTTCGTCGGTGAGCTGGCGCAGATGCAGTCGGTGTCCGAGTTGCAGCAGATGAACACGACTCTCACCGCCTCGTCCTCGCAGGGGAGCACCTCCTCCGCTCTGGCGATGCTGGGGCGAACCGTCACGTGGGTTGACTCACAGACGAGCAGCACGAGTACGGGCATCGTCAGCGCGGTCCTCCTGACCTCCAGCGGAGTAACCTTGAAGGTAGGGGAGACCGACGTACCCATAGGCAATGTGACTCAGGTGGCGGGGAGTTAGGGGAGAAGGCAACCTCCCCTCGGCCCGGCCCCTTGGGTCTGGGCGCTGGCCTCTTCTGCGCAGTAGCCGCTTTGCCCAGTGGCCCCTTTTGCCCAGTGGCCCCGACAATCTTGTCGGGGATGGCCGTAGCCAAGGGGAATCCGCGACAGGATTGTCGCGGCCACGCAGTAGCCGCTTTGCCCAGTGGCCCCTTTTGCCCAGTGGCCCCGACAATCTTGTCGGGGATGGCCGTAGCCAAGGGGAATCCGCGACAGGATTGTCGCGGCCACGCAGTAGCCGCTTTGCACAGTGGCTCCGACAATCTTGTCGGGATGGCCGTAGCCAAGGGGAATCCGCGACAGGATTGTCGCGGCCACGAAAGTGTCGCGGCCACAGGATTGCCGCACCCGCCCTATCGCCAGGAATACACCAGACAGGAAGGGGCGAAAGCCATGAACAAAGCCATGTTCGCGGGGCTGTCGGGGACGATGGCCAGTCAGACGGAACTCGACGTGATCGGCAATAACATTGCCAACTCGGAGACGACCGGGTTCAAGCAAGGACGCGTCAATTTCGCCGACACCTACTACGAGACGCTGCGCGGGGGGCAGTCGGCAACGCAGACCGGCTCCGGCTCGGGCGGCGTTGACCCGGAGCAGGTCGGCAGCGGGGTCCAGGTGGCGAGCATCCAGAACCTGTTCGACCAAGGCCCGACCGAAACCACCGGCAGGCCTCTCGATGCCGCGATTGATGGCGAGGGTTTGTTCATGGTCACCGATGGCGTCCGCACCTGCTACACCCGCGACGGAGCCTTCAGCCTCGATGACCAGGGCACGCTGGTCATGGCCAGCACGGGCATGAAAGTGCTCGGCTGGCAGGAGAACGGCGGGGTGATCGACACTACCAAGCCACCCACGGCGATGGCCTTCCACATCGGCGAGGTGCGCCCCGGCGCCGCCAGCGGTAATGTCACGCTGAGCGGGAACGTCGCCCCGGATACGGCCACCGGCACGGCGGTCAGCACCAGCATTGACGTTTATGACAGCCTCGGCCGGGCACACACGGTCGACGTCAAACTGACGAAGACCGCCAACGCGAACGAGTGGACCTGCAATATAACCTCTGGCGCCGACACCGCGACAGCCACTGTGGACTTCGACTCGGCAGGAAAGATCGCGACGGGGAACCCTGTGGCGTTCACGCTGAACCCCGGCGGCGGCGCAACCGGTCCGCAGGCAATCTCGGTAGACCTCAGCGCTGTCTCTCAACTTGCCGGCGACAGCAATCTCGTGGCTCAGTCGCAGGACGGCTCTCAGGCCTCATCGCTGTTGGAGGTAAGCCTTGGTGAGGACGGGGTCGTCGAGGGCAAGTTCTCCGACGGCAGTTCCGTGGCGCTGGGCCAAGTGGCCGTCGCCGGATTCGCCAATGACGCGGGTCTGGAGCGCACGGACAACAACCTGTACGTGGCCTCAGCGGCATCGGGCGCGATACGGGTCGGCACCGCAGGCACGGGGGGAAGAGGCGGCATCGTCGCCCAGTCGCTCGAGCAATCGAACGTGGACATGACCCAGTCGCTGGTGGACATGATTACCACGCAACGAGCCTTCCAAGCCTCGACCCGCGCGATCAGCACCGCGGATAAGCTGCTGGATGATGTGATGCAGTTGCTGGTGAGATAACGGCAACCTCACCCCTCGGCTCCCTCTCCACGGCGGGTAACGGCACCTCACCCCCTACCCCCGTCTCCACGGCGGGTAACGGCACTTCACCCCCCGACCCCCTCTCCGCAGGCGGAGAGGGGGAGAACGGCCCTACCTGCCCGCTTCGCGGCCACCCCTCCCGTGCCGGGAGGGGGACGGCTAACGGCAGCGGCTTCCTACCCCCTCGTCCTGCTGCGCAGGGCACTCCCCCTCCCTCGGAGGGAGGGGGAAAATGGCGGACGGCAACGGCGGCTGGCGGGCGGGTCCGTCTCCCTCCCCGCTGTGCCGCGCGCCGCGCGGTCCGGGGAGGGCTGGGGTGGGGTCGCCGTGCCGCCTCACGCAGCCTCGTTCGTCTCGGCAGCCTCAGTCTTCCTCGCGAGGACGTCTCGCCTGATGGCGACGGCCTCCCGGTACATGAGAGGCGTTGCCCAGAAAAACCCCGCCACCACCGCAAGGGGGGCCAACATGCGCAGGTTTCGCGAACGCGAGAGATCCAGGTACTCAGGTGCGACCGCGTTCAAAGTGGACATCAGCAGGATGAGTGGAATCACGAGGGTCCAGTAGAACCTCCGAATGGGGGCCGAACCGAGGCCCTGGCCAGAAACCCACTCGGCGTGGTGACGCCTTAACGACCGGGCCCAAAGCGCCGAGTATATCAGCCCCAAGGGAACGCCCGCTGCGGCCAACAGTAGCAGCCTCGTCACGACGACCGGAGGGTAGGTTCCGCGAGCGACGATCAGGCAGGTGGCCACGGTCGCGTCCGCGACGGCCGCAAGGCTAATCGGCAATACCACGGCGAGCCAAAGGGCGTATCTTCGCGCAACCCGATCAATGTCCATCATCAAGGACTCCCCGCGTTGTTGCCGATGGCGTTGGCGAATGTCCCGAAGGCGCAGCGGCCATGCTATAGGCTTTCCGCTATAGAACAGTTACACGTCGGGCTGCGAACTCCTGCTTTGTAGGGCCAGACTCCCTCCCGCTTGACATCCCTCCCAAATCGGCTGATAGTCTTGGGCCACGTCGCGAAGTCGGAAACTCGCCCAACCGGAGGCCCACTATGCCCCTCGCGCTCGCAGTCGCCGTCTCGGCTGTTCTTCTGTCCTGTGTCGCCGCCGATGCCGCAGACTCCCTCCCCAACGTCCGCCTCTCGTCCCCGGTCACTCACTCCGACTGGATGCTCCGCGATCCCGCGCCCGCGTGGGGGCCGGAGGGCGTGCACCAGATCCTCGACCGCGCCAAGCAATGCGGCTGGTCGCGCGTGTACTGGCGGTGTTTCGATGGCGGGACGGCGCTATATGGCAGCAAGCTGATGGAGCCGTATCACGGCTATCAGGAGATCAACTACCACCGCGACCACAACACGGAATGGGTGCTGAAGAAGCTCGAACCGTGCGACTACCGCAAGTTCGATCCCCTCAAGGAGGCCATCGCCTACGGGCACAAGGTCGGGGTGGAGGTCTGGGCGTGGATGAGCATCAACGAGGACGACCACGGCTACGGGCTCGAGAGCACGTTCAACATGGCCCACCCGAAAACGCGGTGGGTGACGCGCGACGGGCGGGTGTACCGCTCCCAGCAGTCGTTCGCCTTCCCCGAGGTGCGCGAATACAAGTTAGGCCTGGTGCGCGAGATCCTCGGCTATAAGCCGGACGGAATCTTCCTCGACTGGATCCGCACCGGCGATGTGCGCGACAATCCGCAGACCGACCGCGACGGCGTCGCCAACTACGGCTACGAGACGCTGAACATCGAGGCCTTCCGCGCGAAGTACGGCCTCGACCCGCACGAGGTGGCGAACGACGACATCCGGTGGGTGCATGTCCGCGCCGAGCCGCAGACGATCTTCATGCGCGAGGCGCGCGCGCTCATCGAGCAAGTGCGGCCCGGCCTCCCAGTCTGCGCGATGGTGCAGCATCCGTGGTCGTATCGCGGCAGCCCGACCGATACGCCCTACTGCGACAACATGCGCGGGCTTCTCCTGGACCTGCGCACCTGGGCGCGCGAGGGTCTGGTCGATGCGCTGATCGGGGCCGGGTACTACCGGGAGGGCGGGACGCCGGAGAAGGCGTTCCGGGCGGTGCAGCGGGAGAGCGGCGGGAAGCTGCCGGTATGGCTGTTCGGCTGGATCGCCTCGCCGGAGCAGTTCGCGGCGGACACGAAGCTCGCCGAGAAGCTCGGCGCGCCGGAGCTATTGCTGTGGGAGTCGGACTACATCCAGCTCCCGCCGGCGAATGAGGGCCTGGTGAAAGCTATGAGGGAGTATGGGGGGAGGTAGCGTTCCGAGGCTTGGTCTGCGTTCGGTACGCACAGGACCGTGGGACGGATGGATGATTTCGACCACGACGACTCGAAAGCACGAAACGACAGTGCAGGCCCCAAGGGAGTGGTCTGGCCGTCTAATGTCCTGGTGTCTTTGTGGTTGAGCGCCGTGCGCCATCCATCATAGTTATCCTGCCAACCCTTGGCAGGTCCTCGTGGGCTGCCCCTGTCGCTTGCTGAAGTGGCGTCGTAGTATTAAAGGCGGCTTTAATAGCGCGAACCGCTATTGAAGAAAGCCGCCTCTCTCTTTAATAGAGTGCATTGGCGTTACGGTATACGGCAAGCGAAGAATGCCATACTACATTGACTCTCCTGGTATGTATCGGTGATAGGTATGAAGACTACGGTAGACATCCCCGAGGAAGCCCTCGACGAGGCCCAAAGGCTCAGCGGCTTGAAGGGCAAGAAGGCTGTCATCATGGCGGCGCTGGATGAGTTCATCCGTGCGCGACGGCTTGAGGGTCTGCTGGCGGCGCTCGGCCACACTGAACTCGATCTCACATACGAGGACATTCAACGCGGGCGGGCGGGGGGAACCTCACCCCCGACGCTTCCCGTCGATTGTAGGCGATCCTCGGCCATTCAGCAGGAACTACAGGCCCGGCGCCGAATCGTCTCTCTAAGCAGGAGGTGCTCTATGTCACGCGTCTCGTCGTTACCGCGGTTGCCATGCAGTCGCTGACAGTTGTCGCCTGTTCCGTTTGTCTCGCTCAGGATGCCAAGCCCTGGGAGAAGCCGGGCACCGAGGCCGGTGACGAGATTGCTCCGGGAGGTTCTGGGTGAGGACTTGTGGGTGAAAGCCGACGGCGAGCCCGGCACGAGGTTTAGCCACCAGAGCACGTATTGGGAACGAGGACGGCAATGAAGCTCCTTCTGGTCGCACCAAGAGACGGGTACTTCCCCATGGGTTTGAGTTACATAGCGGCCGCCGTCAAAGAGGCAGGACACAAGGTCGATTGCTGCTACACTGACGCCCCGGAGGGATTGGCGGCGATAGTGAGCCGAGGATACGACTTCGTCGGCACAGGCGGCATGTGCGTTCACTACGCGCAGTTGGAGACGGTGACGACAGCCGCCAGGCGAGCCGGAGTGAAGGTCATCGTTGGTGGGAACATCATTACCTCCGAACCCGAGCTGATGAGCCGCGCTTTGGGTGTGGACTACGCAGTAATCGGACAGGGCGAAGAGACAATCGTGGAACTGCTGCGGTGTCTCGAGCGCAGCGATGACCTCAACAGCGTGGATGGCATCGCCTACTTCGCGGCTGGCGAGTTCAGGAGGACTCGGCCGCGAACGCCTCGTCGCCCCCTCGACACCTTGCCTTGGCCGGACTATGAGGGCTTCGGTCTGGCTGGGTCCGAATCTTGATTGTAGGTAGAGGTCCTCAAGAGGCCATCTTGAG
>CAYWBK010000417.1:0-5705 GCA_964455745.1 uncultured Armatimonadia bacterium
ATTTGGCGCGATAAATCGCGCCGCCACATGGTCTGAAGGAGATAGTCGCTAAACAAGTACGGGGCCGGGGGTGAGGCGCCGTTAGCCGTCCCCCTCCCGGCGAGGCGGGGTGGGGCCGTTCAGCGCCTGATCCCCGGCAGCACCCGCTCCAACAACCTCTCCGCATTCCCCCCGATGATCTTCCTCTTGTCCTCGTCGCTGATCCGCGCGTGGAGGATCGGCCCCAATCCCAGCGCGATTGGCAAGTCCGAGATGTCCGACCCGAACAGGATCTTCTCCACATTCACCTGTGTCACCATGTTCTCGACCTGCCCGTACATCAGCGGCTCGCAGGTGCACAGGTACACATTCCCCCGCCGGTTGATGACCTCGGCGTGCTCGATATTCAGATGCCCGGTGACCAGCGTCGCGTTCGGGTAGTCGCGCGCTAATTCGTCCAGCCAATCATTCGGCCCCCAGAAGTGGTTCAGCACGATGGCGTTGCGCTCGTTCGCCCACTCGACCGCCTGCCGGATGCCCTCGCCCGTCTCTGGGTACTGCTGGTAATGGGGGATGAGCTTGATGCCGCTGAAGCCCAGCGGCCAGCAGCGCTCCAATTCCGCGATCATCTCCCCCGGATGCCACGGGTTCACGCCGCACAAGCCGACGAAGTGCCGGGGATAGCGCATCATCGCCGCAGTGATGAGGTCGTTTCCGGGCTCGGGGTCGCCTGCGGCCACGGTGAACGAGAACACGACCGACCGGTTGACGTTGAAGCGCTTCACCTCATAATAGACGCTGTCCATATCGCCGTCGGCGATGTGATACCACTTCGAGGAGCCCAGATGCCCGTGGAAGTCGATGATCGTTTCGCCCTCCAGCGACGCGGCATCGACGACTTTTTCGTGTAGTTCGCCGCCGGAAGGCCTCGGCAGGGCAATCGGCTCGCTCGCGAACTGCACCGGCGGCTCGTGATCCTCGACCAGCCGCAGCGCCCCCTGCTCGGGTTCCTCGTTGCCAAACGCCCGCGACAGCAGCCGACGCAAGTTCTCGCCGGCGATATTGCGCTGGTCGGCTTCTGGGATGTCGGCGTACTTCACCTGCATCATCGTGCCGCCGACCTCGCGCACCGGCATCCGCGTGCCGAATAGCAGGCGGTGGCTGCCGAACTCGCGCGTGACGAACTCGATTCCGTGGTGCGCCCAGAAGCCGGAAAGCTCGATGTGCAGATTCGGGCAGGCCTCGAGCGCCTGGTAGATCATCCGGTTGCCGCTGCGCATTCGCCCCTCGGCGGCGACGATCGACAGGTTCGGGAAGGTTCGACACAGCCGCACCAGGGCGTCCCAGTCGGTCTCGTCCATCCCCCAGCCGGCAAACTCCGTATTCGGGTCGATGAACAGCGGCACACGCCCCTCCTCCAGCGCAGCCAGCACATCCCCGATGCACCATTGCTCCAAAGCGAAAGTGTAGGTGCCCGGAAACATCCACACCGCTCCAACGCCCGCCGTCCGCAGTCGCGGCACCAAAAGCCCCGGCTCCCCGATCTCGCCCCCCCGAGCCGGCAGCAGCGCCCAGGCCGGGTAAAGCCGCTGCTCGCCGTGGGTGGCCTCAAGCACGCGCAAGTTCCCGGTGTCCGGGTGGTTCTCGCGCGAGACCGCATCGAGCACCAGCGCCTGCGCGATGCCGAAGTGGTCCATCTGCGCGAGCAGATCGGCCTTGGTGTAGAACCCGCCGGGCCGAAGGTGCTTGTAGCGTCCGATATAGCAATGAGCGTCAAAAAAAGAAAGCTCTGGCAAAACAAACCTCCGGAAATGCTGAACTCAGAACGCTGAACGCAGAATCAACGGCAAAACGGAAAAACGGCGGAACGCCGCAACGGCGACAACGCGCAAAACGTGCATGGCCGTTGTCGCTGCCGTTTTGCTGTTGATTCCGTTTTCAGCGTTCAGCGTTCAGCGTTTACCTCGCCAATAAGCATGATGCTGCCGATGTTCATAACGGTGCCATCGTATGCTTTCGGGTCGAACTTGGGGTCGTTCTTGAACTGATCGGTGACGGCTTTGCGGTCGGGCTGATCGGGCGAGATCTCGACCGTGACCGTGTGAACGTCATTGGGCAGACCGTCGGCGATGTTCAGCGTGGCCAGCCGCCAGTAGTTGCACCACTGGTCGAATTGGGTGACGGTGCTGGTCTTGCCATCGAGCGTGACGATGGCCTTGGCAATGGTCGGCCCCATGAGGTCGTAGAGCTTGACCGCGGTGCCCTTGAACTTGAACGTGATCTTCTCGCCGGGCTTGTCGGCGCTCCAGATGACCGGCATGAAGCCGTGGAACGCCGCGCCGAGGCCCTCGGTCGGGCTGAGTTGCTTCCAGCCGGGGGTGAGCATCGACGGCTGGAGCGGGACGAGCTTTGCGTGCTCCCAGTTGTCGGCGATGAACGGCGCCTTGAGCTCGTGCGCTTGCGGCTTCGCGCCGGTCTCCCAGCTTACGAGTTGGTCTTCAATGCACTGGGCGTAGATCTCGTGTCCGGCGTCGCGCGGATGGACGCCGTCATCCGACCAGACGATCACTCCCGGTGGCGGCGCGATCTCCTTGCCCTGGTCGTCCTTCTTCGGCGTGTACCACAGTTTCCCCTCACGCGCGAGCTGTGCGGTGGGGTATGCGACGCTGACCGCCGGGATGCCGTAGTACTCGGCCAGCATCTCGTCGGCGCTGGTCGCGCGCGGGAACATGCCTTTGTCATAGTCTCCGGTGAAGCCGGTGACCATCGTGTAGATGTAGCAGATGTCGATGTTGGGGTCTTGCGCCCACGCCTGCCGAACGATCCCTTCCATCGAGCGCCAGATGTTGATCGGCTCAGCCCCGCCGTCGTTCACCGCGAACTCAACGAAGATGAGATCGGGCTTGTGGCTCAGCACATCCTGCCGGCAGCGATACACGCCGAGGTCCGAACCCGTTCCGCCGATGGCGGCGTTGATCTCGACGACCTTCGCTTTTGGGTAGCGGTCCTGGAACCACTTGAGCGTCTTCACACGCCAGCCGTTGGCCGCCGTAATGCTCCCGCCGAAGTAGGCGATGCGGACTTCCTTGCCCGCTTGAAGCTTGGCGAAAACGTTGTCGAGCCCCCGGCGCTTGACCGCGACCTTCGACGGTTGCTGCACATATTCCGGCGGAGCGGCGCCGGCCGAACTTGCCACGATTGCTGCGATTGCCAAGACGATCACCATCCGTATGCTTCTGTACATTGTGCTTAAGCTCCCTGTTCTTGCTGTGGACCCGACCGACAACCCTGTAAGGGAAAGTGCCCGTAATCCAGCGGCCCCGACAATCCTGTAGGGGACGGCCTCCAGGATCCAGTGGCCCCGACAATCCTGTAGGGGGCGGCCTCCAGGATCCAGTGGCCCCGACAATCTTGTCGGGGAAGGCCGTAGAGACGCCGCGACAGGATTGTCGCGGCCACTGTCTCAGTTGGCTTACAACTCCACCGTCACTACGCTATGTACCGCCACCCGCGGCAGGCTGATCTCGTACCCGTCGCCGGTCTTGACAATCGACAGACCGCGCTCCTTCGGGTAGGCGATACTCGCCCGTTTCGGCTTACCCAACTCGCGGCTTACGAACAGCGTGCCCGCGGGCACCTTAACCACATCGCCCCCCGTCGCCTGCAGGGTGTGGTTGAGGATGTGCACGACGGCCCGCTTCTTCTTCGCCTGCCAGAAGAACGTGGTGCCCAGGGATGCCGGGGCGCTCGTGCGCACGGCGATCTTCGGCTGCGGCACGAGCTTCCCTAACAGGCCCCGCAGGAACGACTGCGGCCAGTTGAACCCGGTGCGCGCCATCTTGAAGAAGTCGAAGGACAGGTAGATCGACTGCCCCCTCCCGAACGGATTCACCTGCACCGCCGGGAAGGCCGTCTCCTCCTGCGGCGGCGGCGACCACCAGTTCACCCACGAGTTCTCGCTGAGCGCCACGACCGGCAGGATGTGCGTGGCCCACGTCTCTCCGGCGCTCACGGTCGTCTCGATGAACGGCGCGCTGCAAGCCAGTTGCGTATCTTGCGTGGACTTCCAGATCGAATCGTCGTTGCGCTTCAGGAAGCTGCCCCAGGGGTTGGTGATGTACTGGTCATTGATGCGCCCGAATTCGAGCCCGAACACGTCGTTGAGCGCGAAGTTGCCCCGCTCCTCGCCATCTTGATTTAGCAGGCCGGTTCGGTGGGTTGAGATGAGTGTCCCGCCGCCCTTCACATACTCTCTTAGTGCCTGCGCCACATCGTCCGCCATGCACGCCATGTTCGGCAGAATCACCGCCTGGAAATCCTGCAACACGTCGATGGTCATCTCCCACTCCGGGAGCGTGTCCACCGGGAGGTTCGTCTGATAGGCGAGGTCCAGCGCCCCGGCGAGGCCATCCATGTAGCCCGCGTCATTCATCCACAGGCGAGAGGCCTCGCTATATCCGACCGCGATGCTGGTGATCGGCTCGCGGTTCTTGAGAAACGGCATCACGCGGTCGATCTCTCCGTAGGCCGCGCCGAGGCTGCGGAACTCCTGCTCGTCGAGGCGCCCGTCGGGGTGCTGCGAGCCGCTGAACATGAACACCCGGCAGCCCTGGGCGGCGATGTTGGCGGCCTCGGAGACGAAGATGGTCTCCTTCTGCGGGTCGAAGACTTGCGATACCCCGCCCGGCCCGATCACCGGGCAGTACCCGGTCCCGCGCGCGAAGCCCGCCGAAACGAAGTTGCCCGCCCACGGCTCCGCGTAGGTGAAGTCCATGTAGTCCAGCAGGTTCTTACAAAGGTGCGCATGACCGCCGTTGATGGCCACCGCAACGTCCGCGTTGACCTCGCGAACCTCGTCGGCGAGATCGGTCAGCGCGCCGTACTCGAGATGGTTATGCTGCCAGTCGGTCAACTCCCGCCAGTGCGCCGCCTTCTCGTCGCCTTTGGGGATGTCGAAGCCGTACCGCGACTTGAACCGCTCCTGGCACACCGGGCAGTAGCATAGCGGGAAGCTCACGATGTCGAGAAACACCGCGTCCGGCTCGTACCCCGCGACGATCTCCCGAAGCTGCGCCTTGCAGTAGTCGCGATAGGCAGTCTCGGTGCAGACGTATGGCCACTTCTGCCCGACGCGCTGCACCTCTCCGGTCTCCGTGCGCGAAGCCCAGTCGGGGTGAGTCGCCGCCGCATAGGCATCGAATCCCACGCTGTAGTAGGCGATGAACTCGATATTGTTGCGCTTCAGCATATCGCTGACTTCGCGAATCCAGTCGGTCTTCAGTGCGGGATGCTTCTTACCCACCGCCGTGTCATAATAGGCGGATCCCCAGTGGTCCTTACAATACAGCAGATAGTTGTCGATCCTGGCAAGCTTGAACATCCGCTCCCACTCGGCGACGTCGAGCTTCTCGAACGTGATCACCGGCGGGTCGGGGGAATGATGGTCGATCAGGTAGCCCTTGTAGGATTTGCGGAATCGCTGTGACATTCGTGCACCTCCGCCGCTAGGCGAGCGAAAAGCGACTGACGCTAGCCTATTCCCCGCGATTCGCCATGACCCCTTCTCTCATGGAGTGATGTCGGGGGCAGGGACGTTGCCGTTCTCCCCCTTCCCTACGAGGGAAGGGGCGGGGGGTTAGGGGGCCGTTAGCCGTTCTCCCCCTCTCCACGTGTGGCTATGCTTTACCCACATTTCCGCGCGTGGGACGCAATGATCTGGTTCGTGC
>CAYWBK010000418.1:0-1333 GCA_964455745.1 uncultured Armatimonadia bacterium
ACGGTCGAAGCGCACCGGGCGCTGGCGATATCGGCGTAGTCCTCGCACAGCTCGAAGCCGATGAACGATCTCCCCAGCTTGAGCGCCACCTCTCCGGCCGTGCCTGTCCCCGCGAACGGATCGAGGACGACGCCGGGGGTCGCATCCGCATCCACGGGCGTCCAGCCGACCGTGATCGGCTTGCGAGCGGCGTAGGATGCGCCGACGTCGTTGCGGCCCGACCGCTCGCGGACGGTGTCGTCGCTCAGCGGTCGCTTGCCGATGACCCGGCTGGGACCCCGCTGCTCGTCGTACTCGACTGACTCGACGACTCGCTCCGCGAGCGTCCCATCGAGATTCACGAACGGGGGGCAGGTCATGGCGATGGCCCGCTCGCAGAGGGAGGGCGGGAAGGTCGCCCAGTGGTCATCAGCGCTCTTGCCGGGATCCATCCGCCAGACGTCGTGCAGGTTGCGACCCTCGATGGACGTGGTCACGCCCATCAGTTCGGGGGGCAGGTAGCGCACCACGTCCTGGCCCGCGCGGGGTAGCATCACGGCGCAGGTGTCGGTCCAAGCGTCAGATGCCTTCCTCGTCTTCACGAACCGGAACAGCATCTCGTGTCCGTTGCCGTTGAGTCGGCCGATGCAGGGCTCGGGCATACAACTGCCCATCGTGCTGCCATCGTCCGAGTCCACGACCTTTGCCCAGACCACCTCGTCGGCCAACAGCCACCCGTCCGCCATCATCTCGTGCGCGAAGATCCAGGGCACGCCGAGCAGGCTACCGCGATCGTCCCGGCCATCGCCGATGTTGACCCAGATGGAGCCGCGGGGATGGAGCGGGATGCGCCCGAACAGGTCGCACAGCTCCCGCACGTAGGTGTGCACATCCGGCTCGTGCCCGATCTCACCGGCGGCGTCACCATACTGTATCTTGTCGTAGTAGGGCGGCGACGTGACCACGCAGTGCACCTCCTCGTCCAGCGTAGCGACGAGGTCGCGGGCATCGCCGCGCAGCACTCGATGGTGCATCGGCAGCGGGTCACCCGCGTGCGCCGTGAGCACGGGGAAGGAACACGAGTCGCGTACAGCCGCCAACTTCTCTCGTTTCTCGATCTGGCGAACTTGGCGCTCCACGCCCGATAGATCGAGGACTTCGCCAGAGAGTTCGTCCACGTTCACATCGGCCAGTCGTCCGAGGACCCTACCCACCTCCGCCTGGCCGTTGGCGATGATGGTCGGAGTCCGGCGGGCCGGGTACTGCTTGCCGTCCCTCCCGGTCACGGTCTCGGGCATGTCAGGTGTCCCATCTGAGACAGCTCGCAGGTCGCGCTCGACGTTGGACTTGGGGA
>CAYWBK010000418.1:1433-3553 GCA_964455745.1 uncultured Armatimonadia bacterium
CCGTGCAGCGCGATGTCTGCCTCGAGTGCGGTGCGCTCGTCTTCCGATAGCGGCGGCATGATCTGGTACTCCGGTTTGGTCTTGATCGTCAGTTGTTCCCGTGCGGCATCGTTCATGATCAGGACTCCTCTACGACAAGAGCCGTGTGGTCGCTCCTCCGCCGACGCCGGTGCCGGACGGCTTCCGGGTCTGGTCATATCGAAGAGCTGGCGCTCGTCCGGGACCACTTATACAGATGCGTCGCCGAACTCGGTCGTCGATGGGCACGCCGTGGGCTCCGCAGGACGAACACAGAATGCGACCGGCGCCATCGGGGGGTCTCGGGGATGTGGCTTCGAGTGGCTGTGGTGGGGAGTGGGAACTGGAGTGTGGCAGCCCGCCGGATGCGCGGCCCGGACTCGTCCCCTCGGGACCTGCGGAGCTTCGTGAATCCCCGACGAGCGGGGCGATCCGTCTGCAGGAGATGCTGGCGTCCGGCGAAAGCGAAGAGCAGCGTCGAACTGGCCAGGAGGCTCGGCGTCTCGAGAGCCGCCGTCACGCAGGCTCTGGGAGAGCGAGCGAGTGGCTTGGCCGATGATGCAGACTCATGTAGGAGGGTGTTCGTCCCGGATTCGAGCGACCACGCAACCCCCTGCCTCGGGAGTCCGATCGTCTCGCCCCCCAGGGTTCGGAGATCGGCGTGCATCTCATCGGTGGAGTCCCAGGCTCGTGGGACTCCACCCCGGTCGTCTCACTCCTCCCCGCCTCGCCCACCGCTCGATCCAAGTGCTTCCTCAGGTCGGCCTCCGACGCCCTGGTGTACGACATCACCGAGGACGGGCTGCTCCAGTTGAAGATCTGCATCACGTCCGGGAGGTTCACGCCCATCTCCGCCACGAGCATCCTGGCCAGGGAGTGCCGGCACTGGTGCAGGCCCCTGAGCTTGGCCCGCAGTTCCGCGGGCACGAAGCGGGCGAGCTTGCGGTGCCAGATCGAATGCAGGGCCCAACGGCTCAGTCTCTCGAACGGGTACTTCTCGCTGACGAAGACGAAGTCGTGCTGGACGGGCGGCCTGACCCCGATCCAGGCCGCCAGGGCGTCCCTCGCCTCGGCGTTGAGGGGGACGGTGTAAGAACTGTGCTTGCCCTTCACGGAGTCGTAGGTGATGCTTCCACTCCTGGCCTTGACCTCCACGTTGCTCAACTTGGCGTCGGCGATGGACGAGGACCTGGCTCCGGTCCACATCGCAAGGTACACGATCGCTCGGTCCCGCACGCTCAGCCTGTCCGCCGCTCGGAAGATGGCCAACCGCTCCTTGCGGCTGAAGCCGCTCGGAGCGGGCTTCGGTGACTGCGGCACCCTGGGGAAGCGGAGTCGAGCCAACACGTCGATGGCGACGAGCTTCAGTGTGGCCCTGAGGGACGCCAGCTTCCGCTCGGTCGTGTTGGCCTGGCAGCGCCGCAGCAGGAAGCCCTTGTAGTCGTTGAGGTCGGCGTTGTTGAGGGCGAGGTCGTCGGGGTTCGGCGTCTCCCCGTACGTGCCCCTGTACCACTCGCAGAACTGCCTCGTGTCCATGAGCAGTCGTTGTCGGGTGCCCTCGGCAAAGTCTCGCTCGGCCAACTTCTCTCTCAGCACCCGTAGGAAACTGCACTCGTCGTTCATCTGATCTCCTCCGTGTCTTCATGTCGTGGGGCGAGTTCTCGGGCTTGTGGAGTGGTTCTCCACCGATGTCCACGGTCTCTCCACCGAGTTGCGCACACAGTCCGATGCTATCGAGTTCGACATGTCGGGTGACACCTGTGGGACTGCGATGGGAGGAGCGCTGTGCTCGCCGGTCGAGCGAGGCGGCAACGACGGCGGTGTCGTCGTGGTCGTGTTCGAGGACGACGGGGGTGTCACCGAAACGGCGACCGAATCTTGCACTGGTACTTCGAGTTCCCACGAAAGTCAAGTGGTTGGACCCGTCGATCTCTGGAATCCTCTCGGAAATCACGCCAAATCGACGGGGAAGCCGACGGACCCGTGGGACACCACAGGTCTTCTTTGCGACTCCGATCCGGCGAGCACCTCGAACTTATATGACTCTCGCCGTGGACACGGCGTCCGTCGTGCATCCCACATGTCCAAGGGCTGCGGGTCTC
>CAYWBK010000418.1:3653-5676 GCA_964455745.1 uncultured Armatimonadia bacterium
CGGGGCGGCACGAGATGCACGAAGAGCGGCACCAGATGCACAAGAAGCGGCACGAGATGCACATCGGGTGTGCATCTCGTGCCGCCCTGCGGACGCCGAAGACAGGGCTTTTGGCTCGTACGAAGCCTCTGCGGGCGAAACCGGGAACGCTTCAGATCGTATTCAAGAAGATCATAGTGAATCAGATAGCCTCATCAGTCACTGTGGTACCGCCACGGCGATCAGAACGAGTGATGATGACGAGGTCGACTCTTCTCTCGACGAGGAACGACGTCACGAGGACGACGACACGGAACTCGAGGGAGATCTGCCGCAGCATTCGCTGCGGCAGGTGGCAGTGGGCTCTGACGAGCCCCCTGCCACGCCTGCAATCGAGAGGATGCCTCACGATACGACGACGGCCAGTCGGGGGACGACATCACAGAGCCTGTCGTCCTTGGATGGAGGGCCGTTGCCGTTGCCGTCGCCGTCGGCACCTCAGGTGCCGGTCCACGCCCCTCGCCGTGACGAGGGTGGTGTCGTGCCCCCCCCAACCCCCGCCGCCCCCCCAGCGGTGGTCCCGCTCGAGCGGGCGGACGAGCTGGAAGGGGACTCGGGACGGCGATCGTCGAGCAGTGCGACATTACAGGTCGCAACCTCGGGTGGCATCACCGTCGAGTCCTACCTCACCGAGACCGTCGGCGTCAGCGAGTCCGGCGTCGAAGAGATCCTCGCCCTGGGCATCGATGACCTCAGGATTCGGCAGGCCTCGGTCTTCGCTCTCGCCAGGTCGAACCGCAACCCCGCCGCCTACCTCCGTTCGTGCCTCCGGGACCCGTTCCCCACCTTCTGGGCCGATGCCCGTCGAGCGTGGACGGCGAAGCGGGACGCTCTCCAGTCTGACATCGACGCCGTCATCCGCCAGCACGGGCTGTTCGCCCGGCAGTCCGTCGCCACGTCCCTCGGCATCTCCGACACCGACGTCTTCGTCTTCGACTTGACGTTCGACGACGGGATGACCCTCGAGGCGGCGATGGTCGAGATGTACCTCGGCTGGTCGGCTGGGGCATTCGACAACGAGGTCCTGGGAGGGGTGGACGACTTCTACGGCTCGGCCCCAGCGGTCCGGCTGCTGGCCAACTACGGGGAGTCGCTGACCCGAGCGTTCCTCGCCGCAGTGGGCCAGGCTTCGATCCCCATCCCGCCCGAACTCGAGCAGAGAGTCGGCGACGCCACGGAGCGCTTCCCGGTCGTCCCCGAGACCTTCGACGGGCAGACGATCTCCGAGTCCGTCTCCGCCGCCGAGGCCGCCGAACGCGAGCGGAAGCTGAAGCGGGAGGCCGAGGCGGAGCAGAAGAGACGACGGTTGGCGGCGGAGGAGGCCGAGGCGAGGCTCAGGGTCACGCCTGGGTTCCATCGACTTCCGAAGGACCAGGGGCTCATCCTCGAGATGGGCCAGGTCCTGGAAGGACGAGGTCCCATCGGCGTGCTGGCGGAGTACGGTGTTCCGGTCTCGTGGGAGTTCCTGCGGACGATGTACCAGAGGATCGGCGAGACGTCCAAGCGGGTCGAGGAACTCATCACCACGGTCATCCACGGGTTGCTCCGGGCACGAGACCACGAGACCCTCGACCGCATCGTCGAACGCACCGGCGACCTGGCACCGTACCCGGAGGCGTTCTCCCTGCTGGCGAACGAGTGGACTCGGTACTGGCCCAGCAGGCGGGGACCGTCGATTCCGGTGTACGGGGACGGACTGATGCGTGACTACACGTCTCTGACCGACGGCGAACTGACGGAAGACTGGTTCACTCCCCACCACGACGAGCCGGTGATGGACCGCAGACGCACCGGCAAGGCCCTCTGGTGAAGTCAGCCCGAGGCCGTGGCGTCGCCCGAGTGCGTCCAGATCGCCCACTCCGACCCCAGACCCAAGAACGCCCCCGATCGGCCCGACGGTGCCACGCCAGGGGCCGAATCGGGCCCCATTCGAGGGGGGCGTCGACGCCAAGGGGATGCCCAGGAGCGGTTGCGACCCCCGCTA
>CAYWBK010000419.1:0-5673 GCA_964455745.1 uncultured Armatimonadia bacterium
GCGAAGCGGGGACGGGGTAGGGCCGTCGCCTTTTCATCGTTCCAGAGTGCCGGAACCGGCATGACGACTGCCCTGGCAAACCTTACGGGTAGGCCCCCTTGCTGTTGGCGGCGCGTCGGACGCGTCGCCGCGCCTTATCACTGGAAAGGAGGCGAACAAGACATGACCTTCTTCGCCGAAGCGTACTTTGCCGCCCTCATTCGTGAGACCGTTTTCGATGCATCGGGCCACCGACTGGGTAAGATCAACGACATCCTCGTCCGACCGAGGGATCACTTCCCGTTCGTCTCCAAGGTCGCCGTCCGGCTGGATTCCAAGGGCGGGATCGTCTACATCCCCTGGGACCTCGTGCGCTCCGCCTCATACGAGGGCTTCCGCCTGTCCACGAGCCTCGAGGCCGCGGCCCAGGAGGCCCCCGAGGAGGCCGACGTGTCCGTCCGCGCGCGTATCCTGGACCGGCAGATCGTCGATGTCTCCGGCAAGCGGGTCGTCCGCGTCCATGATCTGAAGTTTGGCGCCGTCGGCGACGAGGTTCTGCTGACGCACGTGGATATCGGCACACGCGGCATGTTGCGGCGGCTGGGCTACGAGCACTTCACCCTCGGGCTATGTAACATACTGCACATCCGCTTCTCCGAGCGTCTGATCGCCTGGGAGCACGTCCAACTGCCGACCGAGGGCGACGAGATCCATTTCGACGAGAGCCGCGAGGCCATCGAGAACATGCAGCCGGCGGACCTCGCCGACATCGCTGAAAGCCTCAGCGCCCCGGAGCGCGCCGCCTTCCTGGGCGCGATGGACGAGGAGATCGCCGCCGACGCTTTGCAGGAGATGGAGCCGGGGCTGCAGGTGTCCGTCGTCAATGAGCTGTCGGATGAGCAGGCTTCCGACATCATCGAGGAGATGGACCCCGATGCCGGGGCCGATCTTCTCGCCGACTTGCCGGAAGAGCGCGCCGACGCGATCCTCAACCTCATGGAGCCGGACGAGGCCGCCGATCTGCGCGAACTTCTGCAATACCCCGACGACTCCGCAGGCGGGCTAATGACCGTCGAGTACGTCGCCATTCCGCAGGGCATCACCGCGGCGGAGGCCCTGCAGCGCCTGCGCCTCGACGCCCAGGACGCCGAGACGATCTACTACGTCTACGTCGTCGACCCAGACGAACATCTGGTCGGCGTAATGTCTCTGCGCGACCTCGTGATCGCCCCACCCGACGCCATCGTGGACGACATTATGGATGAGAACGTGGTCCGCGTGGGCCTCGATGCCAACCAGCGCGACATTGCGCATACCGTGGCTCACTACAACCTGTTGGCAGTGCCGGTAGTGGACGAGGAGGACAGGCTCCAGGGCATCGTCACCGTCGATGACGCGATCGACGCCGCCATCCCCACCTCGTGGAAGAAGCGAATCCCCAAGGCCTTCGGGCGGTAAGAGGCAGGTGAAACCCATGAAGCTTCTCGGACGCAGGCTCCAGTCACGCTGGGGCACAGTTCTCATATTCCTGGCCGTCCTTGGTCCAGGGATGATCACCGCAAACGTCGACAACGACGCAGGCGGAATCACTACCTACTCGCTGGCAGGCGCGCAGTTCGGCAACAAGCTCCTGTGGACGCTCATCCCCATCACCATCGCGCTCATCGTCGTCCAGGAGATGTGCGCCCGTATGGGGGCGGTCACGCGCAAGGGCCTCGCCGACCTCATCCGCGAGAACTTCGGGGTCAAGCTCACCTTCTTCCTGATGGTGGGTCTGCTGCTTGCGGACATGGGGAACACGTGTGCGGAGTTCTCCGGCGTCGCCGCAAGTTGCGAGATCTTCGGCATCTCCAAATACATCTCGGTGCCGCTCGGCGCTTTCGCGGTGTGGTGGCTGGTCCTCAAGGGCACGTACCGGTCCGTCGAGAAGGTCTTCCTGACGGCGTGCGTTTTCTACGTGTCTTACATCCTGTCGGGGCTCCTGGCGAAGCCGGAGTGGGGCGGCGTCCTGCACGACACGGTCAAGCCGACGTTCGAGTTCAGCGGACCTTACATCGCGATGTTCGTGGGCGTCATCGGGACCACCATCGCGCCCTGGATGCAGTTCTACCTGCAGGCCGCAGTGGTGGATAAGGGCGTCACCGTCAGGGACTACAAGTTCTCGCGGCTCGATGTCATCAGCGGCTGCGTGATCACTGACATCGTCGCTTTCTTCATCATCGTCGCCTGCAGTGCGACGCTGTTCGCGCACCATGTGAACATCGAGACGGCCAAGGACGCAGCGGAAGCTCTCCGGCCGCTCGCCGGCAACTATTGCGCCTACTTGTTTGCCTTCGGCCTGTTCAATGCGGGGCTTTTCTCGGCTTCGATCCTTCCGCTGGCGACGGCATACTACGTCTGTGAGGGCATGGGCTGGGAGCGGGGAGTGGACCACAGATTCCACGATGCTCGCGAGTTCTACATGCTGTACACGGCCCTCATCGTCTTCGGCGCCGGAGTCGTGCTCATCCCGCAGGCGCCGTTACTGGCGATCATGTTCTGGTCCCAGGTGGTCAACGGGGTCATGCTGGCTCCGGTCCTCATCCTCATGCTACTGCTCATCAACCGCGTCGACCTGATGGGCAACTGGGTCAATGGCCGCATCTTCAACATCACCGCCTGGGTGACGACCGTCATCATGGTCGCGCTGACACTGGTACTTGTCTTCCAGATGCTGACCGGGCAGGGCTAGCCTCAGTGCCGTTCGCTTAAGCGCGCCGATAGCGCGCCCAGGCGGGCGGCATCAGAATTGCAGGGAAGTCGTCATGCCGGGTTCCGGCACTCTGAGACGATGAGAATGACGGCGAGGGCGGGCGAGACGCCCGCCCCACGCGCGACAGGATTGTCGCGCCCACTCCATTTTCGGGGCAGTCGTCATGCCGGATTCCGGCACTCTGAGACGATGGGAATGACGGCGATGGCGGGCGAAGACGCCCGCCCCACGCGCGACAAGATTGTCGCGCCCACTCCATTTTCGAAGCTGGACGAAGCCCTCGCGGCGGCGGACGCGCCGGCAGGGCAATTGAACGCATGGTTTCGTGCGACTGGAGGCAGCTATGATGCGGATAATCGCGTGTCTCATCGCGATGGTGGCTTGTTGCTCGGCTTTCGCGACCACCAAAGGCCTCAACCAGATCATCACCCCGGATATCCAGCCCGAGGGGCAGTTGTCGATCAGCTACCAGCAGCAAGACCCGAAGATCGGCAACCCGTCTGAGATTCAGCTTGAGCTGGGTCTCAACCGTTACTCCGAAGTCGCCCTTTTCCGGGGTCTGGACCCGAACCAATGGGTGTTAGGATGCGAGACCGGAGTGCAGAGGGGATCGAACCTCTTCGCCGCCGGCTTCGCGAACTGGACCACGGGCTCGGGCACCCATGCCAACCCGCAGCCCTTCGTGGAGTACGGCTACTACGAGGGTAAACACAAGGCCATCGCCGGTGCGATTCGGGCCAGCAACCACACGGAGGCCATCCTCGGGTACGCCTATCAGTGGACGCCCAGGATGCAGCTTCAAGCCGACTGGCAGAGCGGATCGGGGAACTCATCAACGCTGGGGTTCACGTACAACATCGCGCCGAACCTGTCCTTCAACCCGTCCGTCTACTTACCGAACGACGCGCCGCGAACCATGCACGGATATGCGGTACTGACGTGGACGGTGGAGTTGTGGAAGTAAAAGGCTGACGGCGTCTCACTGTCGGCTTCTTTTCCGGCCCAGGCGGGATGAAAAGGAGGGAGCGGCGGGCGAGAGGCCCTCCCCATGCGCCGACTCTCGCGGCGGGCAAGACGCCCTCTTCGCTTCGGACATCCCAAGGTAGGTGCAGGGACAAGCCGGGGGGAATTGCCCATCGAGGGCCAATACGGTGCATTTTGGCTGTGGGGTATCTTCACCCGCGAGGCAGGTGGAGATACCGCACAGATCCGCGACAATGCGCGGGGTCCCTGCTCGCCCGGGCGCGCCTTGGGCGCTATACCGGCGGGCACCTCGCGTCTATGTGCTTCGGGCTAGCCGGCAGGCCACGCGTGAAGGAGAGATGGCGACAACCCTTCTGGACCACGGTCTGAGGTCGCGCTGGACGACCCTCCTCTTGTTCCTGTCCGTCATCGGCCCCGGCATCATCACCGCCAACGTGGACGACGCCGGCAGCATCGCCACCTATTCCATCGCCGGCGGCAACTTCGGGAACACGGTCTTGTGGATGATGATCCCACTGGCCGTGACGCTCTTTTTCATGCAGGAAATGGGCGTGCGGATGGGTGCGGTGACGGGCAAAGGCCTCGCCGACCTGATCCGCGAGAATTTCGGCGTGCGCATCACCTTCTGGCTGATGGTCGGGGTCGTGTTCACGAACCAGACGAACACGATGGCGGAGTTCGCCGGTGTCGCCTCCTCTTGCGAGATTTTCGGCCTCTCGAAGTACCTGACCGTTCCCGCGGCGGCGTTTCTCGTCTGGTTCGTCGTGGTCAAGGGCTCGTACCGCTCGGTCGAGAAGATCTTCCTGGTCGCCTGCACGATCTACGTGTCGTATGTGATCTCCGGGTTCATGGCCAGGCCGGTCTGGCCCGAGGTGTTGCGCGCAGTCGTTGTCCCGCATTTCACGCCGTCTTCCGAATACATCACCGTGATCATCGGCGTCGTCGGCACGACCATCTCGCCCTGGATGCAGTTCTACGTGCAGGCCGCGGTCGTCGACAAGGGCATCCGGGCGAGCGAATACCGATTCTGTCGGCTCGATGTGCTCACCGGCAGCGTCGTTGCCATCGCGGTCGTCTTCTTCATCGTCGTCACCTGCGCGGCGACCATCCACACCGCCGGGTATCGGGTCGACACGGTCGAGGACGCGGCCCGGGCTTTACGGCCCCTCGCAGGTCAGAACTGCGCGACTTTGTTTGCGCTGGGCCTCCTGAACGCGTCATTATTCTCGGCCTCGATCCTCCCCTTGGCGACGGCGTATCAGGTCGCCGAGGGCGTCGGCTGGGAGCGCGGGGTCAACCACTCGTTCCGGGAAGCGCCGGAGTTCTACACGCTCTACACCGCCCTCATCGCCGTCGGCGCCGGCATCATCCTCATCCCGCAGGCGCCGCTTCTGAAGATCATGTACCTGTCGCAGGTTCTAAATGGCATCCTGCTCCCCGTGGTGATCGTCTTCACCCTCATTCTGATCAACAATAAGCGGCTGATGGGCGAGTTCCGCAACGGGCGCGGTTACAATGTGGCCGCCTACGCCACGGCGGCGGTCATCATCGGATTGACCGCGATGCTGGTCCTCACCACCCTCTGGCCCGGGGTCTTCGGACACCCGGGGTAAGGACAGCGCCGTTCACTCAGGCGCGGAGTGCCCGCCGAAGGCGGGGGGACCCCGCACACCCCACAGCTACAGTATGCAGTTCTCATGCCGGGTTCCGGCACTCTGAGACGATGAAAAGAGGCCGTCGCTCATCCGCCGGGACGGCCCTACCCCTGCCGCGCTTTGCGCGGCCAGCGCTGCGCGGGCACCCCTCCCGTTCCGGGAGGGGAGAGGCAAACGGCGATTCTCGCGCAGTAGCAAACCGCTGCCGTTCTCCCCTCTCCACAAGTGGCTATGCTTTACCCACATTTCCGCACCTGGGGGCCGCGAATTGGTCTCAAGCCGTTGCCGTCAAGCCCCCGAAGG
>CAYWBK010000420.1:0-5668 GCA_964455745.1 uncultured Armatimonadia bacterium
CGTGGCCGCCGTGGGCGGCCGAGGGGGTGAGGTCGCCGTTCGCCCGGCAAACGGGGATTTTCGAGGCAGTCGTCATGCCGGGTTCCGGCACTCTGGAACGATGAGAATGACGGCGATGGCGGGCGAGACGCCCGCCCCACGCGCGACAAGATTGTCGTGCCCACTCCATTTTCGAGGCAGCGCCTCTCTGCCGTTCGCCGTTTCTATTCGCCGTTTCTATTCGCCGTTTTCCTATTTGCCGTTTTCTGCGTTCAGCGTTCTGAGTTTAGCATTTCCCCTTCAGCGTTTCCCTCACTCTTCCACCGCTCCCGGGGCGAGAGTCATCGGCATCGGGGCCGGGCGCTCGGAGCCGCTGCTTAGGTCGATGTATTTGCCCTCGCGCGAGGCGTCGTGGAAGGCGTGCATGAGGTCGAGGACGTGGTAGGCCAGCTTCCCGTTCGCCCGGTGGGGGCGGCCGGAGCGCATCGCGGCGGCCATGTCGGCGACGCCCAAGCCGCGGAACTGGTCGGCATAGCAGTGGCTTAGCGGCACGTCGCTCCAGTCGGAGGCGCCCGCGCGCCGGACCCTCACCGGCCCGCCGAAAGTGTTCGGGTCGGGGCAGCTCAGGCTGCCCTCGGAGCCGTAGATCTCGATGCACGGAAGCTGTGTGGCCCAGACATCGAAGCTCGTAGTGAGCGTGCCCACCGCGCCGCTCGCGAATTCCAGGATGCCGGTGATGTGCGTCGGCGTGTTCACCTTGATGATCTCACCGAAGTGCGGCTGGCTGACGATGACACGCTCGGGGAAGGTGATGCGCGCCTTACCGGCGACACGCGAGACCGGGCCGAGGAGATTGACCAGCGTGGTGAGGTAGTACGGGCCCATGTCGAACATCGGGCCGCCACCGGGCTGGTAGAAGAAGTCAGGCTCCGGATGGAAGCCCTCCGGGCCGTGGCCGAGCATGAAAGCGCTCGCGCCAATCGGCTCGCCGATCCAGCCGTCGTCGATGAGCTTGCGGCATGTCTGCAGCCCCGCGCCGAGGAACGTGTCCGGCGCGCCGCCGATGCGCAGGCCCTTCGCCTCGGCGATGGCCAGCATCTTCTGCGCTTCCTCGCGGGTCGGGGCCAGCGGCTTCTCGTTGTAGACCGACTTGCCCGCCTCGAGCGCTGCAAGGCCAATCGTGCCGTGAACCTTGGGGATGGTCAGGTTGACGACGATCTCGACCTCGGGGTCGGCGAGGAGTTCGTCGGGCGTGCAGGCTTTCGGCACGCCGAACTCCTCCGCCTTGGCCTTGGCCCGGTCGAGGGCAATGTCGGCGCAGGCGACGGTCTCGAGGATCTGCAGCTTCTGCGCGCCTGAGAAGTACACGCCGCTGATGTTCCCACAGCCGACGATTCCGATCTTGGTAGTTTGCATGTTCGCGAACGCCTCCCTTATGGATTGTCGTAAGCTACCGCGTGCGGGAGGTTTCGTCAAGGGGCAGTCGATGGGCGGGCCGTCCGCTGATTGTAGGTAGGACTGCCGCAAGCGTAGCGGCAGGGAACGGCGAGGGGAACAGGATTGATAGGATTTGGAGGATTACGGCATGACGGATAGCTCCGTAGCAGCATAGCCCCGACGGCCTGTCGTTTGGCCGTTGAATACGGCCTGACTACCGACGATTGCCTACCATTATTACGCTGCTTTGACAGTTGGCAAATGAAGCGCTCGGAATCCTGTCAGAGGCTGACCGTATCCCAAGATGACGGACGAACGGCTTGAACCACGGAGACACAGAGGGCACAGAGAACGACTGGGCCTGCCCCACGATAGGCGTTAAGGGACGTTCTCTGTGTCCTCTGTGTCTCTGTGGTTCAATGCCGTCCATCTCCCCGCAGGGCATCTCATTGCCGAACAAGGCCGCACAACCGGCATGGTAATACTACCTACAATTGAAAGACGCACCCTCGATGGGCGATGACATCATGCGGGAAGAACGAACGGCAGAAGGGCGTCCAGGCCCTCTGCCGCCCGCCATTTCGCTTGGCCCATGATCGACAAGCGCGATATGCCTATCCGCCCGTACCCTACTTTGGCACGATGACCGTCACCGTTTGCTCGACGCCGGGATCAATGCGGACCGGCTGCCAGTCGCTCCATCGCGCTTCCGCGTCGATGCGGCTCCGGGCTCGGACGCGGTAGTTGCCCGGGACGAAACGCCGCGGCGCTTCCCAGACCTGCCGACCGTCTGCTTGCGCCTGCGTGTCGCCTCGCCCATCGAGCATCTCACCCCCCCCACTGAGCTGCCTTCCCAACTCGATAGTGCACGGCTCATCGCCGAGCCGCGACCGCGTGAAGACCTTCAGGGTGAGGAGCCTTGTCAGGCGCACATCAAAGCGGACATGCTCAGTCTCCGGGATATCGATAAGACGGCTGATCCCCTCCGGGTATGCCGGGTTGTGCTGGGAATCATAGGCGAAAAACCGGACGCGCCACCTCCACCCCTTCGCGAGATTGACCGTGCACGTACCCCTCGCCTCGCCCTCTGCAGGGAACTGAAGCGCCGTGCCTGGGAAGTCGATAGGTGGAGCGGGAATGCTGATGGGCCTGTAGATCTCCGCCGTCGCCCGGCCGCCGACGCGGACAGTATTGCCCGGGGCTGACGCAGAAGTGCTCGCCCACAGTTCGAAGGTGACTGGCGCAGTCACGCATTCACACGGGTTGATGTCAATGCCGTACTCACCGCAGATTCTCAAGTACCACAAATCGCCCACCGCAATGGGGGCAAGCGCGTTGCCGTCGGCCCTCATCGGCTGCGACCACTCCCGGCGCATCGACTCAGCGACCGCCGCCGAGGGATTGCTCTGCCCCAGCCCCTTTGCACTGAAGTAAAGCTGCGCTTCCGCGTTGAGGTATGCGGTGTATGTGCGCCGGTACTTCTGTGGCCCCCGGTAGGGGAAGGCGATAACTGCGAGGGTCTGACCCGCATACACCGTGTACCAGTGAGCGGTGCCGCGACTATAGGGCCGCACCGACTGGGGCTGTGGGCCAGGCCTGCCGGGGTCGAAAGTATGGCGCATGGCAGCGACGTCGGCTCTCACCTGCTGCAACACTCGAGGGGGCGCGTGGCTCGCGCGCTCCCAGGCATCAGTGGTATCCGCGAGGATTTCGCTCTTCAAAGGGAACCTTGGCTTCACCACGCCGCAGTCAGGGGCATCGTTGACGAAATCCACCGGACCGGCGCAGCCTACAGCGACTTTCTCCAACTGCAGCGTTGTCTTGCCGGCAATGGATAGCGGGTCGCCCGGCGGTCCTTCCGGGTGAGACGATATCGCGCAGCGATCGTGCGGGATGCCACTGTTGGGCTGCCAGTAATACTGCAACGCAACCACAACAGCATCATCGACGGCGGGGTTGCTGGCGATGGCGGAAGCAAGAAGCCGGCCGCCGTCGCGGGCGGTGACCCGCAGGTCCAGCGCCTCGCACGCCGGGTCCACAGGAAGCCAGCCGTCGATTTCGCCTGTCACCCATGCGCGAGCAGACAGCCGGCCCACCCATGCGCCGGTGGCGCGGTCCGTTGCCATGACATCCCCCAACCGCCCCTGCGCGTCGCGCACCACCACATGCAACTGCATTGGCCGGCCCGCCACCGGCGCGAAGAACGTCCATCCTTCGGGGACAGGAGCCAAATTGATCCGATACCGATACCAGATCGCAGGGTGGTCTCGGACGGCTTCATCGGGGGGGAATGCCGCAAGCGGGTCCTCGATCTCGGCGGCTTGCTGTTGCCCTGTGCTGTAGTTGCTCCACGTCCCGTTGTGCCCGACGTAGATCGACAGGGCGTTGTCGAACGGCAGAGGCGTGAGTGCCGCCGCAGAGGCCGGGATCAGCATTCCGGCGAGCAATAGCGAAGCCACGACCGGCAGCAGTACGGTACGGACCGTGCTAGACATGATGAAGCCCCCGTTCTTGATCTGTGGCGAGTGCGTCTGCGGCTGTGATGATCGGCGAACGGCATGACAGCACCACTACATCACAGGTGGTGGGCTGACGCACGACTCGAGGGGTGGATCGGGGAAGGACACAAGCAAAACAGCATTCATTGCGACCAGCATCCTCTCCCGGCCTTCCGGCAAGCTGGTGACACTATCAGACTGATCAAATCGTAGCATGGTGTAGACCTGAAGTCAATCGAAAGGCGTATGGCTGCAGGAGCATCGTTTTTAGATGTGGCACTTTGACCGTTGAAAATGCCACATCCAGAAACAATGCCCTGCGCACTGGGGATTGACACGCATGAAAACTATATATATAGTATTAAAGTCAAAAAACATGAAAGTAGGGAGTGTTCATGGCGCGCAGCAGAAGTGACCGCATGACCGATATCGGCGAATTGCAGCTCCAGGTGCTGGACGCAGTCAGCCGGCTGGAAGAGGCCAGTGTGTACGATGTGCAGGATGCCTTCGCCGCTGACGAGCGGCCACGCTACACCACGATTCTCACGGTCCTGCGCACTTTGGAGAAGAAAGGGCTTGTCAGCCATACGACACGCCATCGAGCTTTCATCTACCGACCCACCGAAGCGTCCGCGACGGTTCGCCGTCAGTTGGTGGGCAATCTGCTCGAGCGCGTCTTCGGCGGGTCGCCGAGAGACCTGGTGGCCGCGCTGCTCGACACCGATTCTGTGACCCCGGAGGTGCTCCGGGAATTGCGTCAGTTGATCGGCGACAAGGAGATGGGGGATCATGGGTAACGCGTACTGGATGGATGGCGTGATCGCGACTACGGCGGTCGTCGCCATGGCCGTCATGGCACAGGTGGCGTTGCGGTCGGCGTCCGCGCTGCTGCGACATTCAGTGTGGCGCATCTCGTTGGTGGCGTTCTGGGCGGTGCCCGCCGCGATCCTGGCGGTCGGCAGCCTGCACCTGCAGCCGCGCGTGGTGGAGATACCGATGCCACGAATCTCTCATGCCGCGACGGAGTCGCCGGCTGCGGAACCGGCGGACCAAGACCCGGCGACGGCGGTCTCCGATGCCCCGACGCAGGGGACGATGCCCGCGCCGGAAGCGCACCGTCATTTGACAGTCGCCTCCCTGCGGCCGTTGGCGGTGCCGGCCCTGCTGCTCCTGTGGGCGTTAGGCGCAGCGGTCGGGATCGGGCGCACGGTGCGGCACCTGATGCTACTGCGCAAGCTGGCGCGGGACAGCGAACCCATCGGCGATTCGACGGTCACCGCACGACTGGCCCACTGGGCCGGACGCATGGGGCTGGCGAAGCCTCCGGCGGCGGCATGTTGCCCGCAGACGGCGATCCCGTTCGTCGTCGGCTGGCGGGCGCCGATGCTCCTGCTGCCCCCCGAGGGCGACGGGCCGGACGCTGCCCATGACGCGGTGCTGGTGCACGAGTTGGCCCACATCCGCCGGGGCGACATGTTCGTCCAGACGGTCGCGCAGTTCACGAAGGCCCTGTGGTGGTGGCACCCGCTGGCCTGGATCATGGCCGCCGAGTTGAGGGCATCGGCGGAGGAGGCCTGCGACGACTGGGTCGTGTCGCTATCCGAGGAGCGGCAGCGATACGCCGAGCTTCTGGTAAGCTGGGCCCAGGCCGCGCCATCCGTGGGAGTGCTGTCCTACGTCCGCCCAGGCCGGTCGCTGGTGCAGCGTGTCAAACGCATTCTGGCGGACCACGCGCCGCTGCTGAGGCTGCCGCG
>CAYWBK010000421.1:0-5655 GCA_964455745.1 uncultured Armatimonadia bacterium
GTCCTGGCGGACGCAACAGCAACGACTTCGTCCGCGTCTCGCTACGAAATCCTGGCCAGGACTAGTTCGAGGTCGCGACCCACACACATTGAGGAAGAGCCTCCGGCGAGGGCTCTGCCCCTATCGCCTCAGCCGCCAGACATGCCGTACTTTGGAGGGCCAGCGGGTGAGCGGGAAGGTGCCGAGGTCCTGCTTGTCGAGCGGGCGGGACATGAACCCGGCAGCACGGTCCATCGCGAGGTCCTCATCGCAGATGTAGTCAATGCGGTTCAGCCGCAGGTACTCGTCCACGTTCCGGTTGAGATAGTACGGGTGGATCGCGTGGTTCACCAGGCCGTCGAGGTTGATGATGAAGCGGTCGCTGAAGTAAGCTGGGATTCCGGCGTTGAAGCAGCCGATGCGTGCGCCCGGCGGGATCGTGCGGTCAATGACCTGCTGCGAGGTGTAGACATCGCGCTGCCACGGGTAGGTGCCGGCCCTGTAGTCAACGCAGAAGCGTCCGAGCGCAGTGATCAGAAGCGCCGCCAGCAGCGTCGGGACGGCCCGGTGTGCCCGCAACACGCGGGCTGTCCGAACGCCCGCCCAGGCGACGATCATCGCCGCGATGACGATGAAAGCCGCCATCCCGGGGAGCACGACGTACCAGGACTGGAAGTCGGCGAGGAACAGCCCGCATGAGACTGTCTGCAGGGCTGCGGCCAGGAGCAGGAACGCGGCCACCGGACCCCAGGCCGGGCGGATGCGCCAGACCCCGACAAGGCCCGCCGCGAGCACAATTGGGCAGCCGAAACCGTAGACCGCTCGGACCACCTTGAACCCGCCCGCCACCGGAATGCCGGCGATCGAGACGACCGCTCCCGCCACCCCGAGCGCGGTCAGGGCGGTCGCGCCGCGAGTTGAGCGTGGCGACTGGAAGGCGAAACCCACGGCGGCGACCGCCAGCCACGGCAGCGGGCCGAGTCCGAATCGCGCGCCGCGTCCGAAAGTGGTGTCGAGGAGGCTGGTGAGAATGGCCCACTGGTCGCTCGGATTGTGCGTGCGCCAGAGCATCTTCATCGCGGCGCTGTCCTGCGAGAAGGTGCCGAGGTGCTGCAGGCTATACAGGGCGGCGGGGGCGCAGACGAGCGCCGTCACGAACGCGACTACCGCGCAATTGAAGACCACGCGCCGCAGGGCCGGCCGTTGCTTCGCCGTCAGCGCGAAGAGCACAACGAGCACGGAAGCAACCAGAACCGCGCCCTCGGTTCGCGCCATCACGGTAAAGCCGAGGCAGGCCCCCAGCGCCGCCAGGCCCCCTATTTGCGCGGTCGGCTGCGCCGCGCCGATCGCAGGCTGCACCCACCGTACCCAGACGAGGACCGTCAGAGCGATCCCCAGGGCGTAGAGGCTCGACTCCAGGCCCGTCCCGGCGAGGCTGTAGGCGAGCGGGCTGAGCAGCCACGCGGCTCCGGCAAGCCAGGCCCAGCTCTCCTCGAACCACCGGCGGAAGATACCCGCGATGGCATAGGCAGTCACCATGTTCAGGGCGAAGCCGGTGGCCAGCGCCGCGCGAAGCAGCATCTCGCGGTCGCCGATGATGCGGGCGTAGGCGGTCAGAAGGAGCAGCCAGGCGGGGTGGAAGCCGTTGGTGGTGGTCTCGCCGTCGAACGATGGCCCGAGGCCTGCGGCGAGGTTGCGGGCGATCTTCAGGTAATAGAATGCGTCATCGGGGACGCTGCCGAGCAGCACGCGGAGAGGCTGGGAAACAAACCAGCCTCCCAGGCATGCGGCAACGGCGAGGGCCACCATAAAAATGACCCTCGCCGTCGTCGGCGAGCACGGCTGTTGTGTGGTAGGTTTGCGGATGTCTGCCGTCATCGCGGCTGCTCGCCGGCCGCGACATCACCTACCGCGCGGCCGTCTCTAACCCCCAGTTCTATTGCTCCGGCTCGATGTGCGCGTCATTGAATTGCAGCCAGGAACGCGGCGGAGCCGGCAGGAACTTGATGATCCTGCTTTCCCCCGCCAAGGTCTCGACCACCTCATGGTTGTGCATGCCGACACAGTAGGCCTTGTAGGTGTCGCCTGTTCGGCCGCAGATGAACACCATCCCGAGGGAAGGCACAATCTGGGAGTCGACCAGTTGCAGGTTGGGGAGCACCGCCCGTGTCCCGTCCGGAGTGCCGGTGAACCGGACCACATCAACTCTCACTGTCGGCTTGCCGTTTTCGGTCACCTGCTTGACCACCAGAGTTTGACTTCGGTTCAGCATGTACGACGTGCCCTTCTTGGGCGCGAAATCCTTGAGTTCCTGCCAGTCGCGCTTGCCTCGGTCGCCGGTCATCTGGTAGTAGGTGACCTTATCGCTCTTGCTGATGCCCACGATAGGCGCTTCCTTGAGCCAGTAGATGCCCCTGGGCGTCCCGTCTGCGGGGAGCGGCACATCCTCCTGGTCCTCTCGTGCCGCGCCAAGCTTACTGAGGGTTACCGCCCACCCCGCGCCCAACATGGGCCGCTCGAAGGCGGCGAACTGCGAGAAGTCCGGGCTTAGGGTTGCCTCGCCGACGCTGAACCCACCGCTTACTTGCACGGGCTCCTTCGCATCGGGCGCCAGGTACAGTAGATCGAACCCGGAGCGTGATGTCCGCCGCGCCCCGAAGACGCCGCCGTTAGCCTGCGGATAGAATTCGGTGACGCTCTTCATAATGACCTGCGGATTGGTGCCCGCGAGAGACACCTGAACGAGGTCGCCGTTGAGATTCGGCTCGTTTTCGACGGGCTGGATGTACAGCGCCGAGCATTTCCACATTGCGAGCGAGCCGCGTAGACCACCGAGCGGTCGGTCGCAGCGTACAGGTACTGCCCGAAGGGCGTGTCCAGCAGGACGTGGAGTCCCGGTGTAATGACCTGGGCATACATCCGACCGGGACGGGGAAACCCCAGCGAGGCGTCGGGGAATGTCGTCGGCTCGCTCTTGGCGACGGTGATCTTCTCCAGGTCGATCTGCAGTCGCCGCGCGAGGTCTTCCCGGCAACCTTCGGCGCCCCCGGCTTGGGGTTGCATGTTCGCGACGTCGCCGAGTTCGACCAGGACAACGCGGGTGTCGAGGTCGGTGTGGTACTCATACCGGCGGCCCTGGACCTCGAGGATTACCCGGTATCCGGGGGTGATGACCTGGATCGCCATATCACCCTTCCGCGCGCCGCCCAGTGTCGCATCGGGCCAGTCAACGGCCTCAACGCTGACGACCGTCACGTCGCCCGGGTCTACATGAGTCATCCGGGCAAGGCGGTCGACGGCCTTCTGCACCGGCGCCGGCTGGTCTGCCGCAGCCGCGATTGCCGAGAGAATCAGCAAAAGCCCCGTTACCACGCACGAGATGCGCAGTCCTCTGCTTTTGAACATGATTTGTGCCTCCTTCAAATTCGACAGCAGCTCGTAGGTCCATTGGTCTGACGTGTACGAAGACGATGCTACCTACCAGCGCGTTCCCTACATCATTGCCCTCGCCACGACCATCACCGATCCGCGCTTCATTGGTCCCTCGCGATCCGCTCGGTCGTGATCTCCGGCGCCCCTCGTGGCGGCGCGGGCAGCAGCTTCACGATATCGTGTGCTTCGGCCACGGTCTCGAGCACCTCGTTGGACTTCTCCCGCCATACGCAATAGGCCCTGTAAGTGTTATCTGCTTTCCCACAGACGAAGATCGCTCCCGCGTGATGGGCGATCTCGCAGCGCACCAGCGTTAGGTCATGCAGGACCGCCAGCACGTTCTCCTTGCCGCTGAACCATCGCACCGCGACCTTCACGGCCGGCTTGTCGTCGACCGTCGTGTCGCTGACGGCCAGTGATATGCTCCTGTTGAGCATGACGCTCGGGGCATCGGGCGGGGTGAAGCGGCTGAGTTTCTCCCACTTGCGGGCGCCGCGCTTGCCGGTGAGCTGGTAGTAGGCGCGCTCGCGGCTCTCGCCTATGCCCAGGACCGGCGCGTCCCCCAGCCAGTAGAGGTCTTGGTACGAGCCATCTGCGGGCAGGTCTACCGATTCGCGGTCTGCGTCGGTGTCACCGAGTTTGCCGATGGTGATTGCCGTGCGCGTGTAGACCATCGCCTGTCTGAGCACGGCCCAGTGCATGTGGTCGGGGGCCAGAGCGGCATCGCCGAACCCGCATGCCGACGCAAGTTCAACCGGTTCGCCCTTGCCGTTCGGAGCAAGATACAACAACTCCTCTCCCGAGAGAGAGGTTCTGCGCGTGGCGAAGATCGAGCCGTCGGACTGCGGATAGAAATCGGTGACCAAGTGCATGACGACCTGTGGATTCGTGCCGGCGAGTGAGACCTGCACCAGATCACCGTTCCCGTTCGGCTCGCGCTCAATCGGTTCAACGTAGAGCGCGGAGGAGGTCCAACTCGCCAGCGGCCCGCCGTAGCGCACCGTTGAGCCTGCAGTGGCGTACAGATACTTCACGCCTCGCGCTTCCAGGATGACGCGGAAGCCCGGCCTGAGCATCTGGGTGTAAAGCTCGCCAGGACGCGGGAGACCCAGCGAGCCATCGCGAAACTGGACCGGTTGTGTTTTCAGAACGCTGATCTCTGCAACAGGGATGCTGAGCCGCTTGGCAAGGTCTGTCTGGCACCCGTCCCCAATACCCGGGATGGACGCTGCTTCAGGGGAAGCCTCCGACGGGCTCTGCGCCAGGATGACTCGGTTCTGCAGATCCGTGTGGTACTCGTAGCGCCGCCCATTCACTTCGAGGACAACCCGATAGCCCGGGGTGACAACCTGGATCGCCATGTCGCCCTTTCGCGCACCGCCCAGCGTTGCGTCGGGCCAGTCGACGCCCTCGACGCTGACGACCGTCACTTCGCCTGGGTCTGCGTGCGTCATCCGAGCCAGACGGTCGATTGCCTTCAGCACCGGCGCCGGCTGGTCTGCAACGGCGGCGACTGCTGCGACGATGAGCAAGAGCCCCGCTACTGCGTATGAGATGCGCAGTCCTTTGCTTCTGGACATGGGTCGTGCCTCCTTCGAGTTCCGTGACAAGCGCCGGGCCTATCCGCCCGACGCGTGCGAACGGGGCTGACTCACCGATCCTTGCCGGTCCGCTCGGTCGCGATCTCCGGCACCCCTCGTGGCGGTGCGGGCAGCAGCTTCACGATATTGTGTGCTTCGGCCACCGTCTCGAGCACCTCGTTGGGCTTCTCCCGCCACACGCAATAGGCCTTGTAGGTGTCATCCGTCCTTCCGCAAACGAAGATCGCTCCCGCACGATGGGCAATCTCGCAGCGCACCAGCGTCAGGTCATGCAATACCGCCAGGACGTTCTCCTCGCCGGTGAACCACCGCGTGGCGACCTTGACGGCAGGCTTGCCGTCGACCGTCGTGTCGCTGACGACGAGCGATATGCTCTTATTGAGCATGACGCTCTGAGCATACGGGGAGGTGAAGTGGTCCAGCTTCTGCCAGTGGCGCGCGCCGCGTTCGCCGGTAAGCTGGTAATAGGCGCGCTGGCGACCCTCGCCGACGCCGAAGACCGGCGCGGCTCCGATCCAGTACAGGTTCTGGTAGAGGCCGTCGGAGGGCAGCTCCACCGTTTCACGATCAGCGGCGGTGTCGCCGAGTTTGCCGATAATGACCCCCGAACCTGTGCCCGTCATCATGTGACCAACGAGCACAC
>CAYWBK010000422.1:0-5650 GCA_964455745.1 uncultured Armatimonadia bacterium
CTGTTTGCAGTTGAAGACCCACCACGACTACAAGCACCAGCAGCACCAAGTATCCCCGCTTCATCATCGTGTCTCCTGTCCGCGCTTTTGCCGCGCTGGAACTGAATTTGCCGACCGGCACGCATCTGCGTCTGCTTCAACGACATGAGGCCCTTTGCCAAGAATCACAAAATCATACCTGTAAGCCGTCAAAGGTCACATCCACCATTTGGTGAGTTTCTCTCTATACCTTTCGATATACCCGTGTAGTCATCGGAAGGGCGAGATCGAACCATGGCTTTCATGTAGGCAACCACCAGACGCTGCTTGCGCTATCTGCCTGATGGTTTCGCCGTCTCTCAACGAGGGGTTAAGCGGTGCTTCTCATCCGGTGGAGCCCCTCCGTGAGAAGGGGCTCCGCCGGATGCGGCCCACCGATCAACCTTTCTTTTCTTTGTGATCTGTCTGGCCGCCGGACGATCTGGCTTGCTGTCCACCGCCGGACGACTTGCCCTGATGGCCACTTGACGACGTGGCCTGGTGTCCGCTGCCTGACGACGTGGCCTGGTGCCCGCCAGACTGCGTAGCTTGGTGTCCGCCTGACGACGTGGCCTGGTGCCCGCCAGACTGCGTAGCTTGGTGTCCGCCTGACGACGTGGCCTGGTGCCCGCCTGACTGCGTAGCTTGCGAGCCGCCTGACGACCGGCTCGGCTGCTGTCCGCTCGGCAGCCCCCTCGGCGCGCTTTGCATGTTCTGCGCAGACCCTCGCTCGGAGGTGCGCGGAGCACTAAGCGGCGCCATCGCCACCCGATACTCCTGCGGCGACCTTTGCTGATGCGCCAGGGTCGCCGAGAGATCGGCGTGGGTCCGGGCATCTCTGGGATTGAGTTTCGCCGCCGTATTCAATGAAGTGGCTGCACTGGCCCACTGCCCCTGGTGCGCCAGGGATTCTCCGAGACCGCGATGGGCAGGCGCGAACTGGGGGTTGTACTGGATGGCCTGGCGGTACTGGGCCGCCGCGCCGCTCCAATTGCCCCTCTGGCCGTAACTCTCCCCGAGACTCCAGTGCGCTTCCACGAAGTCCGGCCTGCTTCCGAGGACTACCTGGTACTCGACGATCGCGTCACCATAGTCGCCCCGCCGCTCGTAGCACTGCCCGACCTCGTAGTTCGCCATGTAGAAGCCCGAGTCCATCCTCCCGCAGTGGCGGAATTGCCACATGGCGTCATCGTAACGGTCGTTATCGTATAGCGCCACCCCCATGAAGAACGGCCCCCACACGAAGCCCACGTCTAACCCGATGCACCGATGGTAACGCACATAGGCGTCGCGGTAGTCGCCCTCAACGACGAAGGTGTTGGCCATCCTGAGGTTGGCATAGGGATCGTCCTGCGACCCCTGCCACAGTTGGTGCACTCTGGCATAGGAGCGCCCTGCATCGGGGTGAAAGACCATCGTCTCCTGATAGCCACTCGTATCCGTCATGTTGACAGTCACGAGGGTGTCAGGGCCGAGGGTCAACGGCACCCGGAATCCGATGGGCGAGAAGCCGGAGGGGGCGCCATAGGGTTGGTAGTTCGCGGCGAAGGTGTCGGCTTCGACGTTGTTGACCATGACGTGCGCCACCGGGCGCTGCCCCGATGCGTACCCCATCAATGAGTAGTTCTCATCTCGGGGAAGAGGCACGTAGTTTCCCTGATCGTCACTTTGGGGGTTGGCAAGCTCCGCAAACATCGTGCCGCCGCCGGCGCCGGCCCCCGATGTGTCCGGCGTAGCGGCCACGGGCGCCGATCCGGCATCGGTCACGGGCACCATACTCGTCTGGGATGAGTTGTCACGGCATCCGTAACTCAGCAGCAGAAGCGCTGTGAGGCTGACTACGGCCAATACGACCATCATCTTGTGCATCTGTTTCATGTCGTCGTCTTCTCTCGTTTGCCCGGGGATGCCCCCGGCCCCCAACGGAAGAGCTTCGGCGTGACTCGCACTGTTCAATTGTGCGTCTGGCTCGAAGCCCTTGATGCCGATCAGTGTTTCGTTTTGTCTCCATTGCCCTTCTGGTCCTGGCCTGTCTTCGGTGTGCCGCCCTGGCCACGGCCTGTCTGTGGCTGGCCGGCATCCCCGGTCGGCGGCTTGTACGTCGCCACCGTCAGCGGCTTGATTGCCTGTGGCTTGGCCGGCAGGTACTTCGGCTCCACCGGCGGCACATACGGCGCGGTCACCACAGGCTTGGGCTTCGGCTCGGGCATCTTCTGCCGCAACTGCTGCACGAACTGGGGACTGGGCTGCACGCCGGCTCGTTGGCCCGCGTGAACGCTGTCCCATGCCTGACCGTACTGGCCGGTGGCGTACTGGGTCTGCGCCAGGCCCTGCTGCGCTCCGCCGCTTTGGGGGCTGATCCGCACCGCCTGCTTGTACTGCTTCGTGGCCCCGGTCCAGTCTTGTTTGTGAGCCAGGGTCGAGGCCAGATCGGCACGGGTTTGAGCGTTCCAGGGGCTGATCTTCGTAGCCGTCGTCAGCTCGGCCGCGGCGGCGTCCCAGTTCTGCTGGCGCGCCAACACCGCGCCGAGGCCCTGATGTGCGGGAGCGAAGTTCGGGTTGTAATGCAACGCCTGGCGGTACTCGGTCCCCGCGTTGTCCCAGTCGCCCCGATGGGAGTAGGCCTCCCCAAGACGCCAGTGGGCTTCCACGAACTGCGGCCTTCTATCGATCACCAGTTGAAACTGGGACACGGCGTCGTTGTAGTTTCCGCTGCGGTCCAAGCAACGCCCCATATCGTAATGCGCGAGGAAGAAGTTCGGCTGGAGGTCCGCGCAGTGGCGGAACTGCCAGATCGCATCGTCGTCGCGGTTGTCGTCGTACAGCGCCAACCCCAGGAAGTACGACCCCAGGTAGAAGCCCGCTTGCAGCCCCGTGCAGCGGTGGAAGTATGGGTAGGCGGTCTCATAGTCGCCCTGTCCAGCGTAAGCGTTCCCCAGTCTCAAGCTGCAGTAGGCGTCCTGCCCCGACTCCTGGGATAGCTCTTGCAGTCTGGCAAGAGTGGCATCCAGATCAGGACGGAAGACCGCGGTGGCCGCGTCGCCGCCCGCGCCGGTCGCAGTCACGGTCAGGATAGTGTCGGGATAGAGCACCAGGGGGACGCGGAATCCTATGGACCCGTAACCAGCGGGGGCGTTCATCGGGCGGTAGTCGGCATCAAAGGGTTGGGCGTCAACGTCGTTGACCGTGACTTTCACGACGCCACCGGGCGCCGCCGCGAACCCGATCACCGACGCCACGCCGTCCTGGACGACCGGCACATAGTGCCCCTGATCGTCGCATTGCGGGCGGGACAACTCGACGAAGACTGTGCTGCCGGCCCCGACCTGGGCGAACGAAGGGCCCACGGCCATCGCAGCCGTCAGAACCGTCAGTGCCAGAACCATCAATCCTAACTCCAGCTTCTTCATCTCTGCATGCCTCCGGCAGACCAATGTGGCGAAAGGTCTGCTGCGTCTTGAGCGATTGGTCCCGGTGCCCAGGACGAATGCACGCGGCGCTTTGACCATTCTCGTGTGCAATGATAGTCCGAGGGTGGGCAACGCACATCCACCTATGGGTGGGTTTCTCTCTATGCCTTTCGGCGGGACCAAGTGCGTGCGGGAAGAGAGGGGGGCGAGCTTGGCAGGGAGGTAGGGCACTGTAGATCGGTGTCGCTACAGCGCGTGGCCACTCAGGGATTGCCAGACGGGTCTATCTAAAGATAGAGATGGAAACCCTTCCTCAGGTAGATGTGCACCACCACCGTTCCAGCATAGGATAGCGCCATGACAGACTGAGAGACTGTCGGCGATAGCTGGCAGCCGGGTTGTCGTGCAGGGCTACCGATGGCCTGACGGTCAGTAGTCGGTGGCCGGTGTCATTCTGTCCAGAGGAGCAAGTAGCAGGCGCGACGCCCGTTGGCGACCACCTCAACACATCAGGGAGTTGCGCCTTGCCACCCGAGATCAACGGCTCAGCACGCCCATCCACTGCAGCAACAAACGACGCTGCTAGCCACGACCTGCTGCCGCTCATGAGTGAAGAACCCGTGAGCGGCAGCGCTGCGCACGATTTCGCCCGTTGCCTTGGGCAGCCGGAGGGCGGTGTCGCGAGGGACCTCGCGCCGCACTTCGACGGTTGCGATCCACTCAACTATAGGGAGGAAGATGAGATGGCGGTGCAACGGCGAGACATGGCGCATGTTCTTGTGGTGGACGATGACCCGGAAATGCGGGACCTCGTTTCCAGCGTTCTCAGGCATGTTGGCTACCAGGTGACAGAGGCGGCCGGAGTATGCGAGGGGCTTGGCATCATGAGCCGGCGCGTTCCGGATGCCGTGCTCACAGACCTGCGAATGCCGGACGGCAGCGGACACGACATACTGGAGCACGCGGGGACGCTGCCTACCGCGCCGCCGGTGATCGTGATGAGCGGCACGTTGGATGAAAAGATAAAGCCGGAACTCCTGGCAGCCGGGGCGGCGGCGCTGCTGCCCAAACCGTTCTCGGTACACCAACTGATCGCCACTATTGTCACGGCGTTGAATCTATGACTCGAGGCGTGTCTGATCTCGCCGCGGTCAACGCCTCAGCGAGCCAATCCACCTTGGTAGCACACGACGCTATCAGCCCCGACCTGCTGCCCATAGGTGGAGAGCCCGCGATCTTCGACACTACGCGCGACTTCGCCCGTTGGCTTGGGCAGCCGGAGGGCAATGTCGCGACGGAACTCGCGCCGCGTTCCGACGGTCGCGATCCGCTTAACGATACGAAGGCAAATGATATGGCAGCACCGCAGCGAGACATGGCGCATGTTCTTGTGGTGGAGGATGACCCCAAAACGCGGAGCCTCGTCTCCATCGTTCTCAGGCACGTCGGCTACCAGGTGACAGAGGCGGCCGGAGTTCGGGAGGGGCTTGGCGTCATGCGCCAGTGCATCCCGGATGCCGTGCTGACGGATCTCCAATTGCCTGACGGCAGTGGACACGAGATACTGAAGCACGCGGGAACGCTGCCCACCGTGCCGCCGGTGATTGTGATGAGCGGCACGTTCGACGGGAGGACGGAGCCGGAACTCCTAGCGGCCGGGGCGGCAGCGCTGCTGCCCAAACCGTTTCTGCTCCACGAACTCATTGCCACGGTACACGATGCGACGGATGGGTGGCCGGCAACGAGCCTCAGTTCGTCGGGCTTAGAGACGTTTGGGTGAACGGCTTGCCGGGCGAGTTCATCTCGACAGGCAGGGGGAAAACTCAGGAAGGCGTGACACGCGCAAGAAGGAGCACACGCATCATGGTAATGATCATTGGGTGGGTCATACTTGGCGGCTTGGCGGGTTGGATTGCGGCCGCCCTCACCGGCTCGCGCGGGGGCTGTCTCACTGACGTGATCATCGGCATCGTCGGCGCGATGATCGGCGGGTTCCTGTTCAGGTTGATTGGCGGAGCGCCCGTTACCGGGCTGAACATTTGGAGTCTGTTCGTAGCGGTAGTAGGTTCAGTCATCCTGATCGCCATTGTGCGGGCTGTGCGCAAAGGAGCCTGAGCGTCCGGAGCGTCGGGGCTGCAACATCCGGCCCACGGTGGGCGGCACAGTACAATGCACCGAGATGAGGACGCAAGAATCCAGGAGGGCGAGAGAAATGGACAAGA
>CAYWBK010000423.1:0-154 GCA_964455745.1 uncultured Armatimonadia bacterium
CGCCCTCGCCACATGACAAGATGTGGGTAAAGCATAGCCACTTGTGGAGAGGGGGAGAACGTCAACGGCGAACGGCCCCGTGTCTCCTTCCCCGGTGGATAGGACGTTGCCGTTTGCCGTTTTTTCTGCGTTCCGCGTTCCGCGTTTCCCTCAC
>CAYWBK010000423.1:254-5620 GCA_964455745.1 uncultured Armatimonadia bacterium
GGCTCCCTACCCCCTCGCCCCGCTTCGCGGGGCACTCCCCCTCCCTTGCGCTCTTTGAGCGCGTAGGGAGGGGGAGACGGCGACGGCAACGTCAACGGCGAACGGCCCCGTGTCTGCTTCCTCGTGGAAGAGACGTTGCCGTTTGCCGTTTTTTCTGCGTTCCGCGTTCCGCGTTTCCCTCACGGCTCCCTACCCCCTCGCCCCGCTTCGCGGGGCACTCCCCCTCCCTTGCGCTCTTCGAGCGCGTAGGGAGGGGGAGACGGCGACGTCAACGTCAACGGCGAACGGCCCTGTGTCTGCTTCCTCGTGGAAGAGACGTTGCCGTTTGCCGTTTTTTCTGCGTTTAGCGTTCAGCGTTCAGCGTTTCCCTCACGGCTTCCTACCCCCTCGCCCCGCTTCGCGGGGCACTCCCCCTCCCTTGCGCTCTTCGAGCGCGTAGGGAGGGGGAGACGGCGACGTCAACGTCAACGGCGAACGGCCCTGTGTCTGCTTCCTCGTGGAAGAGACGTTGCCGTTTGCCGTTTTTTCTGCGTTTAGCGTTCCGCGTTCCGCGTTCAACGTTTACCTCGGCCCTCCGGCAAATCCGGCCAGGTAGTCTAAGAGGGTTCGCGTAACCTCGGCTTCCTGGCTCGAGACCTTCAGGCGCGTGTAATCGCAGCCGGAGAAGATGACGCGGCCTGCGCCGTCGGGACCGCCGATGACGACCGGCCGGTCGTAACGGTCGAGGATAATGGTGCGGCCCTCCGGGCCCATCTGCAACGCGAAATGGCGGGGGCTGCCGGCGTCGAACAGGAGGCCCGTGAACTCCTCGATGATCCAGCGCCCGTCCGTGACCTTCATCAGGGGATCGGCTATATGCCAGCCGTCGGCGGCCTCGGGCGGGTGCAGGCAGCCCTGCATGGCGCGCGGGAGCGGGCTGGCTACGAAGCGGCAGGTGTCGCCGCAGAGCATCAGCGCGCCACCGGCCTTTACAAATCTGGCGAGGGCGGTGACGAGAGGGCTGTCAGGGCCGGCGGGTGTGGTCACGTTCTGGAGCACGAGGACTCGCGCGTCGCCAAAGCTGGCGGGGTCGAGGCTTGTCAGAGAGCGAACAGCGTAGCGGTCGGGGGAGAGGAGGGAGGCGAGACAGCCATTGTCGCCGTAGAGGGCGACGGCGACTTTCGCGGGAGGCGGTGCGCCGTCGGCATGAACGGCGGTTGTCGCCAGAAAGATGGCTACTGTTACTGCAGCCACGGCTGCAGCGCGGTGAGCGCGGCACGCCACGCCGCTTGTCGGCTGCGGAGCTGGATCGCGCCTGCGACGAGGTTCGCCGCGTCGAGTTTCGGCAGGGAATGGGCGTAACGAGTCGTGCATTCCGGCCCCATGTCGCATATCGCGAATACCGATGCCGCATCGGCGGCAAGCTGCAGCTCGGCGGAGTGATCGTCCGCACTGAGCTTTACCCCGGCGATGTTCCCCGGCGCGGCGGGAGTCTCCTTGGCGGCCACGAGACGGAAATCTACGATGCGGGGACCAGCGGTGGCGCGAAGCTCAATCGTGTCGCCCTCGCGCCTCATCCCCTCGACAGCGGCCCAGCCGAGGCTCGATGTCAGCCATCCCGCGTACAGCAGCGCCTGGGTGGCTCCCGCAGCCGGCCCCTCGCCCGGGGCGAACTGGAAGGTCACTTCCACCGTGTCGATGTCCTCGAGCAGCTTGCGGTACTGCGGTGGCTCCATGATCTCCGCGAGGGCCTCGCGCCAGGGCACGCAGCGCATCCAGTGGATGTCGCTGACCTGGTGCCCGAGGTCTTCCAGGCCGTCGAAAAGGCGATAGGCCGCTGCCAGCCCGGCAACCGGGTCGGTGAACTCGGAGCTATCGATGACGGTGCGGTCGGCCTGGGTGATGAGCCGCGGGACCAGTTCATCGCTGATGAGCACGTCGCCGACCGGCAGGAAGAAGACCCGCACATCGGGGATGAGCAGTGATGCCAGAAGGGCCGGCAATGACGCCCGCGAGTCACCGTCGGCCTGGATCGCGATCTGCTCGCAGCAGACCTGCTTGCCCTGCCCGGTTCCGAGCTTGCACGACCCGGAGACCCCGGCCTGCAACGGCGCAGTGGGGCTGTCCGGTTGCGCGGTGACGATGATCGACCGGCAGGGGGCCTGTTCGGCCACGTCGATTGCGACCTGCGCGGCGCGCGCCGTCAAGCGAGCGTCGGTGCCGTAGATTACGAGGTTGAACAGGCAGGCGCGCGTGACCGCTGTGGCCTCATTGGCCCACAGATCGCGAAGGGCGCGGTCGATTGCGCCGGGACTGGTTGAGATGACGGGTGTAGGTTGCATGGGAAGGATGCTGGATACTGGGTTCTGGATGCTGGGAACGGCTAACGGCGCCTCACCCTGACCCGCCAGAGGCGGGTAGGCCCCTCTCCTGAGCGCACACGGCGCGCTCAGGAGAGGGGAGAACGGCAACGGCCTCTCATCCCCTCTTGGGGTAACTTGGCGGCCTGACTGACCAAGCCGTTAGGCCGTGGTTGCCGTTGCTCGCCGTTTGTCGTTCGCCGTCGCTGCCGTTTGCCGTTCGCTCATCATTCATCATTCAGCGCTCATCGCTCGCCTCTACATCCTGTGCCAATTCCGGCCGTCGCGCTGGATCAGGGCGTCCGCTCCTGCCGGACCCCATTCGCCTGCGGCGTAGATTTCGGGCGGCGGGGCTTCGGGGAGCTGCCAGGAGGCCAGGATCGGGTCGCAGATGCGCCAGAGGGCCTCGATGGCGTCGCTGCGCGTGAACAGCGTGCCATCGCCGATCATCGCGTCGAGCAGCAGGCGCTCATAGGCCTCCGGGGCCTCGACACCGAACGAGGTGCCATACTGGAAATCCATGCGCACCGGCTCGATGCGGATCAGCGGGCCGGGAATTTTGCACGACATCCGCAGCGAAATGCCCTCATCCGGCTGGATGCGGATGATAAGCAGATTCGAGTAGATCGGCGTGTCGGCGTCGCGGAAGAGCAGGTGCGGCGGCTCTTTGAACTGCACCGCGATCTCCGTCACGCGCTTCGGGAGGCGCTTCCCCGAGCGCACATAGAAAGGCACTCCCGCCCAGCGCCAGTTGTCCAGGAACAGCTTCAGCGAGACGAAGGTTTCGGTGTTCGAGCCCGGGGCGACGCCCGGCTCGGTGCGGTAGGCCGGGACGGCCTCGCCGTTGATCCAGCCCTCGCCATACTGCCCACGCACGACGAATTGATGGGCGGTCTCCGGCTTGATGGGCCGCACCACTCGCAGCGCCTTGGCCTTCTCATCGCGGATCGCGTCGGCGTCGGTCGAGACGGGCGGCTCCATCGCCACGAGACTCAGCACCTGCAGGATATGGCTTTGCACCATGTCGCGCAGGATTCCGGCGGAGTCGAAGTAGGCCCCGCGCGTCTCGACGCCTACCGTCTCGGCGCCGCTGATCTCGATGTGGTCGATGTACTTCTGGTTCCACAGCGGCTCGAAGATGCCGTTGGCAAAGCGGAAGACCATGAGATTCTGCACGGTCTCTTTGCCGAGGTAATGGTCGATCCGGTAGACTTGGTCCTCGCGGAAGTTCTGGGCGACGACGCGGTTGAGTTCCTGGGCGCTGTCCAGATCGCGACCGAAAGGCTTCTCGATGACGACGCGGGACCACTGCCGCGCGTGCGCGTCATTATAGACGAGTCCGTTCCTATTAAGGCCAAGTATCGCCTCGGGGAAGTTCTGCGGCAGAGTCGCCAGATAGAACAGGCGATTTCCCGCAGTCCCGAACTCGGTGTCGAGTCGCTCGAGGACCTTCGCGAGGCCCTGATAGGACTCGTCGTCGGCCATATCACCACGGTGGTAGAAGATGCGGGGCGCGAACGTGGTCCAGATAGCGTCATCGAGGGGCTTGCGAGCGTACTTGCTCACCGATTCGCGAAGCGAGGTGCGGAAGGACTCGTCATCCATCTCCCGCCGGCCGATGCCGACGATCGCGAAGGCCGCGGGCAGCAGTCCATCGGCGGCCAGCGAGTACAGGCCCGGAACCAGCTTGCGGTGAGCGAGATCGCCGCTGCCGCCGAAGATCACGAACACGCAAGGGTCGGGGCGTCTGAGGCGCGTTCCCGGTTCCCACAGTGGATTGTCAGGCATGTCGGTGGTCATGTGGGTCTCCGTCAGTTCGCATCGCGTGGCGCGGGCGTCTCGCCCGCGAGGTGTCGCTCAGTTTGGCCCGCGCGGCTGGCGGGCGAGACGCCCGCCCCACGCGACGGCGCTACCTCTCGCCCTCCGCCTTCACTGCGTGCCCGCCGAATTCGTTGCGCAGGGCGGCGACGACCTTCATTGCGAAGGAGTCCTCCTGCCGCGAGCGGTAGCGGGCGTAGAGCGCGGCGGCGATGACGTGCGTCGGGACCTTCTTGTCGAAGCCGTCCTGCACCGTCCACTGGCCCTCACCGGAGTCCTCGACGAAGCCCTTAATGCTCGCCAGGCCGGGGTCATGGCGCAAAGCGTCCTCGGCAAGCTCGAGCAGCCACGAGCGCACCACGCTGCCCTGGCCCCAGACGTGGGCGACCTTCTCGAGGTCGAGGCCGTACTCCGAAGCCGCCATTAACTCGAAGCCCTCGGCGTAGGCCTGCATCATCCCGTATTCGACGCCATTGTGGATCATCTTCACATAGTGCCCCGCGCCACAGTCGCCGCAGTGCAAGTAGCCCTCCGGCGGCGCGAGGGTCGCGAAGATCGGGACGAGGCGCTCGTAGGCCTCGCGCGAGCCGCCGATCATCAGGCAGTAGCCGTTCTCGAGGCCCCAGATGCCGCCGCTGGTGCCGGAATCGAGGAAGTGGATACCCTTGTCGGCAAGTTCCGCGCCCCGGCGACGGGAGTCCTTGTAATATGAGTTTCCACCGTCTATGATGATGTCGCCCGGCTCGAACCCGGTGAGCAGTTGGGCGATGGCCTCATCGACCGGATCGCCGGCAGGGACCATGATCCAGGCGGCCCGGGGCGGGGTGAGCTTCGCGGCCATTTCGGGCAGCGTGACGACCCATTGCGCGCCCTCGGCCTCGGCGTCCGGGCGCTTGCCCTGCGAGCGATTCGCGGCGATGATCTGGTGATTACCCAGGCGGCGCAGTCGCCGGAGCATGTTCATGCCCATGCGCCCCAAGCCGAAGATGCCAAGTTCCATAATAGTGAGGTCTCCCGTCAAGTCTGTTAGCATATTGTGACACAAACGCGGCTATTATTGCAAGTAGGGGGACGGCCTCCTCAGGAGCATCGTTTTTACGCAGGGGGACATCGAGGCGAAGGTAATGCTGATTGCCGTTCAAGGTCCCAGCCGTCCGCGCAGGGGTGAACGGCCGGGCCGGATACTTCGCTGCGCTCGTAGTCCGGCCT
>CAYWBK010000424.1:0-5616 GCA_964455745.1 uncultured Armatimonadia bacterium
TCCGGCTGAGGGTCCCCGCCTGCGGCGGGGCCAGGCGTCCTGCGGACGCGACGGCGCGGATAACGACCATGCGCCCGAAGCGGTCTATTCAGTCCCGCCCCGGCGGGATCAACCTACCTACACAGATCGAGGAAGAACCGAGGGAAGAGAGGATTCCTCGCCGCCGGCGGCGAAACGGTTGGCTGCAACGACAGGAATCCCCTGCGCATCGGCGGAACTACCTGAGGGAAACTGACCGGCCCACCGGACGGCATACCGAACATGGCGCATTCCTACACCCCCGGCCTGCGAGTGACCGGGTACACCACTCTCCAGAAGACCCGGCGGCTGCCCCTTGCAGGGGAGGTCCGCGTGAAGCTAGGCGACCGCGTGTCGGCGCAGGACATCGTCGCGGCCACGGCGCTTCCCGGCGGCGTCACCACCGTCAATGCCGCGCGGGAACTGAATTGCCAGCCGCAAGAACTCGCCCGCCTCATGGTCAAGCACGAGGGTGAAGCCGTCGCGCGCGGGGAAATCATCGCCGAGACGAAGGCGCTGTGGGGGCTGCTGCACTCGATCGTCGCCGCGCCGGTTGAGGGCACGATCGAGACCATCTCCTCCGTGACCGGCCAGGTCCTGGTGCGGGGGAAGGCCATCCCGGTGGAAGTCGTCGCGTATGTGGACGGCACGGTCGCCGAGATCATCGCGGATGAGGGCGTGATCGTCGAGTGCAACTGCGCGCTCGTGCAGGGCATCTTCGGCTTCGGGGGCGAGGCTTTCGGCGAGCTGAAGATGGTAGCGCACGATCCGCAGGATGTCCTCGACGCGCCGACCATCGACGAGACGTGCCGGGGCAAAGTGATTGTCGGCGGCAGTTTAGTGACCCTCGCGGCCTTGCGCCGGGCGGTGGAGGTCGGAGCCGCGGGTATCGTCGTGGGCGGGCTGAACGATGTGGACCTCGACACGTTCCTCGGCTATCGGGTGGGAGTGGCGATCACCGGGCAGGAGCACGTGGGCATCACCCTGATCCTCACCGAGGGCTTCGGGCAGATCGACATGGCCCGGCGGACCTTCGACCTGCTCAAGTCGCTTGAGGGACAGAGGGCCTCGATCAGCGGGGCCACGCAGATTCGCGCGGGCGTCATCCGGCCCGAAGTGCTCATCGCGCAACCCGAAAGCGCCGCTGTCGCCGAGGAGGCGATGGAGGGCCTGCGCATCGGCAGCCCGGTGCGCCTGATCCGCGACCCGTATTTCGGGCGGCTGGCGACAGTGTCGGCGCTGCCCGAGGAACTGCGCAAGATCGAGACGGAGTCGATGGTCCGCGTCCTGGTGGCGAAGTTGTCCGACACCGGGGAAGAGATCACCGTACCGAGGGCGAATGTGGAGTTGATAGAGGGATAGTGTTTCGGAATCCGATCTGTGTTCACTGCGGAGAATGCTATGGGACCGACCGACGACTCCGACCACGAAGACGTGAAAACACGAAACGACAGTGCAGGTACTGACAGGAGTGGTTTGGCCGTTTAGTGCCCTGGTGTCTTTGTGGTCAATCCCCCGTTGGTTCCGGCGGAGGCAGCCAGTCCGGCAGTTGCATGTCCGAGCCGAGTCCTGTTTTGGTGGGCACGCACATCCTCGGACGCAGGCCGCCGCAGTCCAGATATCGGGTGAAACAGGGCCTATACGGCCCCACAGACTATGACGATGATGCGCAAAGCCCGCCTCGTAATCGGCATCTTCGCTGCACTCGCGACCGCACAGTCGTGGGCCGCCGGCTTGCCTGCGCCTACGGGGCTTTCGGTCACGCCCGACCCGGAAGATGACGAGGGGACAGCCCTGATCCTCAAGTGGACGGCCCCCGAAAGCCCGCCGCCGGCAGGCTTTACTCTCGCCGGCTACGCGGTCGAGCATCGGCAGGATGCCCCCACCCCCGCCGTGCGTCTGTACGAGAAGCTTCTGGGGCAGAAGGTCCCCGATCCGGCTAAGACCGAGGTCGCCAAGTTCGTCAAGGGCACGGACAAGACCGAGACGAATGTGAAGAACCTCGATCCGTGGCCCTCGCCGATGCACTACTTCAGCGTGTCCGCCGTCTATCTGCCCGAAGGCGCCGCCTGGGAGGTGGACGAGAAGGCCAACAAGCTGACCACGAAGGGCGAGCAGGAAGCCGCCACGCCCGAGGTCGGGCCTGTGCAACCGGTCGGCAAGTGGTACAACCCGGACCGGACGAACGTCGCGGCCACCGCCGCCATCTATACCATCGTCGTCATTCTCGCGCTGATCTTCGCGCGCCGCCGCGACATGTACATCCGCCCCATCGCCGGTCTGCAGGCCGTGGACGACGCCATCGGTCGGGCGACCGAGATGGGCAAGCCGCTTCTGTTCGTCTCCGGCCTCACCGGCATCGGCGACGTGCCCACGATCGCCGCGATGCTCATCCTGGGCCATCTCGCGCGTCGTGCCGCCCCGTATGAGACTCCGATCCTTGCCCCCTGCAACGACCCGATGGTCATGTCGGTGACGCGGGAGATCGTGCGCGAATCGTACACGGAGGCCGGGCGTCCCGACGCCTATCAGCCGGAGAACATCTACTTCGTCACCGACAGCCAGTTTGGCTACGTCGCCGCCGTGGACGGCTTGATGTTGCGCGAGAAGCCGGCCGCAAACTTCTACATGGGCTACTTCTTCGCCGAGTCTTTGATCCTCGCCGAAACCGGGAACGAGGCCGGCGCCATTCAGATCGCCGGCACGGACGCCGACACGCAGCTTCCTTTCTTCATCACATCCTGCGACTACACGCTCATGGGCGAGGAGTTGTATGCCGCCGGCGCGTATCTCTCTCGCGATCCAGTCCTGCTGGCACAACTCAAAGGTCAAGACATCGGTAAGGCGATCATCGGCCTCATGCTCATCGTATCGACGGCCATTGCGAGCATCGCGATCTTCCATAGCGGCGTCGTCCCGCGCTTTGTGGAGTGGTTCAACACCAAATGAGGGTTCACGTCCCGATCGCCATCTGTTTCCTGGCCGGCCTGTTCATGCTGGTGCAGTTCTTCGTGCCTCACCACCTGGGCGTCGTCTATTATGAAGAATTGCAGGCATGGACGCGCATCGTGATCGCGTTCACGATGGTTTTGGGGATCAGCAGCCTTATCCGCACGCACTGGGAGAAGATCCGCCGCCGCCGACAGGACTGGGGCTACTCGGTCGTCACGCTGGTTTCCTTCATCGCGATGGTCACCATCGGCGCGGCGCGCGGCTCCGAGAAGGGATCGCCCTTCATGTGGGCCTTCGACTCGGTGTTCAACCCGCTTGACGCAACGATGTTCTCCCTCCTGGCGTTCTTCATGGCCTCGGCTGCCTATCGCACTTTTCGGGCCCGCACGCCTGAGGCGACGGTGCTGCTGCTGACCGCAGTGATCGTCATGTTAGGGCGCGTCCCCCTCGGCGACATGATGGTCCAGCATGGGGCCTACGGCATCTGGGCCGGACTGCTGTTCCTGTGCATCGCCTGGGCCGCATTCCCGTGGTGTGCCGCACGCTTCGGTCGCGGAACCGCATGGGCGCTTGGGGTGGCACTGATGCTCGTGCCCGTGGCTCTGCTCGTGGTGTCCGCCCACCTGCGCGGGATGCCGATCAGCGGGGCGACCGAGTGGATCATGAACACACCGGCCGTAGGGGCCAAGCGCGGCATTCTTTTCGGCGTCGCGCTCGGATCGATCGCCACGAGCCTGCGGATCATATTCGGTATCGAGAGATCGCATCTTGGCGGACATTGACCGCAACACTGAACGCTGAACCGTGAACGATGGGCTGGCGACCGTCGCAGTTGCGTCGAGCCGCACACCCTCCATCGCTCATCAGCCATCACTCTCATGTTTGAGCGCCTCCAGCACATCGACCGCCGGTACATCTTCATCGCCATCGCGTTAGCGGTGATCGTCCCGTTTTTGACCGGTCTGCAACTGCCGAACGGCGCTGTCTCGCCGCCGACAAAGGACCTCTACGACCTGATCGACAAGCTCCCCGCGCGCACGCCGATCATGATCGCTTTCGATTACGGTCCGGCGTCCATGCCCGAGTTGCAGCCGATGGCCGTCGCACTCGTTCGCCACGCGTTCAAGAAGAACTTGCGCATCCTCACCGTGTGTCTGAACGTGCAAGGGGTGCCCCTCGCCGAGGACACCCTGGCGAAGGTCGCGCCGGAGTTCTCCAAGGTGGAGGACGTCGACTATCTCAACCTTGGGTTCAAGAGCGGCGGGGCCTCCGTCATCACCGGCATGGGTGTTGACATCCAACACGTCTACCGGACGGTCAACGAGAAGCCTACGGCCCCGATGCCCGTCATGGCCGGCATCCGCAATTACCAGCAAATCGGCTGCATCATCGACCTCGCATCGAGTAGCACTGTGGACGCCTGGATACAGTTCGCAGTCGAGCAGTTTCATGGGAAGCTCGCCGCAGGCGTGACCGCGGTCATGGCGGTCGACTACTACCCCTTCCTGCAGACCGGACAGCTCAGCGGGTTCATGAACGGGCTCAAGGGCGCAGCCGACTACGAGGTTCTGTTAGGCAAACGCGACAAGGGCGTTTTGGGTATGGCATCGCAGTCCATCGCCCACGCGCTGATCGTGCTGTTCGTCGTTCTCGGCAACATCGGCTACCTCATGAGCCGGAAGCCGCGCTAGAGCGCGAAGCCCACCGCCACCGACCGGCATCAATGGAGAGCCGGCACCGACGCGCTGAAGAGGCCTTTGCTGACATGGATGCCGCAGCTCCGTCAATCTTCCATCTCACTCCCCAGGTCATCGGCATCTGGGTTGCGGCGTTCCTGACGCTGGCGATCTACAGCTTCCTGTACGCCGATAACCCGGTCTATAAGTTCGCCGAGCATCTCTTCGTGGGCGTCTCAGCGGGGTATGGCGTTGTCATCACGGTCACCACGAACGTCATCCCCGACCTCATCAACCCGCTGTTCTTCCCGGAGAAAGCCGACCTGCAGTCGCCGCACTGGCTGGCGATCGTCCCCGGCCTGCTGGGGCTGATGATGTTCAGCCGGTTCATCCCCAAGATCGACTGGCTTGCCCGCTGGCCCATCGCCTTCGTGCTTGGCATTTCGTGCGGCATGGACATCCCGACGAAGATCCAGGCGAGGCTGCTCAAACAGATGAACGGGACGATGCAGCCGCTGATTCCGATCCACGATCACCACGTACAACTCATGCAGGGGTTTGACAGCATCATCCTCTTCGTGGGCGTATTGTGTGTGCTTAGCTACTTCTTTTTCTCACTGGAGCACAAGGGTGTTCTGAAAGCGTCCTCACGTGCGGGGATATGGTTCCTCATGATCGCCTTCGGCGCCGGATTCGGCAACACCGTGATGGCCCGTGTGTCGCTTCTGATCGGTCGCGTGCAGTTCCTCTTGTACGATTGGCTCCCTACACTGAGACACTGAGACGCCCGCCCCACAGGGCCTGGGGGCGGTGGCCACCCGCGTGTCCGAGGGCTTCGGCTCCCCCTGCGGAGGCTCTTCTTCAATGCGTGTGGGTCGTGACCTCGAACTGGTCCTGGCCGGGATTTCGTATCAGGATGCGGACGAAGTCGTTGCTGTTGCGTCCGCCAGGACGCCCGGCGCGAAGCGCC
>CAYWBK010000425.1:0-3261 GCA_964455745.1 uncultured Armatimonadia bacterium
TGACATCGCCTTCCCAGAGATGTCTCTGTGGTTCAACGCCGTTCGCCCTTCATCTGGGGATACGGTCAGCCTCTGACAACATCCAAGCGCTTCGTCTGCCGGTTGTCAAAGCGGCATAGTATGATAGGTTCAATGCGCGGACAGCGGCAGTCCGCACTCTACTGCCACGGCGTGACCAGAAACACCGGATCGAGACCCCGTGGGACGCCGTTGAACACGAGGCCCACCTCGACTCCCTCGATGCTCATCTTGGCATCGGCTCGCGGCGGGGTCGTTTTGACGGCGACCTCAAACTCGATGAAGTCTCTCTCGCCCGGCTTCTTCGCCGGGTCGTAGTCAAGCCCCGGGCCGACGGTCCCGAGCGCGATCCCCGCCGGATCGGTGAGATCGCCGCTCAGGGTTGGGCCGTCGTTGCGTTTCACAGACCCAGGCACCACCGTCAGGCCCGAGGTGATGCGCGCCAGGATGCGTGCGCTCGATATCAGCGATTTGGTCTTGTTGACGATCGACACGCGCACCTTGTGCCGGCTGCCGGGGGCAGTCTGAGTGAGCTGGCGGTACGACTTATAGCGGTAGGACCACACTTCGGCGTACCCATCAAGGGCGCTGTGGAAGAACTCGCGTGCCGCATCGGCCGCCCTGATCCTCACCACACGCGGCGCATCGCCCAGCTCGGGCAGCCGCCACACAGACAGCGCGACCGTATCGCCGGGCTTGCACTTTGCGAGGATTTCAACGTAATCGTCGATCGTGCGTACATCGTTCCCATTGATCTTCACGACCAGATCGTCGTCGGCAAGCGCGCCCCAGCCGGGTTCGCCGGGGAACACTGATGCGAGGGCGATTCCGCTTGTCGCCCGCGGGGCCATGCGCTGGCGGAACCACGGCGCACAGTCCGCGTACTCCGTGAGCAAGAGGCCCAGATACGCGTGCCCGTATACGATCGGCCCCTTGTCGGGCGAGTTGAGAAGCTCGTACAGCCGCTCTCCGGGGATGGCGAGGGCGACACCGGAGTTGGCGAAGTTGCCCTGGTTGATCCCGACCAGTCTGCCGTCGCCTGTCAGAACCGGACCGCCGCTCCCGCCGGGATTCGTCCAGGCGGAGACCGCAATCATCGGCTTATAGCAGTAGTCGTCGCTGTCCGGGGTGCTGACATAGCGCGGCGCGCCGGCGATGACTCCGGGAGCGACCGCAGGCACCCGCCCCCGGTCGTGCCCGAGGATGAAGACCGGCTCCCCCGTGGCCGGCGAAGCGGCCTGCGTCACCGGAATTGCCGGGCCGATAGCGCTGAGGTCGCCATCGACCCTGAGCAGGCACAGATCGGCGGCGGGATCGGCACGGAAAACCTCGCAGCGGAAGGGGCCTTTGTTGCCGAACATGACCTCCACAGGGTTGTGCGGGTCGATGACGACATGGTAGTTCGTGGCGACCAGATTCGGCCCGCAGATGAAGCACGTGCCGACCCCCGTGCCTTCGACACGGACCAACCCCACCGACGCCGCATACCGCGCGGCGATCTCTTGCGCCTTCGCGGTGTCATCACCGTGGGTTGCCAGCGCACCCGCAAACGCGACCCCGAAGGCGACCCACAGACTGATGCCTGACCTCGCAAAATGCTTCATCGCAAATCCCTTCAGCGCCGCCTGCGCAAGGCCTTCTCCACTACTTTGCGCGCCCTGTCGCACAGGGCCTGTGCCGAGGGCTCGTCGTCCGCCTCGGCGATGATGCGCATGATCGGCTCGGTGTTGCTCGCGCGCACGTGCAGCCACGACCCGTCGGCCCGAACGACCTTCAGCCCGTCGCGGTCGTCGATGTTGCGGGCGGACGCGTAGGCGTCCCGCAATGCCAGCAGGGCCGTCTGCACCGAGGAGGCGTCGCACTCCACCTTCTCCTTACGCATGTGCTGGGGCCGGAAAGTCTGCCCCATCCACTCGCTGACCGTTCCGCCACGGTGCGCGAGGCCCTCCAGGATCAGGCACATCCCGCGCAGGCTGTCCCGGCAGTAATGCGAGCGAGGGTCGATGACGCCGCCATTGCCTTCGCCGCCCATCACGCAGTCCGGCCCGGCGTCGGGGTCGGCGCGCTGCCACTGTGCGGCCCGCGCGCGCATCTCCTCGACCACGTTGATCTCCCCGACCGGCGAGCGGTAGACCGGGCAGCCGTACCTCTCCCCCACCTCGTCGATCATCCGGCTCGTAGACAAATTCGCCACCAGCGGCGCCCGGCGCTGCGAGGCCACGGCGTCTGCCGCGAGGGCCAGGGTGAACTCCTCGCTGATCGCCGAGCCAGTTTCGGGGCAAACCGCCAGCCGATCGGCATCGGGGTCCTGGGCGAATCCGATATCCGCGCGGCACTCAATGACCGCCCGGCGAAGCTGCTCGAGGTTCGCGCCAATAGGCTCGGGCGTGTGCGCGAACAGACCGTCGGGGACGTTATTAATCATCGTCAGGCGTTTGACCCCGATCCGCCGCAGGAGCTTCTCGGAGACGACCGCCCCGGCGCCGTTGCAGCAGTCGACAACAACGTGAAAATTCGCCCGCGCAATAGCCCTGGCATCCACGAGCGCCAGCAGCCGCTCGATGTGCCGCTCGACCGCGCCCTCATCGCGCCGCACCGATCCAAGCCCGCGCGTATCGGCATACTTGAACTCGCCCTGATGGTAGACATTGAGGAGTTCCTCCGCCTGATATGGGTATAGAAAGACCCCATCCGAGCGGATGAACTTCAGCGCGTTCCACTCCTGCGGATTATGGCTGGCCGTGATCGCGATCCCGGCGTCGTAACGCTGTTGCTTCACCGCGATCTGCAGGGTCGGCACCGGGACGATGCCGACATCGACGACATCGCAGCCGGTCGCCAGGAGGCCGCCGATGAGCGCCTCGCGCACCATCGGTCCGCTGGGACGCGTATCGCGACCGACCGCCACCGTGCCCTGGTTAATGTAAGTCCCGAAGGCCAAGGCGAAGTCGGTCAGAAGCCCCGGCGTAAGCGACTCCCCCACAACCCCGCGCACACCGGATATTCCAGTCTTGAGACTGCTTCTCATAAGCATGGGCAACACCTGGGAAGGCAGGAGTTAGGAAGATAGAAGCTGGGAGTTGGGAGACGGCAGGCCTGCGCCGAGTGCTGCGCCAAAGTCGCGCGTGGCGCGGGCGTCCCGCCCGCCGGCCGTTCGCCTTTCCCCCTCCCTGCGAGGGAGGGGGGACAGGAAGCCGTCCGCCGTTCTCCCCTCTCCACCCCGTGGAGAGGGGCCGGGGGTGA
>CAYWBK010000425.1:3361-5569 GCA_964455745.1 uncultured Armatimonadia bacterium
CCGTTCTCCCCTCTCCACCCCGTGGAGAGGGGCCGGGGGTGAGGTGCCGTTCGCCTTTCCCCCCTCCCTGCGAGGGAGGGGGGCAGGGGGGGAGGAAGCCGTCCGCCGTTCTCCCCTCTCCACCCCGTGGAGAGGGGCCGGGGGTGAGGTGCCGTTCGCCGTTGCCTTTCCCCCTCCCTGCGAGGGAGGGGGAAGGGGGGGTAGGAAGCCGCCCGTCGTTCTCCCCTCTCCACCCCGTGGAGAGGGGCCGGGGGTGAGGTGCCGTTCGCCGTTCGCCGTTCGCCGTTTGCCTTTCCCCCCCTCCCTGCGAGGGAGGGGGGGCAGGGGGGGTAGGAAGCCGTCCGCCGTTCATATCCGCTGCCTCACGTCCTGCACGTACTCGTGCACCAGGTCCTCCGCCTGCGCGCGCGTGCGGGCCTCGGCGATGACGCGGATGACCGGCTCCGTCTGCGACACTCGCACATGCACCCAACAGCCGTCACCGGCGAGCTTGCACCCGTCCTGCAGGTCTCGCTCCGAGGCCCAGTCGGGCTGCGGGAGCCGGCGAATCTGCTCCATCAGCGAAAACGCCAGCTCGCTGGCACAGCGAATCTCTTCCTTGAAGACCACGTACCGGGGGACCTTCTCGGACACGATCCTCGAGATCGGCTTGCCCTCGCTGGCCATGAGCTGCAGCAAATGGCCCATCGCCGCGAGTGAATCGTGGGCGTAGTTGAGACGGGGGAAGACGATCCCGCCGGAGCCCTCGCCGGCGATGGCGGCACGGTAGTTGAGGGCTGCCTCGGTGATGTACGTTTGGCCGACTTTCGTGCGGATGACGCTGCTGCCGTGTTGGCGGGCGATGTCATCGACAGCCATCGTCGAGGACAGGTTCGTCACCACTGGGCCGCGGTCGCCGCGCTCGAGAACCATCGCCGCCGCGAGGCACAGCGTGGTCTCCTCGCCGGGGAAGCCACCGTCCTCGCACACGAAGCCCAGGCGGTCGCCGTCGGCATCGTGCGCGAACCCGATGTCCGCCCCCGTCGCCCGGACCATCGCCCGAAGCTGGCTGAGGTTTTCCTTCGTCGGCAGCGGGGGATGCGGGAAGATGACATCGGTCTCGGTGTTGATCGGCACGACCTCGCAGCCGAGCATCTCCAAGAGCCTCGGGGAGAACTCCGAGCACGCGCCGTTCGCGCAGTCGACCGCGACCTTGAACCGCCGCTTCGCGATGCGGTCCGCGTCGAGCTGCTTGAGGATCGCCTGCAGGTGCTTCTCGCCGGCATCGCAAGTCGAGGCGCTGGGCCTCAGTTCATCCCACCGGGCGTACAGGAAGTTGCCCTGGTGGTAAGTGTCCAGGAGTTCCTCCGCCTGGCGGGCGTTGAGGAAGATGCCGTCCTCGCGGATGAACTTCAATGCGTTCCACTCCGCCCCGCTATGCCCGGCGGTGACGGCGATGCCGCCCCTCGCCGAGCGCAGACGCTTTACCTCCAACTGCAGCGCCGCAGTCGGGATCACGCCGAGGTCCACCACGCCGCAGCCGCACGCCATCAGCCCGCTGCGAAGCGAAGCTGCGATCATCTCCCCGGATTTGCGCGTATCGCGGCTCACATACACCGTTCCGCCGTCGATGTACGTCCCGAAAGCCTGAGCGAAGCGGACGACGACGGAGGGGGTAAGCGCTTCACCCACGATCCCGCGGACGCCGGCTGTGGTCATTCTAAGTTGTTTCATGCTTCAGCACATCGCTTTCGATGCAATCGGCTTATTGGGGCCGAATTGGATAACCCCACTTCGCCGCTTCGCACGCACCCATCCCCCTCACTCATGTGGGCGCGCCATTCATGGCGTGAATCGCGCGGTAAACCGCGCTGCCGCAAGAGAGACGGCGAGGGCCCCGCCTGTAGGGTTCCGCATGTCGGCGACGAATCCTGTCGCAATTGGGCTCTTCCTCAATGTGTGTGGGTAGCTTAACGGCGCCTGAATAGACCCTTCGGCATACCGGCTGTGTCCTTTTCGCTCGCAACGTCTCGGGCATGTGGCCGTTGCGTCCGGGACACTGCGCCGCCCCATACCGAGTCGTCCGCAGGACGAATGGCCGCAGGCCCCCTTGCCGCCTGCGCCAGCAGACGGCTTCGGGCGGCTGCGCCGCCATCCGTCCTCGCGGACGGAAGCGGCCCTAACTGCCGGCCCTGAACCGGACGCTGAAGCATCCGGCTGAGGGGCGCT
>CAYWBK010000426.1:0-5564 GCA_964455745.1 uncultured Armatimonadia bacterium
GCGCAGAGCGCGGCACAGCGGAGAGGGGAGAACAGCAGCAGTTTCCTGCTGCGCGAGAATCGCCGTTTGCCTCTCCCCTCCCGGAACGGGAGGGGTGGCCCCGCGAAGCGGGGACGGGGTAGGGCCATCGCCTTTTCATCGTTCCAGAGTGCCGGAAACCGGCATGACGACTGCTCAGAGAGTTAGTCTCACTGACAGAGGCCCGGGCTTTGAAGCGGGAGGCCACGGCCACTGAGGACAACTGCATCGCCTCAAAGACCGCGCCCGGGGGGCAATGGTCTTTGAGCTAACGATCGAAGAGGCGTCTAATGACCACGGCGACCCCAAACTGATGATGCGCTAATCGCGCCCTTGGGCGTGTGACTTCACTTCCTCCTCCGCCAACGGCCGGCTGTAGAGCCTGACGTCGCTAATGCGGCCCTTGAATCCCTGGCCGATGACGATCGGGCCCTTCCCCTCACCCAGGCGGCCGATACGCGACGCCTCCGCTTGCGGACGACCGTCCACCCATAGCTGGAGCGCGACTCCGTCCCACACCACAGCAACATGTTGCCAGACGCCGGCCTGTGCGACCGGACCGCTCGCCCGCGGCTCCATGCTGCCGTCGGCCAGCGCCACGAAGCCTGCGAGGCGGTTTTCCTCCTCGGCGCTGTTGATCCGGAGCAGGACCTGCCCGTCCCGGCTAACGATGTTCTGGAACGCCCCTAACCCCTCGGGGAAGACCCACGCTTCGACCGTAAACGCCTTCAGTTGGGGCAGCTTGTCGGCGGGAACAGCCACGGACGAGGTCCCATTGAACTGATACGCAGCCCTCTTCTGGCCCGGGCCCGGCGCCTGAGCCACATTCTCCATCCGCCCCTCGAACCCGCTGCCGGTTGCATCTCGCGCAACCGTGCTGTCGCCATCGTTAGCAAGCCAGCGGGCCAGGGGCGGCTCGTGCGTGGCCACTGCGCGCGGCGCCCACTGGGCTTCAAACCGCGCACTGACAGCTTCAGCCGGTGCGCCCGCCTGCAGTCGCATCCCGCGCAGCGTTGTGTTGCCGGTCAGTTCGATATGGCCGCCGTCCGACACCCTCAACTCCTCGCCTCCGGGGCCACTGGACAAGAGCCGAGTGTTAGTCAGGGCTATCGTCCCACCCTTGGCGCAGAACGGTCCGTACTGATTGAAGCACGCCACTTCGAATAGCAGTCTGCCGCTTGTGACGTCGGCGGAGAGGTCCGGCGCGCCCCACGTCGCGGTACTGAAGAACCGCGCCTCGGAGCCGATGTTGCCGCCGCAGAACTGCTGGTCCGGGGGCACGTAAGCCGCCAGGTTCGTGTTGATGAAGTCCACCCCGGCCGGGGCCAGTCCGTCGAACAGCGCGTCCACCCGCGCCGTGTCGCTGGCGTGCGCAAGCAATGTAACGGCCGCCCCTCTGCCGTTCTGGCGCACGAAATGTACCCCGTATAGAGCCGGGCAGACGGCGGAGTTGAACTCCAGCTCGCCCGTGCAGTCCCCGTAGACCAGGGCGTCCAGGTTGTGCTCGACGTAGGTCACCACGGGATCCGCGGCTGGCCCCGGCGCTCCCGGTGGCGGAGTGCCGGGGCAATCCCGGAAATGCGCGAACGTCCACCAACCGGGGTTCAGGTTCGCATTGCGCACCTCGCCACCGACTGACCCGCCACCGACCGCGATGCCGACCTTAAGCGGCGCGCCGAACACCCGATCGAGGCAATGGCGGTCACAGCGGTAGCTCTGGAAATCCACGAACTGATAGGGGTTGCCTCCGTTGATGTTCACTGCATAGATATCCTCGCCACGCCCTTGGATGGTGTAGGGATACGGGACGATGTCGTTGTACTTCTGCTCCGAGTACACGAAGATCAGCCCGCGGATGCCGCTGTGCCTCGCCATGACGATCAACGGGGGACCGTCGCCTTTCCCGCGCCCGGTGAACACGCGGATGATGCTGCCACGATCGCAGGCCTTGTTCGCGACGTCGTAAGTTCCGCGTAGCTCGACGCCGGTCGGCACCGTCAGGTTGCCGCGGACGGCGTACTCGCCGCCCGGCAGGAAGACCACCCCGCCGCCGGCTTGACCGGCAGCCGTCAGGGCTCTCTGGATCGCGGCGGTGTCGTCCGTGAAGGCGTCTCTCTTGGCGCCCCAGGCCGGATCGGTGACGACATACAGGCTGGGTTTGGCGGGTTTCAGGATCTTGTCCGGCTTCCAGGCAATGAGCGGCGGCCGGGGAGACACCGGCAACGGCGCATCACTGATCCTGATCTGTCCCGAGTCACTGGCATTGCGGACCTTCGCCCCGCCATTGCAGGCAGACCCGGCGATTGTGGCGGCGCGAACGCCAGGGCCGATGTTAAGGTGCGCGTTCGGCGAGTCGAACTTGCATCCCAACATCGAGAAGCTGCCCGTGTCCACCGCTGCTTCCCCGCTGAAGCTACAACATTGAAACGCCGCCGCTGCCCCGACCGTCCCGTGGAGATCGACTGCTCTGCCGTCCCCCTGGAGAGTGCAGGAGTGGAGCCCCAGGAACGATGTGAAGGTTCCGGCGGTCTTGATCGCGGCCTCACTGCCTCCGAGCACGCAATGGGTGAACAGGAACCCGGGAAATCGCGCGTCCGTAGCCACGAAGGCGTTGGTGCAGTCCACGATCTCGCAGCCGTAAAAGTGTCCATAGGGCGGGCCGCCGTTATTGATGGGCGGGATGTGACGCGACGGCAGCGCTTCCGCGCCGATCTTGTAACCGCTGATTTTGGCGAAGGTTATGCACTCCCAGTCAATCCGGAACAGCCGCAAAGCGACGCCGTTGGCGCGCAGCCATTGCGTGTGTGGCCCATTCGCGACCGGGGCGCCGGGCAGCCCGGAGCCGCTCCAGTAGCCGGGCGCGAAACGCACGTTCTCGATCCGCCCGGTGTCGAAGCAGTTGTCGCACTGGACGCCGGTGAGCAGGGGAGTGCCGTACACATTGCGGATGATATGCGTGCCATTGCCGCCGGGGCCGATGTCTATGCCCTGGTAGGCGTTCACGAGCGCGACGTCTTCGACCGTGGCCTCGCTGGCGTGCCGGATGCTGAACGGGTATGGCGTGATGTTCGCCGCTTCCTGTTCCGGGTACCAGATCGCCAGGCCCTTGAGGCCGGAGCTGGGTCTTAGCGAGATGAACGGCCGTCCGCCTTCGGCCCCGCGACCGGCGAAGGCCATCAGGACGGCGCCGCGCAACGGCTTGGCCGGATCCGGCGTCTCCAATTCGCCGCGCAACGTGACGCCCTGGGGGACGGTCAGATTGCCCCGGATCGCGTACCGGCCGGACGGCACGAATACCGCACCCCCGCCGGCTTTCGCCACGGACCGCATGGCAGCGGCAAACGCTGCGGTGTCGTCGCTGGCGCCGTCGCCCTTGGCGCCGGCTTCCCGGACCGTGCAGCCGGCCACTATGACGTCGGTGCAGGGATACTTGGGCTCCACGACACGCCATTTGACCGGCGGCTCGTCCGCTACGGCTGCCTCGGTTCCGGCCGGACCGGCGTTGACGCCGTCGAACGTCGCAATGGGGTAGAACTCCGCGAAGGTCTCGGGCTTGCTGCCGTCAACCGCATGAACCGATGCGATGAACCCCGAGAGCGGATACCTCGGGTTAGTGTTCTTGAACCAGATGGCCGCCGAGTTCTCACAACTGGACAAGCAAGCCGTTACCGACTCCGCCTCAGCCGCCCGGACACAGCTCCCGGCATTGCCCTGCGGCACTCCCCAGCGCTGGCCGGCAGCGGTCACCTGCGGCTGCAGGCTCGCGTTCTCGTCGTCCCACACGAAGTCCACATCCAGCACGCTCTTCAGCACCCCGGCGACCCCGCTACGAGCGACTTGCCGCTGGCCCGGCGTGGTGGCGATAGCCAATGCGGCATCACCCATCCACACGACGCGTCCGCCGGCGTCCAGGTAGCGGCGAAGCAAACACTTGGGGCTCTCTGGTGTTAGGAGGCTCGCAGGCAGAGTACCCATCGTCATGACCACGACACTGCCATAGGCGCCGCCGGTCTTGGCCTCCATCCAGGACGTGAGTTCGCCGGCATTCCTGACCGTGAACCCTTTGCCCTTGAACCAATCCGCCACCTGCCCGGCGCCGTTCACCCAACTCGCATCGTGGGTTGCGTCGTAGTACACAACCCTTTCGGTCATGCGCACAGCGCCCTGCTCTGCGGTGCACGTGTTGCTTGCCAGGGCGGTCGCAAAGAGAGCGGCAGCGGCGGCGAGGAACGTGCGATGAGACATTGTCTGTCCTTTCTGGTCGCCTCGCAGCGCAGCGCAGCGCGGGGCGACGGCGGAACTTCTCCGCATTCTGGTGTCACGCCATGACAGGGATACCATCGGCCACACGGCGTCGCCCGGCTCTCACCATCGCCCCACAAGCGCCTTCGCTTCCTGGGGCGTGCCCAGAGCCTCTCCGCTCGGCCGGCGACCGAAGTCGCAAAGCGCTGCATCTCCTGCGGGAAGCCGTCGTTCAGCGGTCAACCATAGACATGACGGTCGGGTTGTAGCGCGGCCCGGAGATCCTGTCCGGCGCGAGCGCGTCGTCGAGCGTGCGCATCCGTCCCGCATCGAGCGCGACTGAAGCGGCAGCGACGTTCTCCTCCAGGTACTTGACGCGCTTTGTGCCCGGAATCGGCACGATGTCCGGTCCCTTGTGGAGCAGCCAGGCCAGCGCTACCTGTCCCGGCTTGACGCCCAGCGACCGAGCCACCTCTCGCACCGTCTCCGCCGCGCGCATGTTGGTGTCGAAGTTCGCGCCCTGATAGCGGGGGTCGCCGCGTCGGAAGTCGCCTTCGGGGTACTCCTCCGCCCGCTTGACCTCGCCCGTCAGGAAGCCGCGGCCAAGCGGCGAGAAAGGCACCAGCCCGATGCCCAGCTCGCGAATCGCCGGAAGGACGTCGGCTTCCAGGTTTCGCTCCCACAGCGAATACTCGCTTTGGAGCACGGAGACCGGGTGGACCGCGTGGGCGCGCCGGATGTTGGCGACACCCGCCTCGGAGAGGCCGAAGAAGCGCACCTTGCCCTCGGCGACCATTTCGCCCACCGTGCCGGCGACCTCCTCCATCGGCACCGCCGGGTCGACGCGGTGCTGGTAGAGCACGTCGATGCGGTCTGTTTGCAGACGCCGCAGGGACTCCTCGATCACGCAGCGGATGTGCTCCGGCCGGCTGTCGCGGTCGGTGCCCACCTGCTTGCCGTTCTCGATGCGGAAGCCGAACTTCGTGGCGAGGGTCACCTCGTCGCGCCGCCCCTTCAGCGCCCGGCCCAGCAACTCCTCGTTGGCGTAAGGGCCGTAGGCCTCCGCCGTATCAAGAAAGGTGCATCCGAGTTCGATGGCGCGGTGGATGACGGCGATGGACTCCGTCTCGTCCGCCGGGCCGTACGACATGCTCATGCCCATGCAGCCAAGGCCGATGGCCGAGACCTCAAGGCCTTGCTGGCCTAGTTTTCGTTTGCCAAGACCCATAAGTATCCTCTCCTTTCGCTTCGGCTCTTCCTCAATGTGTGTGGGTAGCTTGACAGTGGCTGAACAGAGTACCTCG